>JAJTBJ010000001.1 GCA_021286985.1 Propionibacteriales bacterium | reverse complement strand
GCCATGAACTCGGCCGGGTAGTTGGCCTTCAGGTAGGCCGTCCAGTAGGAGATCAGGCCGTAGGCAGCGGTGTGAGCCTTGTTGAAGGCGTAGGCCGAGAACGGGATCAGGATCTCCCACAGGGTCCGGATCGCCGCGTCGGAATAGCCGTTGGCCTTCATGCCGGCTTCGAAGGGGACGAACTCCTTCTCCAGGACTTCCTTCTTCTTCTTGCCCATGGCCCGGCGCAGTTCGTCGGCTCGACCCAGCGTGTAGCCGGCCACCCGTTGGGCGATCTGCTGCACCTGCTCCTGATAGACGATCAGGCCGTAGGTGATGTCGAGGATGTCGGCCAGCGGCTCGGCCAACTCCGGGTGGATCGGATTGACCGGCTGGCGTCCGGTCTTGCGCAGGGCGTAGTTGGTGTGGCTGTCGGCCCCCATCGGGCCGGGGCGGTACAGCGCCAATGCCGCGGAGATGTCTTCGAAGTTGTCCGGCTGCATCAGCTTCAGCAGCACCCGCATGCCGCCGCCGTCCAGCTGGAAGATGCCAAGAGTCTCGCCACTGGCCAGCAACTCGTAGGTGGCCCGGTCGGTGGTGTCCTTGCTCAGCGCCTCCAGATCAAGATCAATGCCCTGGTTCACCTTCACGTTGCGCACTGCGTCGTCAAGGATGGTGAGGTTCCGCAATCCCAGGAAGTCCATCTTGACCAGGCCGAGCGCCTCACAGCTGGGGTAGTCGAACTGGGTGATGATCTGGCCGTCCTGCTCCCGCTTCATGATCGGGATGACGTCCATCAACGGAGTCGAGGACATGATCACGCCGGCGGCGTGGACGCCCCACTGTCGCTTCAGCCCTTCGATGCCGCGCGCGGTGTCGACCACCCGCTGCACCTCGGGATCAGTGTTGTACAGCTCACGGAACTCGGTGCCTTCGCCGTACCGGTCGTGCTGGGGGTTGAAGACGTCGGCCAGCGAGACGTCCTTGCCCTGCACGGGCGGGGTATAGGCCTTGGTGGCCCGCTCCCCCAGCGAGAACGGCATGCCCAGCACCCGTCCGGCGTCCTTGATGGCCTGCTTGGCCTTGATGGTTCCGTACGTGACGATCTGGCAGACCCGGTCCTTGCCATACTTCTCGGTGACGTAGGCGATCACCTCGCCGCGACGACGCTCGTCGAAGTCGACGTCGAAGTCGGGCATCGAGGGACGCTCGGGGTTCAGGAAGCGCTCGAAGATCAGACCGTGCGGCACCGGGTCGAGGTCGGTGATCTTCATCGCATAGGCGCACATCGAACCAGCACCAGAGCCGCGGCCTGGTCCGACCCGGATCCCGTTGCGTTTGGCCCAGTTGATGAAGTCGGCCACCACCAGGAAGTAGCCGGCGTAGCCCTTTCCGATGATCACCTCCTCCTCGTACTCGGCCTGCTTGATCGCATAATCGGGCACCCCATCGGGGAAGCGGTCCATCAGGCCGGTATTGACCTCCTTGATGAACCAACTCGTCTCGGTCTCGCCACCCGGCACCGGGAAGTCGGGCATGTAGGTGCCCACACCCTCATCGAAGCTGGTGCTACAACGCTCGGCGATGGCCAAGGTGTTGTCGCAGGCCTCGGGCACTCCGCTGAAGAGCGCCCGCATCTCCTCGGCTGATTTCAGGTAGTAGCCGCTGCCGTCGAACTTGAACCGGTTGGGGGTGTCCTTGTTCGCTCCGGCCGACACGCACAACAAGGTGTCGTGGTCCTCGGCGTCGGAGGCGCGCACGTAGTGCAGGTCGTTGCTGGCCACCAAGGGAAGGTTGAGGTCCTTGGCAATCCGCAGCAGATCGTCGCGGACCCGGTTCTCGATCTCCAGCCCGTGATCCATCAACTCCACGAAGAAGTTGTCGGCGCCGAAGATGTCGCGGAACTCGGCAGCTGAGGCGAGCGCCTCCTTGTACTGGCCCAGCCGAAGGTAGGTCTGCACCTCGCCCGACGGGCAGCCGGTGGTGGCGATCAGGCCCTTGGCGTAACGGTTCAGCAGTTCGCGGTCGGCGCGTGGCTTGTAGAAGAAGCCCTCCAGCGAGCTCAGCGAACTCAGCCGGAACAGGTTGTGCATGCCGTCGCGGTTCTCCGCCCAGATCGTCATGTGGGTGTAGGCACCCTTGGACGCCACGTCGTCCCCGGTGCCGTCGCCGAACTGGACGCGCTTGCGCTCGCTGCGATGGGTCTTCGGGGTGAGGTATGCCTCCAGGCCGATGATCGGCTTGACCGCAGAGTTCTTCGCCACCTTGTAGAACTCATACGCGCCGAACAAGTTGCCGTGGTCGGTCACGGCCAGCGCCTTCATGCCTTGTGCCTCAGCCGTCGAAACCAAGTCCTTCAGGCGTGCTGCGCCGTCCAGCATGGAGTACTCCGAGTGGCAGTGCAGGTGGACGAATTCGGCCGACACGCTGTCCTATGACCTCCGGTCTGAATGGTTGGGCAAACCCGACGCTGGGGGAAGGCAGCGGAGCTTCACCTTAACTCCGCGCGGCGGTGATCGGCGCCCTCGACTCACCCCTGAACGGGGCTGGTTCAAACTTCGTCGCTCAGGGCGCCAACAGGTCGGCCAACGTGCGCATCGTGTTCAGATTGCGGGCGGTCAACACCGCAGGATCAGCCGCCTTGGCCATGCCCGCGGCGAGCCGCGATGAAGCCTGCCCGTCAGGGAAGGCGGCAAACACGTCGGTGCCGACGACCTTCAGTTGCTCGGTGCCCGAAACCAGCGCGGTCAGCCGCTGCACTGCCGCGGGATCCAGTTCGCGGTCGGCGCAGGCGATCACCGTGCGTGCCGGATCGCCGGCGGTGAAGGGATGGTGATCCAGCAGTGCCCGCAGCTGCTCACCGGTGCGGATCACCACCGCCACCGGCAGCCGCAGTTGAGCGGCCACCGCAGCACTCAGCCGCCCAGCCGCTTCAAGATCGCTGTCCGGGGCCACGAAGAGCAGGTTGCCGCTGCGCAGGACCGTGGCCACGTCCGTCCACCCGAGGTCGCGGGCGACCTGTGCCAGGGCCGGCATCGACAGCTGGGCGGCGCGACCCACATTCACTCCGCGCAGAAGTGCCACCCGCCGCGGTGGTGGAGTCAGATCGCTACGGTGAGCTACCGTCATGGGTGGATTATCCACAGATCCTTCGGAACAGGACAGTGCAGTGTTGCAGCAGGTAAGTCTCATTGGAGCTCCCACCGACATCGGCGCCTCGCGACTGGGTTGCCGCTTGGGCCCGCAGGCATTACGCGTGGCCGGCATCGGGCCGGCACTGGCCGCCTTCGGATGCGACGTCCGCGACGTCGGCGACCTCGTCGGCCCCGACAATCCGCAATTGCCCCCGGTCGACGGCTACCGCCACCTCGACGAGGTGATCGCCTGGAACCGCGCGGTCTACCAGGCCACCGCTACCGAGTTGGCCGACGGTCGGCTCCCCATCCTCCTCGGCGGCGACCACAGCCTGGCGATCGGTTCGATCAGCGCGGTAGCCGCCCATTGCCGCCGAGTGGGCAAGAAACTGCGAGTGATCTGGGTGGACGCCCACGCCGATTTCAACACCGCCGAGCTCACCCCGTCGGGCAACATTCACGGAATGCCGGTGGCCTGTCTGGCCGGCCACGGACCCGCCGAGTTGACCCAGCTGGCCGGCGAGCGTCCGGCGATCACCCCCGACCAGATCCGCCAGGTCGGGCTGCGCAGTGTCGACGCCGGTGAGAAGTCGTTCTTGCGCGCCGAGGGCGTGGAGGTCTTCGACATGCGTTTCATCGACGAGATCGGGATGCGCCGCACCATGGTCCGAGCCCTCGCCGGGGTGGATGCCGACACCCATCTCCACCTGAGCATCGACCTGGACTTCGTCGACCCCGAGGTCGCTCCCGGCGTCGGCACTCCAGTGCGAGGCGGCGCCACCTACCGCGAAGCCCAACTGTGTATGGAGATGGTGGCCGACACCGGACGACTGGGCTCGATCGATCTGGTCGAGGTCAACCCCGCCCTGGACGAGCACAACACCACCGCCGAACTCACCGTCGACCTGGTGGAATCCCTCTTCGGGAAGTCCACCCTCGAACGGCTGCGCAGCGAAGACTAACCGGCAGTAGCCGGAACCCAGATGCGGTAGCGAGCGTCACCGGCCAGCACCCGCCATTGGCCGGAGGCATCGATCGCTGCCGCCAGCTGGATGGAGTCCTTCGAGGTCACATCCAAGAACACGCATTCGGTGCCGGGCGGGAGCAACGTGGGGGCGGTCAGCCCGAAGACCGAATACGCGCGAAGCAGCTGGGCACGCCCGAAGAAGTCCGCTCGTCCGTCGATCCATACCGGCACATCCGGCCTGGTCAGCACCACCGCTGCCGACAACCCTCCGCTGCTCAGGAGCCGGCATCCGGTGGGCAGCTTGTCGATCATGTGCTGCTCGTCGGGGACCGCGTGCAGCGACACCAGGTAGCCCACCGCCGGAGAGAGCAGCACCAAGGTGGCCGACAAGGCCACTCGCCAGAACCCCCCGGTGCGGTATTCCCACCACCGTCCGGGCGGGCGTCCGTGGTACCACTGGCGTAGCCGATCGACGCCGAGGGTGACCACCACAGCGAGCACCGGGGCGATGCTGAGCAGCGACACGCCCAGGAACCGGATCGCAAACCAACCGGCAGCCGCGGTCGGCACGCTGATCGCCAACACGAGGGCGTACCCGGCGCGCGCCGACTCCCACGGCAGCCGAAGCCCGCCGCGGACGAACACCACCACCGCCACCGCGGCGTACACGGTGGCCGCAGCCACCATCAGCCAGAACACCGGGGAGATGTCTGCTTGGAACGGCGTGGTCCACTCCAGGATCAAGCCGTCACAGACCTGCTGCACCACCCGGGTGCGTTCCAGACCCATCGCCAGACCGTAGGGCGTGGCCAGCAGTCCCGCACCCCACCCGAGAAGACTCGCCAGGCTCAACACCAGCTTGCGCGCCACCGGCATCGCGCTGACCCACCACAACAGCACCCACGCACCAGCCAGCAGGACGGAGAAGGCGATGAACGACAGATGCACGGCATTGCCCGCAGCGGACAATGCCGCCGCAGCGACGCCGGTGACCACTGCGGCAAGCGGCAGCGCAAGGTGACGCCCCCAGCCATCAAATAGCGCCAAGGCGACCAGGAACGACACCAGGATGAAGATCTGCACCAGCAGAGTGGCCCGCGGACTGAGCATGGAGATCGCCGGTGCCGCAGCGGCCATGATGCCCACCAAGGCCGGCAGGCCACGCGCCCCGAGTCGACGGGCGAGCGCGTAGGCGACAAAGAAGTAGGCCAGCAGCGTCGCGACGGCGATCAGATAGAAGCCCCAGTAGCCGCCGACCTGGTAGCTCCACCCGACGACGGTGTTCCAGCCCGGAGAGTTCTGGTACCACAGGCCTTCCACCCCCGACCAGGTCCAGGTGTCTGGACGGGCCAGCGGCCAACCGGCCAGGTTCTCCATGCCGGCGCGAGCCTGCCAGTACGGGTCACGCTCCTCGAATCGCCCCGCGCGCGCCAACGCGAACGCGGTGAAGAAGACCGGCACCAGCACCCGATCCCAGCCAGGAGCGCGGACGGTGGCCCACACGCGACCCCATCGCTCACCCATCGGTCCTCCCCTTGCCGGAACTCGGGCCAGCTTAGGGCGCGGCGACGACACCGAAGTGCCGCCACGACGACACGCGGTCAGGCAGTAAGCGGACGATCCGTCGGCGCGATCGGCTTCGGCAGCCGCGACTCCCGACCCGACAGCAAGGTGTCGACCCCGTTGGCCGCCGAGCGACCCTCAGCGATCGCCCACACGATCAGCGACTGGCCACGTCCGGCATCGCCACACGCGAACACCCGATCAACATTGGTGGCGAAGTTCTCGTCGCGGGCGATGTTGCCGCGGGCGTCCAACTCGACGCCCAGTTGCTCGATCACGCCGCCACGCTCGGGACCGACGAAGCCCATCGCCAACAGCACTAGCTGCGCCTCGATCGTCCGAGTGGTACCGGGGATGACTTCCAGCTTGCCGTTGACGAACTCCACATCGTTGACCACCAGGCCGCTGACGTTGCCGTCGGCGTCGCCGATGAACTCAGCAGTCGAGACCGAGTAGACCCGCTCGCCGCCCTCTTCGTGGGCAGAGGTGACCTTGTAGGTCATCGGGTAGGTCGGCCACGGCTGGTTCGTCGGGCGGCTCTGCGGCGGCATCGGCATGATCTCCAGCTGGGTCACCGAGCGTGCACCCTGCCGCAGTGAAGTGCCCAGGCAATCGGCGCCAGTGTCGCCACCACCGATGATCACCACGTCCTTGTCGGTCGCCAGGATCTGGTCGGCGACCTCCTGGCCGACCGCGGTGCGGTTGGCCTGCGGCAGAAACTCCATCGCCTGATGAATGCCGCGCAGTTCGCGTCCGGGCACCGGCAGGTCACGCGGGATCGTCGAACCCACCGCCAGCACCACGGCATCGAAGCGGTCGAGCAGCTGTTCGCCGGTGATGTCGACACCCACGTTGACGCTGGTCTTGAAAGCGGTGCCTTCCAGCCGCATCTGCTTCAGCCGACGCTCCAACACCGACTTCTGCATCTTGAACTCCGGGATGCCGTAGCGCAGCAGCCCACCCGGAGCGTCGGCGCGCTCGTAGACCACCACGGTGTATCCGGCGCGGGTCAACTGCTGGGACGCGGCCAGTCCGGCCGGGCCCGAGCCGATCACCGCGACCGTCTTGCCGGTGTGCCACGCGGCCGGTTGCGCCCGCACCCGGCGGTCCTCCCAGGCCCGGTCGATGATCGAGACCTCGATGTTCTTGATGGTCACCGGATCCCGGTGAATACCCACCACACAAGCGGTTTCGCAGGGGGCCGGGCACAGCCGTCCGGTGAACTCGGGGAAGTTGTTGGTGGCGTGCAGCCGATCGGTGGCACCGACCCAGTCGTCGCGCCAGATCATGTCGTTCCACTCCGGGATCAGGTTGCCCAGCGGGCAACCGGAGTGGCAGAACGGAATGCCGCAGTCCATGCAGCGTCCGGCCTGCTTGGCGATGATCGGTAGCAGCGCGATACCCGGGGCCCCGCGATACACCTCCTGCCAGTCCTGCAAGCGGTCCTCGACGGGACGGCGGTCGGCGACCTGGCGGCCGGTGGTGATGAATCCTCTGGGATCAGCCATGGGACGCCTCCATCATCAACTTGATCGTGGTCTCCTCATCCAGTCCGGCAGCCTCGGCCTTCGCCCGTGCTGCCAATACTCGCGCGTAGTCCCGCGGGATCAAGGTGGTGAATCGCTGACGCCATTCGTCCTCACCGGCGGCCAACAGCGCGGCGGCGACCGCAGAGCCGGTCTCCTCCAGATGCTTGTTCAGCAGCACGCGGATCCGGGCGAGATCGTCATCGCTGAGGTCCTGTGCGTCCACCAGCTCGCGATTCAGGCGGGCCTCGACCAGGTCCAACACCCAGGCCACGCCGCCGGACATGCCTGCGGCGAGGTTGCGTCCGGTCGGGCCGAGGATCAGCGCTTCACCGCCGGTCATGTACTCGCAGGCGTGGTCACCCACACCTTCGACGACTGCGGTCGCGCCGGAGTTGCGCACGCAGAACCGCTCGCCGACCTGCCCGCGGATGAAGAGCTCGCCGCTGGTGGCGCCGTAGGCGATCACGTTGCCGGCGATGATCTGCTCCTCAGCGGCGAACGTCGCGCTCTCGTGCGGGCGCAGCGTGAGCCGTCCGCCGGACAGCCCCTTGCCGAAGTAGTCGTTCGAGTCACCGACCAGGCGCAGCGTGACGCCGGCCGGCAGGAATGCCCCGAAGCTTTGCCCGGCGGTGCCCCGCAGGGTGAAGTCGATGGTGTTCTCGGGCAATCCGGCGCCCTTGGTGGCTTTGGTCACCTCATGGCCGAGCAGGGTGCCAACGGTGCGGTCGACGTTTCGCACGGCGATGTCGGCGCGCACCAACTCACCGGCGGTGAGCGCCGGCTGGGCCAGTGCCACCAACTGGACGTCGAGCTTGTCGTCCAGGCCGTGATCCTGGCCGATCACCCGATGCAGCGGCGCGCCGGCGGGCAGTTCGACCTGATGCAGGATCGGCGCAAGATCGAGCCCTTCGGCCTTCCAGTGCGCCACCGCTTCGCGGGTGCGCAGCGCCTCGACGTGGCCGACGGCCTCTTCGATCGAGCGGAAGCCGAGCTGGGCCAGCAGTTCGCGGACCTCCTCGGCGATGAACTCGAAGAAGTTGACCACGTAGTCGGCATGGCCGGCGTACTTCTCCCGCAGCTCCGGGTTCTGGGTGGCCACCCCCACCGGGCAGGTGTCCAGATGACACACCCGCATCATCACGCAGCCGGAAACCACCAGCGGTGCGGTGGCGAAGCCGAACTCCTCGGCGCCCAGCAACGCGGCGATGACCACGTCACGGCCGGTCTTGAGCTGGCCGTCCACCTGGACGGTGATCCGGTCGCGCAGACCGTTCAGCAGCAGAGTCTGCTGGGTCTCGGCCAGGCCGAGCTCCCACGGTCCGCCGGCGTGCTTGACCGAGGTCAGCGGCGCCGCACCGGTGCCGCCGTCGTGGCCGGAGATCAGCACCACGTCGGCTTTGGCCTTCGAGACCCCCGCGGCCACCGTCCCGACGCCGACCTCAGCGACCAGCTTCACGTGGATGCGGGCGCTCGGGTTGGCGCACTTCAGGTCGTGGATCAGCTGCTTGAGATCCTCGATCGAGTAGATGTCGTGGTGCGGCGGCGGCGAGATCAGGCCGACCCCCGGCGTTGAGTGCCGAGTCTTGGCCACCCACGGGTAGACCTTGCCACCGGGGAGCTGACCACCCTCACCGGGCTTGGCGCCTTGCGCCATCTTGATCTGGATGTCGTCGGCGTTGGTCAGGTAGTCGCTGGTGACACCGAAGCGTCCCGAGGCCACCTGCTTGATCGCACTACGCCGCTCAGGGTCGTAGAGGCGGTCGGCGTCCTCGCCACCTTCACCGGTGTTGGACTTGCCGCCCAACCGGTTCATGGCGATGGCCAGAGTCTGGTGGGCCTCCAGCGAGATCGAGCCGTAGCTCATCGCGCCGGTGGAGAACCGCTTGACGATCTCGCTGACCGGCTCGACCTCTTCGATCGGCACCGGGCTGCGGTCGGACTCGAAGTCGAGCAGACCACGCAGGGTCATCAGCCGCTTGGACTGGTCGTTGACCCGATCGGTGTAGTGCTTGAACAGGTCGTAGCGGCCCTCGCGGGTGGCGTGCTGCAGCCGGAAGACGGTTTCGGGGTCGAACAGGTGCGGCGGTCCTTCGCGGCGCCACTTGTACTCCCCGCCCACGGCCAGGGTGCGGTGCGGCAGCACGATGCCCAGCGGCGGGTAGGCGACCGCGTGACGCTTGGCCACCTCCTCGGCGACCTCATCCAGACCGATGCCCTCGATCCGGCTGGTGGTGCCGGTGAAGTAGGCGTCGATCAGTTCGCTGGACAGGCCGAGCGCCTCGAAGATCTGCGCACCGGTGTAGGACGCGATGGTGGAGACCCCCATCTTGCTCATCACCTTCAGCACGCCCTTGCCCAGCGCCTTGCGGACGTTGTAGACCGCCTGCTCGGGAGTCAGGTCGACCAACCACTCCCGGCGGGCGAGGTCTTCGGCCGACTCGAAGGCCAGGTACGGGTTGACCGCTGCCGCGCCATAGCCGATCAGCAGGGCGACGTGATGCACCTCGCGAACGTCGCCGGCCTCGATGATCAGGCCGACCTGGGTGCGCTGCTTCTCGCGCACCAGGTGATGGTGGATCGCCGCGGTGAGCAGCAGCGACGGGATCGGTGCCAGCTCAGCCGAGGAGTGCCGATCCGACAGGATCAGCGTGCGAGCGCCGTTGGCGATCGCTTCGCTCACCTGGACGCACAGGTCGTCGAGGGCGGCCTTCAGCGCTGCTCCCCCGCCGGCCACCGGGTACAGGCCGCGGACCACGTGGGTCTCGTAGGCCGGCATCGAGCCGTCGCGGTTGATCCGCACCAGCTTGGCCAACTCGTCGGAGTCCAGAATCGGGTAGCCGATGACGATGTGACGGCACGACTCCGGTCCGGGCTCCAACAAGTTGGCTTCCGGCCCGAAGGTGGCGGTCAGCGAGGTCACCAGTTCCTCGCGGATCGCATCCAGCGGCGGGTTGGTGACCTGGGCGAACAGCTGCGAGAAGTAGTCGAACAACAGCCGCGGCCGATCGCTGAGTACGGCCACCGGAGTGTCGGAACCCATCGAACCGATCGGCTCTGCGCCGGTGTTGGCCATCGGCACGATCAACTGGCGCAGTTCCTCGTGGGTGTAGCCGAAGATCTGCTGACGACGGATCACCGAGGCGTGGCTGTGCACCACATGCTGCTGCTCCGGCAGATCGGCCAGGTCGATCCGGCCCTCTTCGACCCATTCGGCGTAGGGGTGCTCTGCGGCCAGCTGTGCCTTGATCTCGTCATCGTTGATCAGCCGGTGTTCTGCCAGATCGACCAGGAGCATGCGCCCGGGCTTCATCCGCCCCTTGATGGTCACCTTGGCCGGGTCGATGTCGAGCACGCCGGCCTCGGAGGCGAACACCACCAGGCCGTCCTCGGTCACCCAGTAGCGACCAGGACGCAGACCGTTGCGGTCGAGGACCGCGCCGATCAGGGTGCCGTCGGTGAAGGTCACCGACGCCGGACCGTCCCAGGGCTCCATCACCGAGGAATGGAAGGAGTAGAACGCGCGGCGCGCCGGGTCCATCTCGGTGTGGTTCTCCCAGGCCTCCGGGATCATCATCAGCACCGCGTGCGGCAGCGAACGGCCACCCAGATGCAACAGTTCGAGCACCTCGTCGAAGGAGGCCGAATCCGAGCCGCCGGGGGTGCAGATCGGGAACAACCGCTCCAGATCGCCGGGGATGGTCTCGGTGGCCAGCAGCGCCTCGCGGGCGCGCATCCAGTTGCGGTTGCCCTTGACGGTGTTGATCTCACCGTTGTGGGCCATCAACCGGTAGGGATGGGCCAACTCCCACGCCGGGAAAGTGTTGGTGGAGAAGCGGGAGTGCACCAGCGCCAACGCGCTGGCCATCCGCTCGTCCAACAGATCGGGAAAGACCTCAGCCAGTTGCTGGGTGGTGAGCATGCCTTTGTACACGGTGGTGCGAGAGCTCAGTGAAGCGAAGTAGACCCCGGCGTCGTTGCGGGCGCGCTGACGCAGCGGGTAGACCGCGCGGTCGAGTTCGATGCCGCTGAGGTCGTCGGGACCGGAGACGAACACCTGCTCGAAGAACGGCATGTTGCCCGCAGACACCGGGCTGAGGGTGTCGGCCGAGGTGGGTACCACCCGCCAGCCGTGCACGGTGAGGCCCTCTTCCGTGGCCAGGTACTCGATGGTGCGCTTCGCGGTGGCCCGCTTGGCCGCATCCGTCGGCAGGAAGGCCATGCCCATGGCGTACTGCCCTGCTGCCGGCAACTCGAAGTCGACCTCGGCGCGCAGGAAGGCGTCCGGAACTTGCAGCAGCATGCCCGCGCCGTCGCCGGCGGCAGCATCGGCGCCGGTGGCACCGCGGTGATCCAGGTTCTCCAGGGCGGTCAGGCCCTTGGCGATGATGTCGTGATCGGCCTCGCCAGTGAGGCGCGCCACGAAGGCCACCCCACACGCGTCGTGTTCGTAGGCCGGGTCATACAAACCGCTGGCCGGCCGTTGAGGCATGGACATCACCGCCATAGATATCTCCCATCTGCGCTTCAGGCGCCGGGGGTGCCAAATCGATCGGCCCCCGAGCCGACGCTGCACACTCGCCGGGCGAGCCTACCCGAACCCGCCCCCGCTTCTCGGACGCCCGCTTGCATGATGGACCCTCCGCGGGCCTCCCCGTGGGCGTGTCCACTTTTGCGGGACAGCAGAAATGCCCCTTACCCCTTGTCAATCAGGGTTCAGCGGTGGTGCTGCCGGACTTCGGCCCCGGATCGTCCTGATCTACGGCGACGTCGTCTTCAGGCTCCGAGGACGCCTCGGTGGCCTCCGAAGCGCCACCGGCGGGCGCCTCAACAACGGAATTCGTAGCCTCAGCGACCAATTTCGCCGGATCCACGCTGCTCTCGCGTCCGGGACGGAACCGGACCAGCCACAGCAGCAGAATCACCCCGGCCAGACAGATCAGCATCGCCACCGCAGCGTTGAACCGGATCGGCCCGAACACGTCGTAGGAGTAGTCGGTGCGCAGCGACTCGGTAAACGTACGACCGAAGCCGTAGAGGGCGATGTAGAGCGCGAACACCTTGCCGCGGCCCAGGGTGAACCGACGGTCGGCCCACACCAGAACGCCGGCCACCAACAGGTTCCACAGCGACTCGTAGGCGAAGGTGGGATGGAAGGTGGCGTACTGCTCGTAACCCGGCACCCGGTGCGCCGGATCGATCTCCAGCCCCCACGGCAGATCGGTCGGCAGGCCGTACAGCTCCTGGTTGAACCAGTTGCCGAAACGTCCCAGCGCCTGACCCACCGCAATACCGGGGGCCAACGAGTCGGCCAACGCGGCGAAGGCCACGCCGTGACGCCGTGCGGTGATGAAGGCGGCCAAGGCGCCGAAGCCGATGGCCCCGTAGATGGCGATGCCGCCCTCCCAGATCGCCCACCAGTGCTGGTCGGCTCCAGGCCCGAAGTAGTCGCCCAGGTGGGTCATCACGTGGTAGAACCGCGCCCCGAGGATGCCGATCGGAATCGCCCACAGCAAGATGGTCTCGAAGCTCTCAGTGGTGCCACCGCGGGCCTGCCAGCGCTTCACCCCGATGATCCAGGCCGCAATGATGCCGGTGATCAGGCACAGTGCGTAGATATGGATGGTCAGCGGACCGATGCTGAAGCTGCTGATCGACGGGCTAGGAATGAACAGGGCGATCATCGGCGGACTCCTTCGGCAAGCTCGGCCACTACCGTACGCAGTCCGGACAAGTCATCGGGCGTGCCGGCGTCGTCGGCAGCCAGCAGCGGTTTGATCAGCGCTGACCCGACGATCACCGCATCGGCAAAGCTGCCGATCTCGGCGGCCTGGTCACCATTGGACACGCCCAGCCCGACCCCGATCGGCATCCCCGGCGCCGTGGTACGGATGCGCTCGACCAATCGCGGTGCCAGATCGGACGACGACGCCCGGGTGCCGGTGACTCCCATCACTGCGGTGGCGTACAACCAGCCACGCGCCGCCTGGGCGGTCATGGTGATGCGGTCGTCGGTCGAAGACGGCGACACCAGGAAGATCCGATCCAGGCCGTAGGTATCGCTGGCGGCCATCCAGTCATCAGCCTCGTCAGGAATCAGGTCAGGGGTGATCAGGCCGGCGCCGCCGGCGTTGGCCAGGTCGCGCGCGAAAGCCTCGACCCCATAGCGGTCGACCAGATTCCAGTAGGTCATCACCACCGCCGGCTTGCCGGCCGCACGGACGGCCTCGACTGCAGCGAACACGTCGGCGGTGCGCACGCCCCTGGCCAGTGCACGGGTGCCGGCCCGCTGGATCACCGGCCCGTCCATCACCGGATCGGAGTACGGCAGGCCGATCTCGACCAGATCCACGCCGTCGCTGGAGCCGTCGGCACCGCACAGGGTGGCCAGGGCCGCCAGCGAGCCGGCGACGCTGGGGAAGCCGACCGGCAGGTAGCCGATCAGTGCGGCCCGTCCCGACGCCCGGGCTGCGGTGATCGCCGCCCCAGAACTGGTCACGCTCATGCCACGCCTCCGGTGTAGTGATCGGGATGTCCGGGCAGCCCGAAGTAGCTGATCGCGGTGGCCACGTCCTTGTCGCCGCGACCGGACAGGCAGGCCACGATCAACGGGGTGGCTTCAGGCTGCTCGACAGCCAGGCGCTGCCCCAACCGGATCACCCCGGCCAGGGCGTGCGCCGACTCGATCGCCGGCATGATCCCCTCGGTGCGGCACAGCAACTGGAAGGCCGCCATCGCCTCGGCGTCGGTGACCGCCTCGTAGTCGGCTCTGCCGGTCGCGGCCAGCCACGCGTGCTCCGGGCCCACCCCGGGATAGTCCAGGCCGGCGGAGATCGAATGGGATTCCATCGTCTGGCCGTCGTCGTCCTGCAGCACATAGGTGCGCATGCCGTGCAATACGCCCACCGAGCCTCCCTGGATGGAGGCGGCATGGCGTCCGGTCTCGACGCCATCGCCGCCGGCCTCGAAGCCGTACAGCGCAACCTCGGGGACGTCGATGAAGTCAGCGAAGGTACCCAAGGCGTTGGAGCCGCCGCCCACGCAGGCGCACACGGCGTCGGGCAGGCGTCCGAAGCGCTGGGTCATCTGCTCGCCGATCTCGGTGCTGATCACCCGCTGAAACTCCCGGACGATCTTCGGGAAGGGATGCGGCCCGGCCACAGTGCCGATCAGGTAGTGGGTGTCGTCGACACTGGCCACCCAGTCACGCATGGCCTCGTTCATGGCGTCCTTCAGCGTCTGGCTGCCGGACTCCACTGCCACCACCTCGGCGCCCAGCAGTTGCATCCGGGCCACGTTCAGCGCCTGCCGATCGGTGTCGACCTTGCCCATGTAGACCCGGCATTCCAGACCCATCAGCGCGGCCGCCGTTGCGGTGGCCACCCCGTGCTGCCCGGCGCCGGTCTCCGCGATCACCCGGGTCTTGCCCATCCGCTTGGTGAGCAGCGCCTGGCCGAGCACGTTGTTGATCTTGTGCGAGCCGGTGTGGTTGAGGTCCTCACGCTTCAGCAACACCCGCGCTCGTCCACAGTGAGCGGCGAACCGGGGCACCTCGGTCAGCGGGGTCGGACGTCCGGAGTACTCCTGGCGCAGCCGATTGAGCTCTGCCCAGAACGACTCGTCCACGCTCGCCGCCGCGAACTCGGCGTCCAGTTGATCGAGCGCGGCGACCAGCGCCTCGGGCACATAGCGCCCGCCGAAGATGTCAAAGTGGCCGGACGGGTCCGGCAAAGAGGGCAGATTCACCCGCCTATTCACTCACACTCGCACGGGTTGGTCACGCCAACGACCGGAGGGCGGCCACCGCAGCGCGGGGATCACCATGCCGCACCAGCAGTTCGCCGACCAGGATCACGTCCGCGCCGGCGTTCCGCATCCGGGCCGCATCCTGAGCCGACAGGATGCCGGACTCGGCCACCTTGACCGCCTCGTCACCAATCGCGCTCACCATCTGCTCGAAGTGACTCAGGTCGACCTCGAGGGTCTTCAGATCCCGGTTGTTCACCCCGATGAGTTCTGCGCCCACAGCCAGTGCACGCTGCACCTCGGCGACGGTGTGGGTCTCTACCAGCGCCGTCATGCCCAGTGCACCGGTTTCGGCCAGCAGCCGAGCCAACTCGGCGTCATCGAGGGCGGCAACGATCAGCAACACCAGGTCGGCGCCGGCCGCGCGCGCTTCCAGGAGTTGGTAGGAGTCGACGATGAAGTCCTTGCGCAGCAACGGCGTCGAAGTGGCCGCGCGTACCGCCCGCAGGTCGTCCAGGCTGCCGCCGAATCGACGCTGCTCGGTCAGCACCGAGATCGCCGCTGCTCCCCCGGCCTCATAGGCGCGGGCCAAGGCGGCCGGATCCTCGATCGTCGCCAGTGCGCCTTTGCTGGGGCTGGAACGCTTCACTTCGGCGATCACCGACAGGCCGTCGGCGCGCAGCGACGGCAGCACCGGCAGCGGCGGCGCCACCGCCTCGGCGGCCGCGGCCACTTCATCGAAGGAATGGGCGGCACGCCGATCAGCGAGATCCTCCACCACTCCGGCGATGATCTCGTCCAGAACCGTCATCAAAACTGCCCGATTCCTAGGCGACGCAACACCGCTCTGGTCACGACAGCGAGGACCAGAAGCACCACGGCCGCCCACATGAGCGTCCAATTCGGCCCTAGCCACAACGCCGCTGCTCCCACCATGACGGCCACAGCCGCCATGATCTCCCCGGTCCAGGCGACCCCCGTGCGCCCGGACACATACTCGGCAGGCGCGATTGCCGCGCGCTCAGCCCTATCGGTCATTGACTGCTCCTGATCGCTCCCGCATGCTCAGTCGGCTCCCATCTTGGCCGGTTTCCGACGAACGCGCTACCGGAGAATTCCGTGAAAACCTGAAGAATCGGGGTTCGTGAACGGCGTTCTCACTAGGGGTTTCGCTCCTACGCCTGGTCAACGGATCCAGCCAATGACCTAGCCACCCCGGCACCGAGCGGCTCAACTGAGCTGCCGCAACGCCGATGCCCGAGCGATTGCCCCGAGCACGGCCTTGGCCTTGTTCTGAGCTTCCTGATCTTCGGATTCTGGGACCGAGTCGGCCACCACCCCCGCACCGGCCTGCACATAGCCGACGTGGCCACGAATGACCGCGGTACGAATGGCGATCGCGGTGTCGGAATCCCCGGCGAAGTCGAAGTAGCCCACCACGCCGCCGTACAGACCGCGCCGGGACACCTCCAACCCGTCGATGATCTCCATCGCGCGCACTTTCGGCGCCCCGGTGAGGGTCCCGGCCGGGAAGCAGCTCAACGTCGCCGCCAGCGCGCTGCACCCGGTCGTCAGGGTTCCGGTCACAGCTGCTTCCAGATGCATCACGTGGCTGTAGCGGCGCACCTTCATGAACTCCACCACCGTCACCGACCCGGGCTGACACACCCGGCCCAGGTCGCTTCGTCCCAGGTCGACCAGCATGAGGTGCTCGGCAGCCTCCTTGGGATCGGCCAGCAGTTCGGCCTCCATCGCGGCGTCGGCACCCAGATCGGCACCGCGCGGGCGGGTGCCAGCGATCGGGTGGGTGGTCGCGCGACCTCCCGTGACCGTGACCAACGCCTCCGGGCTGGCCCCCACGATCGCGAAATCCTCGTAGCGCAACAGATACAGATAGGGGCTGGGGTTGCTGCGCCGCAGCTCCCGGTACACGTCGAGCGCGTCGACCGGGCAGTCGACTTCAAACCGCTGACTCGGCACGATCTGGAACGCCTCGCCGGCGCGGATCTCCTCAATGGCCGCGCTCACCGCAGCCTGATACTCCTCGCTCGTGCGTTGCCGCCGAATCTCGGGCGAGGTCGCCGCGGCCGTGGAGACGGCCACCAGCGGAGGGACCGGGCGGAGCAGATCGTCGGCCATCGCCTCGATGCGGGCGACCGCATCGTGATACGCCTCGGTGATGCGCTGCGGCGATCCGTCGAAGTTGATGGCATTGGCCACCAGCCACAGCTCCCCCGCGTGGTGGTCCAAGACGGCAACATCCGCGGCCACCATCATGGCCAACTCGGGGATGCCCAGGTCGTCGGGGTTGCTGTCGGGGAGGCGCTCCAGCCGGCGAACCACGTCATAGCCGAGGTAGCCGACCAAGCCGGACACCAGCGGGGGCAACTCCGGCTGTCTCGGGGTGTGCAACTCCGCCAAGGTTTGTTCCAGCACCACCAGCGGATCGCCATCGACCGGCAGCCCGCTGATCGGACGGCGGCTCCACTGCCAGGTGGCAGCCCCGTCCACTTCGGTCAAAGTGGCCGCCGCACGCACTCCCACGAAGGAGTACCGCGACCACGCACCGGCATCGGCCGACTCCAGCAAGAAGGTATTGGCACGCTGCCCACACAGGCGGTGATACACCTCCACCGCGGTCAACTCGGCAGCCTGCAAGCGGGCGTACACGCTGACCACCCGACGCTGCCCACCGGCAGCCAGGAAGTCGTCCAGAGACGGTTCGATAGGCAGCCTCACCGCTCGTCCTCCAACAGCACCATGGCGTCAAAGCAGCTGGTGGTGCCGGTGTGGCAGGCCGGCCCGGTCTGTTCAACCCGATACAGCAGGGTGTCACCATCGCAATCGAGCCGAACCTCGCGAACCAGCTGGGTGTGGCCGCTGGTCTCGCCCTTGACCCACAGCTGCTGGCGACTACGCGAGAAATAGGTCGCCTTACGGGTCTCCAAGGTCTGCCGTAAGGCCTCCTCGTCCGCCCAGGCCAGCATCAGCACCACCGCAGTCTCCGCCTCCTGGACGACCACCGGCACCAGGCCGGCGTCATTGCGCTTCAACACGGCAGCAATTCGTGGATCCAACTCGCTCACCGGTTCATTGTGACAGCGGTTCACACCAGCGTGCCCACGTCACCCAGCAGCGAACCGGCGTTGAACTCCCCTACCCCGCCGCTGCCGGCCGCCAGCAGCGCGACGGTGAGGCGCCCCTCTTCGCCGTCGGTCTCGGCCCAGTCCACCGCCAGCGAGTCGATCAACGTCCGCCCCAGCCCCGGCCCCCCGATGGCGCCCAGTGGGGTACGGGTGGCGTTCATCTCGCGCACCCGGATGCCCAGCAACGACCGCTGGTCCGACCCGATCACGACCTCTGCCTGGGTAGCCCCGCTGTGCCGGACGGAGTTCAGCAGGATCTCTCGGACTACTTCGATGCAGGCGTCGGCGAGGTCGGGGGCACCGGTCATCATCGCCAGCCCGCCCGGGCGCAGGTCCAGCGACACGTCCAACACCCCGGCCCATACCGACGTCACGGTGTGCAAACGCTGCTCGGGGGTCTCCAGCGGCGCCTCGTCCACCGGGTTGGCCAGCGCCACCGTGCTGCGAACTCGATCGATCACCTCCGCGTCCAACGCGCCACCCTTGCGAAGCTGATTGCGAGCCCCACCCAGGATCAGGCTGGCCGCGGTGAGGTTGGCCTGAACCCGTCCGTGCAACGCCGTGGCGAGCCGGCGACGGCGGGCCCACAGCCGCTGGCGGGTGCGATGGAGTTCCCAGTTGGTACGACGGATCAGCGACCTCGCCGCCGCGCTCTCGTCCTCTCGAATCCGGGCGAAAGCGGAGATTCCACCGGCGATCATGGACAGCAGGGCCGGCATCAAGAAGGCTTCCAGAGGGGTCGGCTCGTCGCCGATCATGGCAAGGATCAAGGTGGTCAGACCCAGCAAGTAGAGGACCAGGTAGATGGCGAACACCACCGCGGCTCCCGACCGGGCCGGCATCCGGGCCACCCGCGGCGCGAGGATGCGATCCGATCCCCACAGCAGCAGCACCTGAAGGCCCAGGATGGTGATCGAGATCGAACTGCCCGCGTCCAGGCGATGCGGGGCCGGAACCACTTCGGCCACCATCACCATCGGCAGGCACAACAAACCCACCAGCCACGGTTGGAACGGCCGCGCCTTCGGCCAGGCGCGAATGATCGCCGGGATCAGCTCCCGTCGGCTCGGCCACAGAGGATCGACGTGAATCGGTTCCAGGGTGTCGTCGAGTCGCGCCAGATCGTGGCTGGTGGGACGCACCGAGCTGGCGACCACCTCATCGATCACCGCAATGCACTCGTCGAGACGGGCCGGGCTCAACTCACCCTCTAGTCGCCGCTCGATGTCGGCCAAGGACTCGCGGGTGCGCTCGCGTACCTCGACCAGACGCTGATTGGTCTCGGCGAGCGCCCGAGCATCTTCGCTGCGGGTGAGGATCTGGCGCTCGTACTCAGTCTCCAAACGGACGCGCTGCGCCCGGGCCTGATGCCACCAACTGACCAGGACGGCTGCCGCCGTCGTCCACGTACCGGTGTTGAGCGCCCAGGACAGCGACAACCAGCCCCACTGTCCGAGATCCATCACCCCATCGTTGGTGGCCACCACCATCACCGCTGCGCGGACAACCCCACCAGCGCTGAAGAACACCAGCTCCAGGCCGAGCACAGACCGCAGCCGCAGCAGCCACTTCACCACCGGGACCACGCCCCAGCACAGCACGATCATCGCCAGCAGGTAGGCGGTCAGGGCGCCCAGCGAAGCCACCAGCGCCTCGGCCGGACTCAGCCCGTTCTGCGTCCCGTAGTAGAGCTGGTCGCCGTACAACCACGGCGCGGGAATCAGCAGGACCGACAACCGCACCGGCCCATCCCAGGAGGCCAGCCGCAGTTCGCTGAGGACCGACCTCGGCGAGAGCCGATCCAGCGGGCCGGTCACTTCGCGCTGGGCCCGTGGGCGTAATAGAGCTTTGCGAGCTGCACCCGGGGATTCATCGCCGAGCCCTTTTCCACTTCCAAGCGGAGGATCAGCCGTTGCACGATCTGTTCCACCCCGTGACTGGACGTGCCGCGGCGAGCGGCGATCTCCGCATTGGACAGCCCGGCGGCGATCAGCCGCAGCACCTCCAACTGGTCGCGGCTCAGCCCGCTCAACGGGCCGGAGGCCGCCACATCATCGCGGCGCGGCGCCTGATCGCGCAGCACCTCCTCGAGGGTCTCCAGCACCAGTTCGGCATCCGCCAGCGATCGTTTGTGCAGATAGGCGGCTCGCGCCGGAATCAGTCGCGCATCCACCCCGGCCACCTCCGGCGAGGGTGCATTGGTCATCACGACCAGCGCAGCCCACGGCGCGTAGCGGTCGGCATAGGCCAACACCTCGGCCCCGCCGGGACCCTCGCCGAGGTCAAGGTCGACCAGCAGCGCGTCCGGGTCGAAGGATTTCAACGCCGCAATCGCGTCCGCAGCTGTGCCTGCACCCATCGCGTCAAATCCGGCATTCTCCAGCAGAGAGATGGTCAACGAACGAATCAGCGGTTCGTCCTCGACCACCAGCACGCGACGCGGTGCCGGAGTGAACGAGTTCGGATTGGCGGTGGACGGCATCTCACTCCTGGCTCGGGATGGTTGCACCATTCTCACACCGGAAATGGCTTGCTCGGCGCATTTCCGCGGGCCATAGCTGGGGTTTTCCGCTCATCGGACCCTTCGTCCCACATCTCGATCCCCACAATGGCCCTACACCAACGGCGCGGCGTTGCGGGAGCCATGCCTGCCGAGCACAACCGAATAGCCGGAGTTCGTCACGCGGCGATCCGTCGAGCTGCCCAGGGCAGGTTCGCTCCACGACCCGCGACCGAACTCCATCCTGATCGGGAGGGGAACTCGCGCCCCCCACCGCCATCCAGGGGTTCCCCGCCCGATCAGTACCCCTCACTTCGCCCCTCGACGCAGGACCGCCATGAATCTTGATCGCCTCGCGACCACCATCGAACACGACCGGCGCGCCGCGCGTGAGGAGCGCAACCGCGCCGCCAATGCGACCCCACCGGCCGCTGATTCACGCAACGAAGCACCGTTGGCCGGGCCCGCGTCCCCTGCGCGCTGAACGCCTCGATCACGACGGCGTCCAAACTCGGCGCCGTTGCAGGCTGTCCCGGCAAGTTCCTGAAACAATGAGCCATGCGCGTCTACAACTTTTCCGCCGGTCCTGCCATGCTCCCGATCGAGGCCCTCACCGTTGCCCAGTCTGAGTTGACCGACTGGAAAGGCTCCGGCATGTCTGTGTTGGAGGTATCCCACCGAGGTAAGGATTTCGTCGCTTGTGCTGCCGAGACCGAGCAGCTGATGCGGGACGTCCTGTCGGTGCCGGACAACTACAAGGTGCTGTTCCTGCAGGGTGGCGCCTCGGGCCAATTCGATGCCATCCCGCTGAATCTGACCGCCGTCGGCGATCGGGTCAACTTCATCAACACCGGTCAGTGGTCGGCCAAGGCGATCAAGGCGGCCAAGGCCCAGGGCCTGGACGTGAGCGTGATCGCTGATCAGGCCGCCTCCGGCTACACCGACACTCCCGCTGCCGATTCGTTGGTGATCGACCCGTCCGCCGCCTACGTCCACTACACGCCGAACGAGACCATCGGCGGCGTGGAGTTCGGCTACGTCCCGAACACCGGCGAAGTCCCACTGGTGGCCGACTTCAGCTCGACGATTCTGTCGCGTCCGATCAACGTCGCCGACTACGGCCTGATCTACGCCGGCGCCCAGAAGAACATGGGTCCCTCGGGCCTGTGTGTGGCGATCGTCCGCGACGACCTGCTCGGCAAGGCTCGACCGGGTACTCCGTCGATCTGGAACTACGCCGAGATGGCTGCGGCCGACTCCATGCTCAACACCCCGCCCACCTTCGGGGTCTACCTGCTCGGGCTGATCCTGAAGTGGGTCGCCGACCTCGGCGGCCTGCCCGCGATGGCTGAACGCAACCGCGCCAAGGCCGAGGCGCTGTACGGCTACATCGATGCCAGCAGCTACTACTCCAACCCGGTCGCTGCCGACTCCCGCTCCTGGATGAACGTCCCCTTCCTGCAGGCCAATGCCGACTTGGACAAGGCCTTCGTGGCCGAAGCCGCCGCGGCAGGCATGACCAACCTCGCCGGCCACCGCAGCGTGGGCGGCATGCGTGCCAGCATCTACAACGCGATGCCCGCCGAAGGCGTGCAGGCGCTGATCGACTTCATGACCGACTTCGAACGCCGTAATGGGTGAGGAACCAATGACCTTTCAGATCAAGACGCTCAATGCCATCTCCAAGGTGGGCCTGAACCGCCTCCCTGACACGACTTACGCCGTCGGCAATGACATCGAGTCCCCTGACGCGATCCTGCTGCGCTCGGCCAGCCTGCACGGCGCGGAGATCCCGGCCTCGGTGCTCGCTGTCGCCCGCGCCGGCGCCGGCACCAACAACATTCCGATCGCCGAATACAGCGCCAAGGGCATCCCGGTGTTCAACACCCCGGGCGCCAACGCCAACGCGGTGAAGGAACTCGTGGTCGCGGCGTTGTTCCTCGCCGCTCGCAACATCATTCCGGCCGCGTCCTTCGCTCACCGCCTCGACGGTGACGCCGGCGAGATGGACAAGGCGGTCGAGGCCGGTAAGAAGCAGTTCGTCGGCTTCGAACTCCCCGGCCGCACCTTGGCGGTGATCGGCCTGGGCGCGATCGGCGTCGAGGTGGCCAATGCCGCCATCGGGCTGGGCATGAAGGTGATGGGCTACGACCCGGCGATCACCATCGAGCACGCCTGGAACCTGTCGAGCAAGGTCGAGCGGGTGACCAACCTGGAGGCCATGCTCAAGCGCGCCGACATCGTCACCATTCACGTCCCGCTGGTCGACGGAACGCGTGGCCTGATCGGTGCCGACCAGTTGAAGTCGATGCGCAAGTCCGCAGTGCTGATCAACTTCGCCCGCGGACCGATCGTCGATCAGGCGGCGGTGGTCGAGGCTCTGGAAGCCGGCAGCCTGCGCGGCTACGTGTGCGACTTCCCCACCCCGGAGCTCAACAAGCGCCCGAATGTGGTCACCCTGCCCCACTTGGGCGCGTCCACCAATGAGGCCGAGGAGAACTGCGCCTACATGGCCGCCGAGGAACTCAAGGCGTACCTGGAGGACGGGACCATCACCAACTCGGTGAACTTCCCCAATGCCGAGTTGGCCCGCTCCGAGGGCACCCAGCGGCTGGCCATCGCCAACAGCAATGTGCCCAACATGGTCGGCCAGATCTCCACCCTGCTGGCCGAATCCGGGCTCAACATCGCCGACCTGCTGAACAAGTCCCGCGGCGACCTGGCCTACACCTTGGTCGATGTGGACGGCGAGATCCCGGCGTCCGTGGTGACCAAGATTCTGGCAATCGACGGGGTGCTGTCCGCCCGGGTGATCTGAGCCACCCACCAGTCCTGCCTCACGCCGGCGTCCGCAGCAGCGGACGTCGGCGTGTGTCTTTCGTCGCCCACGGCGCGGTTCAGGACGCCGCCAGCCAGCGACGAGCCATCGCAATCCTGTCCTCGACCTGTTCGGTGGTGGCTTGGGCCAGCGGCGGCCCGCCTGCCTCCCGACGCAGCCCGGCATGAATGTGGCTGTGCGGGACACCCCGTAACCGAGCCACCTGCGATACCAATGAGTTCAGCTCTTTGCGCCGCGACTCCAGCGCGCGATGCAGGCTGACCTCCGGACTCTCCTTCTCCCTGCGGGCCTGGCGATCGCGGCGTGCCAATTGGCGACGCTGCCGTTCAGCCAGCAGCGCGCCCACCTGGTCGGGTTCCAGCAGGCCCGGCAGCCCTAGGTAGTCGGCCTCCTCCTCGCTCGCCGGAGCTGACTGCAGCCCGTAGGCAGCGGCATCGAACAACACGTGATCGAACGCAGCGATCGCCTCCAAGGTCTCCTGCTCGCCTTCGAACTCGGCGACGCGTCGGGCACGGTTCGCCTCAGCGAGCATCGCCTCCTCGGGATCCCACAAGCCCTCTTCAGGGTTCGCAGGCTTGCCCAGTGCGTGGTCGCGCTGCTTCTCCATGGTGCTGGCGTGGGCCAACAGGATCGGCACGGTCGGGAGGAAGACGCTGGCGATCTCACCCCGGCGCCGGCTGCGCACGAATCGTCCGACCGCTTGGGCGAAGAACAATGGCGTCGAGGTGGCCGTCGCATAGACGCCCACCGCCAGCCGGGGCACGTCCACCCCTTCGGACACCATTCGCACCGCGACCATCCAGCGTTCAGTGCTGGCGCTGAATCGCTCGATCTTGCGGCTGGCGGCAGCGTCGTCGCTCAGCACCACCGTGGGGCGCTCCCCTGCCAACTGCTCCAGCACCCGCGCATAGGCGCGGGCCTGTCTTTGATTACTGGCGATCACCAGCCCCCCGGCGTCCGGCACATGGCGGCGCACCTCGGTCAGTCGGCGATCAGCGCTGCGCAGCACCGCCGTCATCCACTCCCCCGCCGGATCCAGCGCGGTGCGCCACGCCTGGGCGGTGAGATCCTTGGTCAGCGGTTCGCCGAGGTTGGCGGCGAGTTCGTCGCCGGCGCGGGTACGCCAGCGCATCCCGCCGCCGTAGGCCAGGAACATCACCGGACGCACCACCTGATCGCGCAGCGCCTCGGCATACCCGTAGACATAGTCGGGATCCGACCGGCGCACGCCATCGGCACCCTCCACGTAGCGAACGTAGGGAATCGGATCGGTGTCGCTACGAAAGGGCGTTCCGGTGAGGCACAGCCGACGGGTGGCCAACTCGAAGGCCTGCCGGATCCCCTCGCCCCAACTGCGCGAATCGCCGGCGTGATGGATCTCGTCGAAGATCACCAGCGTCTTGGACCGCACGGTCAGCGCCTCTAGCCGATGCACCGCAGCGGCGACCCCGGCGTAGGTGATCGCCTGGCCGTGGAACTGGCGGCTGCGTCCGGCCTTCTTGCCCAGACCGGGATCCAGATGCAGACCGACCTTGGCCGCGGCCTCGGCCCACTGCACCTTCAGATGCTCGGTCGGAGTGACCACGATCACCTGCTCGATCCGCCGTTCAGAAATCAGATCAGTGGCGACGCGCAGCGCGAAGGTGGTCTTGCCGGCCCCCGGCGTGGCCACGGTCAAGAAGTCGGACGCATCCAGCATCCGGTAGCGAGCGAGGGCCTCCACCTGCCAGGCGCGCAGGCGCGCAGCGGTCCCCCAGGCCGCACGGCCGGGGAAGGCAGGGGAAAGCGCGTCGAAGGCGCCGGGGGTGGGCACGGCTCAGCGATCGTCTCGAGTTCGCAGCAACCAGACCAACGCGATCGCGATGCCGATCAGGTCGGCCAGCGCATCGAAGATGTCACCGTCTCGTCCGGGCACCCAGAGCAGCTGTGCCACCTCACTGAACACCGCGTGCGCTGCGAAGATCGACGCGATCAACCAGGGTCGTCGGGTCAGCCGTCCCAGCAGCCAGGTCGGCACTCCGAACAGCGCCGCATGCACCAATTTGTCGACATATAGCGGTTCGGGGATCGACGGGTTTCCGGGCAGGTAGAGCGCCACCAGGTGCACCAGCAGCACCGGAGCCACCAGCCACCACAAGGCCCGGCGGGTCGGTGGATCGAGCTGGACGTCGGCGCGCACGTCTCCGCCGGGGGTGAGATCCACCGGCTCGTCGGGGGTGGCGTCAGCCAAGACGTTCCACGATCAACTCGCGCACCCTCGCAGCATCCGCCTGTCCACGCAGGTCCTTCATCACCGCGCCGATCAGTGCCCCCGCCGCTGCCATCTTGCCTTCACGAATCTTCGCCGCCACGTCCGGGTTGGCTGCAATCGCACGATCAACCGCGCTGATCAAAGCGCCGTCATCGGAAACCACCGCCAGACCGCGACCCGCGACCACCTCGGCCGGTTCACCTTCGCCGGCCAGCACGCCGTCGATCACCTGACGAGCCAACTTGTCGTTGACGGTACCGGCCTCGACCAGCGCCTGAACCGCAGCCACCTGGGTCGGGGTGATCGCCAACTCGGACAGCTCGACGCCGGTCTCGTTGGCGCGGCGAGCCAATTCGGTCAGCCACCATTTGCGTGCCGTCGGGGCAGTCGCTCCGGCCGCCACCGTGGCCTCGATCAGATCCAGCGCCCCGGCATTGACGATGTCGGCGAACTCCTGATCGGCGAAGCCCCAGGCGGCCTGCAGCCGCTTGCGCTTGGCGTCCGGAGCTTCGGGCAGCGTGGCCCGCAACTCCTCCACCCATTCCCGACTCGGCGCCACTGGCACCAGATCCGGCTCGGGGAAGTAGCGGTAGTCCTCCGCCTGTTCCTTCGACCGGCCCGGCGTGGTGTAGCCCTCCTCGTGCCAGTGCCGAGTCTCCTGATGCACCTTGCCACCCGCAGCCAGCACCGCGGCCTGCCGTCGGATCTCGTAGGTCAAGGCGGCCTCGATGCTGCGCAGCGAGTTCACATTCTTGGTCTCGGTCCGCAGGCCCAACTCGGTCTCACCGGTGGGCATCAGCGACACATTGGCGTCACAGCGCAACGAGCCCTGTTCCATCCGGACGTCGGAGACCCCCAGCGCTCGCATCAGATCGCGCAGGTAGGACACGTAGGCCTTCGCCACCGCCGGCGCCTTGGCTCCGGTGCCACGGATCGGACGAGTCACGATCTCGATCAGCGGCGTTCCGGCACGGTTGTAGTCGACCAGCGAGTACTCCGCATCACCGATCCGGCCGGTGACGCCACCGGCATGCACCAGCTTGCCGGCGTCCTCCTCCATGTGCGCCCGCTCGATCTCGATGACGAAGGTCTCCCCGTCCACCTCCAACTCGACCCGGCCGTCGAAGGCGATCGGCTCGTCGTACTGCGAGGTCTGGAAGTCCTTGGTCATGTCGGGATAGAAGTAGTTCTTCCGGGCGAACCGGCACCATTCAGCGATGTCGCAGCCCAGCGAGAGACCGATCCGGATCGCCGATTCAATCGCCTTCGCGTTGACCACCGGCAGCGAGCCGGGCAGCCCCAGGCAGACCGGGCAGGTGTTGGTGTTGGGCTCGGAGCCGAAGACATTGGCGCAGCCGCAGAACATCTTGGTAGCGGTGTTCAACTCCACGTGCACCTCCAGTCCCAGGACGGGATCGAAGGCGGCCATCGCATCATCGAAGGACATCAACGCATCACTCATCGCAGGCCTCCCCGCAGGTGCGCACCGGCCGGACCGGTGGCCAAAGTGTCGAGCAGCGGGCCGCCCCACTGCTGAGTCAGCGCCTGCTCCAGCGCCGCCCCGACCCGATACAGCCGGTCGTCGGCCAACGCCGGGGCCATGATCTGCAAGCCCACCGGCAGTCCGTCGTCAGGGCTCAACCCGACCGGCACCGACATCGCACAGTTCCCCGCCAGGTTGGACGGGATCGTGCACAGGTCGGCCTTGTACATCGCCAGCGGATCGTCCACCCGCTCACCGATGGTGAAGGCTGTGGTCGGCGTGGTCGGCGAGACCAGCACGTCGGCGTGAGCGAAAGCCGCGTCGAAGTCCCGGCTGATCAGGGTGCGAACCTTCTGCGCCGAGCCGTAGTAGGCGTCGTAGTAGCCCGAGGACAGCGCGTAGGTACCGATGATGATCCGGCGTTTGGCCTCGGCTCCGAAACCGGTGCCCCGAGTGAGGTTCATCACCTCTTCGGTGCTGCGGGTGCCGTCATCGCCGACCCGCAGGCCGTAGCGCATGGCGTCGAAGCGGGCCAGGTTGGAGCTGACTTCGCTGGGCATGATCAGGTAGTAGGCGCTCAGGGCGTAGTCGAAGCTCGGGCAGGACACCTCGGTGATCTGAGCACCGAGGCCGGCCAATACCGCCAACGCCTCGTTGAACCGCTGCTCGACCCCGGGCTGATAGCCCTCACCGCCGAGTTCACGGACCACGGCGATCTTCAGACCCTTCACGTCGGCGTGCCGGGCAGCGGCGACGACATCAGGCACGGGGGCGTTGATCGAGGTGGAATCCCGCGGATCCCAGCCGGCGATCACTTCGTGGAGCAGGGCGGCGTCCAGCACCGTCCGGGCGCACGGGCCGGGGGTGTCCAGGCTGGAGGCCATCGCCACCACCCCGTAACGGGACGTGGCGCCATAGGTGGGCTTCACGCCGACCGTGCCGGTCACAGACGCCGGCTGACGGATCGAGCCACCCGTGTCGGTACCCAACGCCAGCGGAGCCTCGAAGGACGCCAGCGCCGCGGCGGAGCCGCCGCCGGAGCCGCCAGGGATCCGGGTCAGATCCCACGGGTTGTGGGTGGTGAAGTAGCCGGAGTTCTCGGTGGACGATCCCATCGCGAACTCGTCCATGTTGGTCTTGCCGAGCACCACGATGCCGGCGGCCAGCACCTTCTCGGTGATGGTCGAGTTGTACGGCGGAATCCAGCCCTCCAGGATTCGCGAGCCGCAGGTCGTCGGGGCGCCGGTCATGGTGAAGATGTCCTTCATCGCCAGCGGGACTCCGGCCAGCCGGGGCAGGGACGCGCCGGCGGCCCGCTGCTCATCGACCCGCCCGGCTGCGGCCAGGGCACGGTCGCCGTCGACATGCAGGAAGGCGCGCACCTTGTCGTCGACCTGGTCGATCTGCTCCAGGCAGGCGGTGGTGAGTTCGCGAGCGCTCAGCTCCTTGGCGGCCAGGCGGTCGCTGAGCGCAGCGGCGGAGGTGGTCAGCAACTCGCTCATGCGTCCTCCCCCAGAATCCGCGGCACGCGGAAACGTCCGTCCTCGACCGACGGCGCCGCGGCCAGGACGTCCGCACGCGGCAGCGAGGGCACCACCACGTCATCGCGGAACACATTGGTGAGCGGAATCGCGTGCGACGTCGGCGGTACGTCGGGGGTGGCCACCTCGGTCACTCGCGCCACCGCTGCCAGGATCACATCCAGTTGCGGGGCGAGCAGTTCGGTTTCGGACTCGGTCAGCCTGATTCGGGCCAACTCGCCCAATCTGGCCACCTCGGCTGCGGTCAAAGCCACCCTGAGACTCCTGCTCGACTCGATTCGGCCGGACCAGATCCGGCGCGGCGTCTCAGTCTAACGGGGGTGATTGACGCGTTTGTAACGCCGATGCGCCACACTGTCACGGTGTTCTTGGTGCGAGTAGCTCTTCCTGACCGTCCCGGATCCCTGGGTGCGGTCGCCAGTGCGATGGGTCATGCCCAGGCCGACATCATGGCGGTGGAGATCGTGGAGAAGTACGAGGGCTACGCCATCGACGACTTCATGATCGAGCTCCCCACCGGGGTGGCGGCCGACACTTTGGTGACCGCGTGTGAGTCCGAGCCCGGGGTCGAAGTGATCTGGGTCTCCCATTACCCCGAGGCCTGGGGCCTGCAAGCCGACGTCGATCTGCTCAACGCGATGACCGAGGACCCCGAGCATGCAGAAGAACTGCTCACCGCTCAGGCGCCCGCAGTCTTCCGGGTGGCCTGGGCGGTACTGATCGACCGCAACTCCTCGGCGGTGTTGGCCCGCTCGGAGATGGCACCCGATCTGGACGCTGCCGGGGTCGCCGCGCTCGGCGATCTCAGCGAAGCCCGGGTCGAGGAGTTGCCCGACGGCTGGATTCCCGGCTGGGGCGAAACCCTGATCGCGGTCGCGCCGTTGAAGCGGGACGCGGCGATCGTGCTGGCTCGTCGCGGTGGCCCGGAGTTCATCAAGTCCGAGTTGGCGCGGTTGCGACACCTGGCCGCGCTGGCGCTGTGACCCTGGCCGACTGAGGGCGCACGGCCCGCGGCCCGTCGGCCGTCAGCGCAACAGGGTCCACATGTAGTAGCCCAGGCCGACGACAGCAGCCAGCGCCAGGACCGCTGCGGCGATCGCGTACCAGCGCTGCCGCCGTTTGGTGCGGGTGTTGGGCACTTCCACAGGTCCCCACTCCCCCATCACCGGACGGACGCGCGGCGGCGAACCCTCGTTGAGGTTCAGATTGGAGTTCAAGCCTTCGGGCACGGGCCGATCCTACCCGGCCACCGCGGCCGGACCACCGCTGAGGAAGTCGTCGAAGCGGGCCGCCTCGATGATCGGAACGCCCAACGCCAGCGCCTTGTCGTACTTGGAACCGGCGCCGTCCCCAGCCACCACGTAGTCGGTGCGCGAGGACACCGACCCCGCTGACTTCGCGCCGCGCGCTTCCACCGCCGCAGTGGCACCGTCGCGGGTGTAGCCCGGCATCGAGCCGGTGACCACCACGGTCAGTCCGGCGAGGGTCTGCGGCAGCGACGGAGCCTGGTCACTGGGCTCGTCGGCCAACACGCACCCCGCCGCACGCCATTTGCGGACGATCTCTCGATGCCAATCCACGCTGAACCAGTCGACGATCGAGGCGGCCAGGGTCGGCCCGATGCCTTCGACCGCGCTGAGCTCGGTCGCGCTGGCGGCCGCGAGCGCGTCGATGTTGCCGAAGGCGCGGGCAACGTCCGGTGCGGTGCCTTTGCCGACGTGCCGGATCGACAGCGCGGTCAGGAACCGGGCGAACGGACGGGTCTTTGCTGCTTCGAGGTTCTCCAAGAGGCGTTTGCCGTTGGCGGAAAGCACGCCGTCCTTGGTGGTGAAGAATTCGGCACCCACCAGGGCCTCAGCGGTGAGATCGAAGAGGTCACCCTCGTCGGTCAGCAGCCCCGCGCTGAGCAGAGCGTCGGCGGCCTTCTCCCCCAGCACCTCGATATCCAAAGCGCTGCGCGAGGCCAAGTGGAACAGCCGCTCCCGCAATTGGGCCGGGCAGGACCTCCGGTTGGGGCAGCGGATGTCGGCGTCGCCCTCCTTCTCCGGACGCAGTTCGGTGCCGCAGGCGGGGCAATGGGTGACCATCACGAACTCCCGCTCGGCGCCGGTACGGGCATCCACCACCGGACCCAGCACCTCAGGAATGACGTCCCCGGCCTTGCGCAGTACCACCGTGTCGCCGATCAGCACCCCCTTGCGCTTGACCTCCGCCGCGTTGTGCAAGGTGGCCATCTCGACCGTGGAACCGGCCACCAGCACCGGTGTCATCACCGCGTACGGGGTGACTCGCCCGGTGCGTCCGACATTGACCCGAATGTCGATCAGCTTCGTGGTGACTTCCTCCGGCGGGTATTTGTAGGCGATCGCCCAGCGTGGCGCCCGTGAGGTGTTGCCCAGCTTGGTCTGCAGGTCGCGATCATCGACCTTGACCACCACCCCGTCGATCTCGTGGGCCACCGAGTGTCGGTGCTCGCCGTAGTAGGTCACAAAATCGGCGACCTCTTCGGCACTGTGACAGACCCGGAAGTAGGGCGAGGTCGGCAGGCCCCAGCCGGCCAACAACTCGTAGGCGTGTGACTGCCGCGTCGGCGGATCGGCGGAGAACGCGCCGATCCCGTGCACCAGGAAGCTCAGCGGACGCTGCGCGGTCACCTTTGGATCCTTCTGGCGCAGGGAGCCCGCCGCGGAGTTCCGCGGATTCGCGAACGGCGCCTTGCCTGCCGCCACCAGCCCGGCATTCAGTTCCGCGAAGTCCGCGGTGCGCATGAATACCTCGCCGCGCACCTCGACGATCTCGGGGATCTGCGCACCAGTGAGGATCGATGGGATCGCCGCGATCGTACGGACGTTGGCGGTCACGTCCTCTCCGACCACTCCGTCTCCGCGCGTCGCGGCGCTGGCCAGCCGTCCGTTGCGGTAGACCAGATCGAGAGCGAGCCCATCGATCTTCAACTCGCACAGGTAACCCGACTCCGCCACCGCGACTCCGGCCAGCCCTTCGGCGCGAGTGAGCCAGTGACGCAACTCTTCGGCGGAGAAGACATTGTCCAGACTCATCAGCGGCACCAAGTGGGTCACCGGGGCGAAGGTGGCACTGGCCTGACCACCAACGGTCTGGGTGGGGCTCTCGGGGGTCTGCAGGGTCGGGAACTCGGCTTCAAGTCCCTGCAGTTCGCCCATCAGCTGGTCGAACTCGGCATCGGACACGACCGGGGCATCGGCCTCGTAGTAGCGGCGCCGATGCTCCAGGATCTGGTCGCTCAACTCGGCATGACGTTGGCTGGCTGCGGCGAAGTCCATGGCCGAAATCTAGCGCCCGCTGCGGACAGTTGCCTCTCCACACCTCAGCGATACTCAGCCACCAGCGCGGCCGCCTCCACCCGCAGCCAGGAGCGCACCAGCGGGTAGAGCTTGTCGCCGGGGCAGGAGGTCTGCGACATGTCGCGGTGGCCGGCCACCGGATCTGTGGTCACCACTGTGCCGCGGGGCCAACGATTCGATCCCCGCGAGACGAAACTCACTGACGTCCCGGCGTCGAGGTTGATCCGCTCGCGGGCGGCCAGCCAGGCGATCAGCGTGACCCCCGCCCGCATCGCCGCCGGCGTCGGCACGATCTTGTTGAAGGTGCCCATGAAGCAGATCTTCTGGTCGAAACCCTGGCTGCCGCCGGTGGCGCTGCCACGCACTGCGGAGTTCAGGCTGCCGTGACGCCCCTCCCAGATTCGTCCGTAGCGATCGATCAAGAAGTTGTAGGCGATGTCGGGCCACTTCTTGGCCGGTCCGGTGTGATAGCTGTACCAACCGCGCAGCATCGAAGCGACCTCATCGCGACGGTAGTCGTTGCGTCCCTCGGTGTGATGCACCAGGAGAAAGCGGACGTCGTCCTCGGCGGCGAGCTGCCCCATCACCGGACAACGCTGCCCAGCCCACACCGAGCGCGGCAGGATCGTCGGTCGCGGAACCGCCAGCAGCGGCCCATCGGACGACCCGCTCGGCGCGCCACCGGAAGGGGGCGGCGAACTGGCCGGCACACTCGGGGACACCGACGGGTTCGCAGCCCCGGGGATCTGGAGCAATCCGTTCGCCCACGCCGAGCCGATTGCACCTACCGCGACAGCGCCCGCGCCCACACCGGCGCTGGCCAGAAGCACCCGGCGCGACACCTTCATAGCCGAAGGCTAGCCCGCGTGTACGGCTACCGGGCGGCTTCCTCCGCGACCCGCTCGCTGACCCGACGAAGGGCGGTCAACGCGCGGGTCACCTGGGTGGGCGTCCAGGAGGCCATGCCGCAGGCAGGGGTGAGCACCAGGGATGCCGGATCCGGGTTGCCCAAACGGTCCAGTAACCGCAGCGTCCGCGTTGTCAGGGCGTCCACGGCCCACACCTCACCGGTGGTCGGCAGCACCCCGAGATAGGCGACCAGCCCCGCGTCCAGCCAGGCGCCCCATTGGTCGAGGTCATTGGAGCTCAGGGTGTCCACGTCCAGACTGATTGCCGCCACACCGGCACGGTCGGCCAACGTGGGCAACGGCCACGCCGTCCCCGGCCCGGCCCAGGGCGCGCAACTGTGCAGCACCGTCCGGGCGCCGGCCCGCTGCGCTGCGGAGACCACCCAGCCCAGCGCAGTGATCAGCTCGGGCAGATCGATCGCCCGATGCCGGAAGAATCCTCCCGGGGTCGGCACCGCACCGGCGGCCACCGCCGGCAGCGATGGCTCGTCCAGCTGCACCAGCAGTTCCGCCCCTGGCAGCCGCCGCTGGAGGTCGACCAGAAGTTCGGCGACGCTCTCGGCCAGCGATTGGGCCAGGTCGCGACGGGCACCATGGTCGGCCAACACCCGGCCGACGTGCGCCACCCCAAGATTGGCGGCCAGGGTCCACGGACCGGCCACCGCCACCTTGAATCGGCCGGCGAATCCTTGCGCGTTCTCCTCCAACGCCTCCAGGTCGTCGCGCCAGGTCGCGCGGGCACGTCGCTGATCGACGCCGGGGGCATCCGCCAGTCGCCATTCGCCCGCCTGCAGTTCGGCGGCCAGTCCGGACGGCAGCCCCAGCCCACGTCCGACGAGTTGGGCCCAGGGGCCTCGGGCCGGCAGTTCTGGCAGGTAGGGAAGGTCGGGAACGGCGTCGAAGGTCATCCGCACCGCCGCCCCGAGATCGGTGCCGGGCAGCGAACCCAGCCCGGTGAAGCTCACCATTCAGGCCCCCGTCGCGGCGATGGTGGCCGCTCCGACCACACGCTCACCGTCGTAATGGACGGCGGCCTGGCCGGGCGAGACTCCAAACATCGGCGCCTCCAGCTCGATCTCCAGCCGATCGGCGCGCGCGGTGAAATCGGCCGGTACCGCCTCGGCGTGGGCGCGCACCTGCACCAGTCCTCGCCAGGAGCCGTGGACCGGCGCCTCGGTCCACGTCGGACGGATGGCGCTGATCGTGCGGACGGCCAGGGCCTGTCTCGGACCGACAGTGACGGTGTTGGCGACCGGGTCCAACCCCACCACGTACCGCGGACGTCCGTCGGAGGCGGGCACCGACAGATGCAGCCCGTGCCGCTGGCCGACCGTGTAGCGGTGGTAGCCCTGATGAGCGCCCAGCACCTCGCCGTCCACATCGACGATGTCTCCGGTCCGCTGGCCGAGCCGGTCGTCCAGGAAGCCGGCGGTGTCGCCGGTGGGAATGAAGCAAATGTCGTGGCTATCGGGCTTGTCTGCCACCAATAGGCCGCGCTCGGCTGCCTCGGCGCGCAGGGCGGCTTTGGCCGTGACCTCCCCGAGCGGGAACTCGCAGCGACTGAGCTGCTCACCGGTGAGCACGCCGAGCACATAGGACTGATCCTTGGCCGGCTCGGCGGCCCGGTAGAGCGACACCGCACCGTCGCTGCGCTCAAGGCGGGCGTAATGCCCGGTGGCGACGCGATCAAAACCCAAGGCCACCCCGCGCTCGAGGACGGCGGCGAACTTGATCTTCTCGTTGCAGCGCAGGCACGGGTTGGGCGTTCGCCCGGCGGCGTATTCGGCCACGAAGTCAACGACGACGTCCTCGGCGAACCTCTCGGAGAAGTCCCAGACATAGAACGGGATGCCCAACACGTCGGCGGCTCGACGGGCGTCATTGGCGTCGGCGATCGAGCAGCAGCCGCGTGACCCGCTTCGGAACAGTTCGGGGTTGCGCGACAAGGCCAGATGGACGCCGACGACGTCGTGACCGGCGTCGACCAGGCGCGCCGCCGCCACCGCGGAGTCCACTCCGCCCGACATCGCAGCCAAGATTCGCATCGGTACTCCTTGCCAAGATCCGTAGGAGTCTACGTCGCGGCGGCCCGCCGAGCGGTCTCTACGGCGTGGGGCAGGACGGCGACCAGCCGATCGATGTCGGCGCTGGTCGTGGTCGCCCCGAAGGAGAACCGCAGGCTTGCACCGGCGTCCTCGCGGCTGCGCCCCATGGCGAGCAGCACCTCGCTGGGTTGGTGCACTCCCGCGGTGCAGGCCGAGCCGGTGGAGGCGTCGATGCCGGCCGCATCCAGCAGCAGCAGGACGTCGTCGGCACGGATACCCGCGAAGGTCAGGTTGATGATCGCCGGGCTGTGCGCCTCGGCCGAGTTGTCGATCGCGCCCGGGATCACGCCGCCCAGCGCGGCCACCTGGCGGCGCAGTGCCTCCAACCGGGCCGCTTCGCTCTCCCGCCGAGCGATCGCCGCCCTGGCTGCGGCGGCGAACCCCGCCACCAGCGCCACCGGTACGGTGCCGGAGCGCAGCTTTGCCTCCTGGCCGCCGCCGAAGCCGGACGCCCGCAACGCAACCCCGCGCCGCACGATCAGGGCTCCCACCCCGACGGGTCCGCCCAGTTTGTGGGCGCTGAGGCTGAGCAGGTCCAGGCCGCTCGCGGCGAAGTCAACCGGCACATGCCCGAGGGCTTGGACGGCGTCGCTGTGGGCGATCGCGCCGGCGGCGTGGGCCCGCGCGGCCACTGCGGCGACGTCCTGGACCACCCCGGTCTCGTTGTTCACCCACATCACCGAGGCCAGCGCGGCGCCGTCAACCAGGTCGGCGAACTCCGCTGATCGCAGTCGTCCGAACGCATCGACGCCGGCCACAGCCACCTGCTCACGCACCCGCCGGACGTCGGCCACAGAGGGGTGTTCGATCGCGGAGATCACGACCTTCTGGTCGGGTGCAGCGGCGCCGAGGAGGGCCAGATTGTTGGCCTCGGTTCCTCCGGACGTGAAGATCACTTCGCTCGGATGGGCGCCCACATCAGCGGCCAGCGACTCGCGGGCCTCCTCGACCATCCGGCGTGCCTGGCGTCCGGAGGCGTGCAGCGCCGACGGATTCCCGGCCAACGCCATCGCCTCGGCCATCACCGCCATCACCGCAGCCGACATCGGCGAGCTGGCGGCGTGGTCGACATATGCCCGCGCGCCGCTCGCTATCGCCGCCATTTGCTCATCCTTCCGCCACCGGCAGTTTCTGCCTTGTCTGCCCAATGGGCCAGACTAGGCTGCCTGAACCGGAGCGAAAGCAGGAAATTGTCCGCATCAGTGCGTCCTACCCCGCCTGAGGGGGCCGTCCTCGGCGCGCGCGTCGGCGACGGCGGCACCACCTTCTCGCTGTGGGCTCCCCGGGCCACCCGGGTCGAGTTGGCCCTGATCGATGAGTCCGGCACCCAGTCCAATCATGATCTGATCGCGGGCGCCGGCGGCGTCTGGACGGCCTTCGTGCCCGATGTCGAAGCCGGCCAGCGGTACGGCTTCCGGGTGGACGGCACCTGGGATCCCCCCAGCGGCCAGCGCTTCAATCCCGCGCGGCTGCTGCTGGACCCGTATGCCCGGGCGATCACCGGTGGCGTCGACTACTCCGGACCGATCACCGACCACACCGCCGAGTCGAACTACGATCTCGATCCCACCGACTCGGCCGGTTCGGTGCCGCTGAGCGTGGTGGTGGCCGATTCCGAGCCGCCCACCCCGCTGGCTCGTCCCCTGGTCTTGTCCGAGCTCAGCGTCTATGAAGCGCATGTGCGTGGCTTCACCCGCAGCCATCCGGCGGTGCCGGAGCACCTGCGCGGCACCTACGCCGGGCTGGCGTATCCCGCGGTCATCGACTACCTGGTCGAGTTGGGGATCACCGCCATCGAACTGCTGCCCGTGCACCACTACGTTTCCGAGCCGTTCATCGTCGGACGCGGGTTGGTGAACTACTGGGGCTACAACACCCTCGGCTTCTTCGCCCCGCACGCGCCCTACGCCAGCGCCGGCACCAACGGCGAGCAGGTGGCCGAGTTCAAGGCGATGGTGTCCGCGCTGCATGATGCCGGGATCGCGGTGATCCTGGACGTGGTCTACAACCACACCGGCGAAGGCGGCCACGAAGGTCCCACGCTGTGCTTCCGCGGTATCGACCACGGCGCCTATTACCGACTCACCGACGACCAGCGCAACGACTACGACGTGACCGGCTGCGGCAATGCCGTCGACACCGCCAATCCGGCGGTGCTGAAGCTGGTGCTGGATTCGCTGCGCTACTGGGTCACCGACATGGGCGTGGACGGCTTCCGCTTCGACCTGGCCACCACGCTGATCCGCGACGCCCACCACCACGTCGATCAGCAGCACCCGTTCAAGCAGGCGATCGCCGCCGACCCCGTCCTGGCCGACAAAGTGATGATCGCCGAGCCGTGGGACATGGGGCCTTACGGCTACCAGGTGGGTCGATGGGGTGTGGGTTGGACCGAATGGAATGACCGCTTCCGTGGGTTCACCCGCGATTTCTGGCGAGGCGCCACCGGCGGGGTCCAGGAGTTGGCCACTCGCCTGAGCGGATCCTCCGACATCTTCGACCACTCCGGACGTCCGGTCACCGCGTCGTTGAACTTCATCACCGCCCATGACGGATTCACGCTGCGTGATCTGACCACCTACAACCTCAAGCACAACGAGGCCAACGCCGAGCACAATCGTGACGGCGCCGATGACAACCGCTCCGACAACCACGGTTACGAGGGCGAGACCGACGATCCGGCGATCAATGCCGCCCGCCAGCGGACCGCCCGCAACATGATGGCCACCTTGCTGCTCAGCGCTGGTGTGCCGATGATCACCGCCGGCGACGAGTTCGGACGCACCCAGTCGGGTAATAACAACGCCTATTGCCAGGATTCACCGCTGTCGTGGGTGCACTGGAACATCGATGCCGGCTGGGAGCCGCAGCACGAACTCACCCGCAGCCTGCTGGCGCTGCGCCGCGAGCACCCGCTGCTGCGTCCTGAGCAGTGGCGCCGACACGGCGAGGTCACCACCGCCGACGGCCATCGCCTGGGACGCTCCCCGGTGGCCTGGTTCACCGAACTCGGCGTGGAGATGACCACCGACGCCTGGCACGACCAGGGCCGCCGCACCCTGGGGCTGTATCTCAGCGATGCCTCCACCGGTCTGCTGGTGATCTTCCATGCCGGTGCCGCTCCGATCGAGGTGTCGCTGCCGGGCGCACCGTGGGCGGAGGGGTACCAACTGATCACCCACACCGGTGAAACCCATGAACTCCCCCGCAAGCGGCTCAGCCCCGGTGCCACCGTGGACCTGCCTGCTCGGACCGTGGCGATCTTCGCTGCCGACGTGCGCACCAGCCCACGCCGGGTGCCGGTGTCGCCGGACACGCCCACCGATACCGAAGCCTGACCGGACACACCGCTGGTCGAGCAGGGAGTGTGTCGAAACCCGTCCCGAAGGCGCCAGGTTTCGACCGACGCGACCAGCGGCGTAGAGATACCGCCGAAGTGACGGGCACCGGCCCACAGGACTCGACAAACCGCTAGTTTGGGCTTGTGAGCGCCAAACCCCGACCGCCCCGTACGCGACCGGCACCGGCCAAGGACGACCGGCCACCCGCGCCGCGCGCCGCGGCCAAGACCCTTGCCCCGGCTGAGTCCACGCCGGCCTTCGAGCTGACCCTGCCGTTGACCATCGCCCGCGGCTTCGGTCGCATTCCTGTTCGGGCCGTGAGCCCGGTGATCGAGGGGGGCGCCTACCCGGCCAAGGCCGTGGTCGGTGAGCTCATCCCGATCCGGGCCAAGGTTTTCCGGGAGGGTCACGATGCGGTGAATGCCTCCGTGATCCTCACCGATCCCACTGGCGTCGAGCACCGCACCGACCTCACCGCCATCGAGCCCCGCGGACTCGATCCGTGGGAGACCTGGGTGCGCCTCGATCAGCCGGGTCGCTGGCGCTTCCGGATCGAAGGCTGGTCTGATCCGTGGGCGACCTGGCTGCATCACGCCGAGGTGAAGCTGCCCGCCGGCATCGATATCGAGCTGGTGTGCACCGAGGGCCGCCTGCTGCTCGACGCCGCCGCCTCGGACGCGGCCGCCGCCGGCGATGCCGTCCAGGCCTCCGTGCTGCAGGCCACCGCCCTCCTGCTGCTGCCCGAACGTCCGGCAGGAGACCTGCTCGACGCCGTGACCGCGTCCGGGATCGCGTCGGCCATGCGCGTCCACGGACCGCGGGAGCTGGTCTCCCCCACCGCCGACTTCGAGATCTTCGTCGACCGGCGCGAGGCCCTGTTCGCCAGCTGGTACGAGTTCTTCCCCCGCTCGATCGGTGCGACCAAGGCCCCCCGGGCGAAGAAGTGGACGTCGGGGACTTTCGACAGTTGCCACCAGCGGCTGGAAGAAGTGGCCGCGATGGGCTTCGACGTGATCTACCTGCCACCGATTCATCCGATCGGCAGCGCCTTCCGTAAAGGCCGCAACAACACCCTGACCCCCGAGGCCGGCGATCCCGGATCACCGTGGGCGATCGGCTCGGCCAAGGGCGGTCACGATGCGATCCATCCCGACCTTGGCGACTGGGACTCGTTCGACCGGTTCATCGCCAAAGCAGGTGAGCTCGGCCTCGAAGTCGCCCTCGACTTCGCCCTCCAGGCATCCCCGGACCACCCGTGGGTGACCAGCCACCCGGAGTGGTTCACCACCCGCGCTGACGGCACCATCGCCTACGCGGAGAATCCGCCGAAGAAGTATCAGGACATCTACCCGATCAACTTCGACAACGATCCGGCCGGCATCTACCACGAGGTGCTGCGGATCCTGAAGCTGTGGATCTCTCACGGGGTGAAGATCTTCCGCGTCGACAACCCGCACACCAAGCCGGTGCAGTTCTGGGCCTGGATCATCGAGCAGCTGCGCCAATCCGATCCGGACGTGCTGTTCTTGGCCGAAGCGTTCACTCGGCCGGAGATGATGCATGCCCTGGGCAAGGTGGGTTTCCACTCCAGCTACACCTACTTCACGTGGCGCAACACCAAGGCCGAGCTCACCGAGTACCTCACTGAGCTGTCCGGCCAGACCGATTCCTTCTTCCGGCCGAACTTCTTCGTCAACACCCCCGACATCAACCCGACCTTCCTGCAGTCGGGAAACCCGGCCGCGTTCGCCATTCGTGCCGTGCTGGCAGCCACGCTGTCGCCGGCCTGGGGGGTGTACTCCGGCTTCGAGTTGTTCGAGCATGCCCCGCTCAAGGTCGGCGGCGAGGAGTATCTCGACTCGGAGAAGTACGAGTACCGGCCGCGTGACTACAGCGCCGAACCCAACCTGAATCTGCTGCTCGGGCGACTGAACCAGATCAGACGCGAGCATCCGGCGCTGCAGCAGCTGCGGCGGATTCACTTCCTCGATGCCCCCAACGACGACATCCTCGCCTTCGTCAAGATCGACGGCGACGACACGGTGATCGTGGTCTGCAGCCTGAATCCCGACCAGACGGTCGAGACCGTGGTGAAGCTCGACTACGCCGCTCTGGGCCTGGCTCCGGGGCCGGTGCAGGTGCGCGACGAACTCACCGGCCACTCCTTCACCTGGGGCTACGACAACTTCGTCCGCCTCGCACCGGCCAACCCGGCGCACGTCCTGCACGTCGTTCGAAGCTGACGTCCATGCCCACCTCCGGCGTCTGGCGACGCCTGCTGCCGCGGATGCGATGGTTCGCCGGCAAGAGCCGGACGATCGCCGATGTCGCCGTGCGGCCGCTGCCGTGGGCGACCCCCGTCGGGGCGTGGCCGGCGGTTCGGGAAGAGTTGGCCGAGGTCACCTACACCGACGGTGGCGCCGAGACTTACCACCTGGTCTCGGCCTACCGACCAGAAGGCGTGCCCGGGCTCAGTCTGGCGGTCGTCGACCTCCCCGAATTGGGCCAGGTCTCCCTCAGCGATGCCACCACCGATCCGGACGCGTTCGCCGCCTACCTGGCCGGCGTCCCGCTCGACCCTGTCGTCGAGGTCTGGACCCGCCCACAGCCGCTGGGGGTGGAACAGTCCAACAGCAGCGTCCGGATCGCCGACAACGCGTTGTTCAAGGTGCTGCGGCGCCCCCAGCCCGGCGGCGAGCGTGAAGTAGCACTGCTGGAGCGGCTGGCCGACACCGGGGTCACCCCCCGAGTCTTCGGCACCACGTGGACCGAGCCTCACGCATTGAGTGGGGTGGTGATGGAATTCATCTCCTCCGTCGGTGATGGCTGGCAATTGGCGACCGCGGCCTGCCGTGAGGGCCGCGACTTCCGCGACCCGGCAGCGGCCCTGGGCCGAGCGCTGCGGACCGTCCACCGCCGCCTGGCGCAGGCCACCGGCGATGATCCGGGAGCAACCTCGGTCCCTGGCGACCGGTTGGCTGCGGCCATGGCCGAACGGCTGCAGCAGGCGGCGGCCGAGCTGCCAGCCATCGCTGCGCTCGCTGATGAGCTGACAGCGGCATTCGCCGCGGTCGCCGATCACGCCGTCGTGGTGCATCAGATTCACGGCGACTTCCACCTTGGCCAGGCGCTGTATCGCGGAGCCGAGGCCGGCTGGGTTCTGATCGACTTCGAGGGTGAGCCGCTGGTGCCCGTGGCCGAGCGCAACCGCCCTGACTCGGGGTGGCGCGACGTCGCCGGGGCGCTGCGCAGTTTCGACTACGTGCGCGGTGCCCAGACTCATCCCGAATCCCCCGCCGTGCGGGCCTGGACTGCGCAGGCGTCGGCTGCCTTCCTCGATGGCTATGCCGACGGCGAGCCGGTTCCGCACGACCTGCTACGCGCCTACGTGCTGGACAAGGCCGTCTACGAAGTGCGTTACGAAGCCGCCAACCGGCCCGAATGGGTCCACATCCCGCTGCAAACAGTCCAAGATGAACTCACCGGCCTCGGCCGGGAGAACGAGTAGAGGAGACCTCGATGGCACATGATCCCCATGGTGGGCTGACCGGCTGGGACCTGGAGGGCTTCCACGGCGGTGGCGACACCGAATGCTGGCGCCGCCTGGGCGCCCATGAGGTCACCGTTTTCGACGACGAGCGCGGAGAGGTGCACGGCACCCGGTTCGCAGTGTGGGCGCCGAACGCCCGCGAGGTGCGAATCAACGCCGACTTCAACTGGTGGACCGGCGACTCGATGCAGCTGGTGCCCGGATCGGGGGTGTGGGCGCTGTTCGTCGAGGGTGTCGGCGAGGGCGCGATGTACAAGTACAACATCCTCGGCGGCGACGGCGTCTGGCGAGAGAAGGTCGATCCGATGGCCTTCTTCGCCGAGCAGGCACCGGCGAACTCCTCGATCGTCTACACCTCGAAGTTCGCCTGGGGCGACCAGGAGTGGATGGACAAGCGTGCCCAGTCCCGTCCGCATGCCGAACCGATGAGCGTCTACGAAGTGCACCTGGGTTCCTGGCGCAAGGGCAAGACCTATCTGGAGTTGGCCGACGAACTGGTCGAGTACGTCTCCTGGGCCGGCTTCACCCATGTGGAGTTCATGCCCGTCACTGAGCACCCCTTCGAACCCAGCTGGGGCTACCAGGTGACCAACTACTTCGCACCGCAGTCACGGCTGGGCCGTCCCGACGAATTCCGCTACCTGGTCGATCGGCTGCACCAGGCCGGCATCGGGGTGATCCTCGACTGGGTCCCCGGCCACTTCCCCAAGGACGAGTGGGCGCTGGGCCGCTTCGACGGCACCGCCTTGTACGAGCACGCCGACCCCCGCCAAGGCGAGCACAAGGACTGGGGCACCTACATCTTCAACTACGGCCGCAATGAGGTGAAGTCGTTCCTGGTGTCCAACGCCTTGTACTGGGTGACCGAGTTCCACATCGACGCGCTGCGGGTCGACGCGGTCGCCTCGATGCTCTATCTCGACTATTCCCGCGACGAAGGTGAGTGGGTGCCCAATATCTACGGCGGCCGGGAGAATCTGGAGGCCATCGACTTCCTGCGCTATGTGAACAAACACCTCTATGAGCGGGTGCCCGGCGTCGTGATGATCGCTGAAGAATCCACCTCGTTCCCCGGCGTCACCAAGCCCGTCCACGACGGCGGGCTCGGCTTCGGCTTCAAGTGGAACATGGGCTGGATGAACGACTCGCTGCGCTACCTGCACGAGGAGCCGATCAACCGGCAGTACCACCACAACCTGATGACCTTCGCCATGGTCTACGCCTACTCGGAGAACTACGTGCTGCCGATCTCGCACGACGAGGTGGTGCACGGCAAGGGGTCGATGATCAACAAGGTGCCTCAGGACGCCTGGCGTCAGTTCGCCACGTTGCGCGCGTTCTACTCGTTCATGTGGGCCTTCCCCGGCAAGAAGCTGATCTTCGCCGGCTGCGAGTTCGGCCAGCGCAGCGAGTTCAACGAGGCCGTCAGCCTGGAGTGGTGGGTGTCCGACCTGTGGGGCCACCACGGCCTGCAGCGAATGTTCACCGACCTCAACGCGCTCTACCGAGCGCATCCGGCCTTGTGGGAGCTGGACAGCTCGCCGGACGGCTTCCGCTGGATCAACGCCGACGATTCCTCGGGCAACACCTTCTCCTGGGTGCGAGTCGACGCTTCGGGCAATCAGTTGGCAGCAGTGATCAACTTCTCCTCCGAGCCGTGGACCGGCTACCGGATCGGCCTGCCGGCCACCGGCACCTGGACCGAGGTGTTCAACTCCGATTCCGGGATCTACGACGGCACCGACAACTTCGGCAATCTCGGAGAGGTGATCGCTGAGGCCGAGCCCCACAACGGCTTCCCGGCGAGTGCGACCATCGTGGTGCCGCCGTTGGCGGCGGTGTACTTCACCAAGGCAGCGGAGCAGTCTTGAGCCCGTCGGTCGAGCTCAGCATCCGCGACGGGGTGGCGTTGCTTGATGCCATCGGGGTCGTGAACGATCCCGACCTGGACGCATTGCTGCAGGAGGCCCGCACCGCGGCGTTCGCCGCCCCGGACGTCCGGCGGGTGGAGACGCTGGTCTCGGCCGAGGATTGGCCGCTACGGCGGGCCCTGCACCGCGCCGGGTTCCGGCTGGACGGCGTCCTGCGCGACCGGCTTCCCGGCGGCGGCGACCAATGCCACTACGCGCTGTTGCGGGCTGACAGCGTCGATGATCGGCACGCCTTCACCGCAGTGATGAACACCGTCACCGCCCGCAAACGCGTGATCGCCCATCTGCTGCTGACCGATGAACACCAGCGAGTGTGCGTACTGGAGACCACCTTCAAACCCGATTTCGAGCTTCCCGGCGGCATCGTCGAGCCGGGTGAGAGCCCGCGCGAGGCCGTCCTGCGAGAGTCGGAGGAAGAAGTAGGGATCGCCGTATCCGTCGGGCCGCTGCTGGTGGTGGACTGGCTAGCCCCATATCTGGGTTGGGAGGACGCCGTGGAGCTGGTCTTCGACGGCGGCACTTGTTTCGACCCGGCGTCGCTGGTGCCGGACGGCCGGGAGATCCGCGCCGCGCACTGGCTGTCGGCTGAGGACGCGGTGGCCACTATGGCCCCCTTCGCCCAGGGCCGCCTCCGCGCGGCGCTCGCTGCTCGCCAGCAAGGGCGCACCCTCTACCTGGAGGCCGGGCAGCAGATCAGCTGAATCGGATCTCGCCGAAACGCCACGGTTGGGAATACGACAGCCCCGTTTTATGGTTAGCCTTCTGCTAAGAGTTTGCAGAGGAGTCACCGATGACGCAGCAGTCAGCGCCGAAACGCTTCGGCGCTTTGCTTGCCGTGTACCTACTGGGCATCTTCATGGGTGCCATCGACACCGGCATCATCACCCCGGCTCGCACCATCGTCCAGAACGACCTCAAGGTCGACGACGCCACCGGCATCTGGATGATCACCATCTACACCCTCGCCTACGCCGCAGCCATTCCGGTGATGGGCAAGCTCGCCGATCGCTTCGGCCGCAAGCCGATCTACCTGATCAGCATCGCGCTGTTCGGCCTGGGCTCACTGGCGGCCGGGCTCAGCCAGGACGTCGGCAGTTTCTCCATGCTGCTCACCGCCCGCGCTATTCAGGCCATTGGTGGCGGCGGCATCGTCCCGATCGCCACCGCGGAGTTCGGCACCTCGGTTCCCGAGGAGAAGCGTGGCCTGGCGTTGGGGCTGGTCGGCGGCGTGTACGGCGTAGCCAACATCTTCGGCTCCAGCGCCGGCAGCCTGATCCTGGACATCTTCGGCGATCACAACTGGCAATACATCTTCTACGTCAACGTTCCGATCAGCCTGTTCATCATCGTGGCGGGCGTCCTGGTTCTGCCCAACCACAAGGCCGAGAGCGTGGCGCGGATCGATCTGCTCGGCATAGCCGTGGTGGTCGCGATGGTCACCAGCCTGTTGTACGGCCTGCGCAATATCGACTACTTCGACCTCGGCACCAGTCTGCGCAGCGTCGAGGTCTACCCCTTCCTGCTCGCCTTCCTGGTGCTCCTTCCCGTGCTCATCGCTGTGGAGCGGCGGGCCGAGGATCCGGTGCTCAACCTGGCGTACTTCACCCGCCGACCCATCCTGGTCACCCTGCTGCTGTCATTCCTGTCGGGGATGATCTTGATGGGGGTCGTCTTCGTCCCACAGTTCGCCGAGAACGCTCTACGCATTCCCACCGGCAGCGGCGGCTACTTCGTGATCGTGCTCGGGCTCGCCTCCGGCATCGGCGCTCCCCTTTCCGGCCAACTCACCGACCGCTTCGGCCCGCAGGTCGTCGTCGGCACCGGCTTCGGGGTCTCGGTGATCGCCGCCTTGGTAGGCGCCTTCTGGGCGATCCCGGCTCCGTCGTGGGCCAGCGTGCTGATCACCCTGGCCCTGATGGGTCTCGGTTTGGGCTTCGTAGTCGGCTCCCCGATCAACTACATGATGCTGTCCCAGACCCCGCCAGAGGAGTCGAATTCGGCGCTGGCCACGCTCTCGCTGATCCGATCGATCGGCACCACCATCGCCCCGGCCTTCCTGGTGGGTTTCCTGGCCCATGCTGGCACCGAGCTGGCCGACAATCTGACCGCCCAGCTCCCGTCCCAGATCTCCGCCCCGGCCCTGCCGTACGCGGCCGAACTCCAAACCAAGTTCAACGAGTTGAAGTCTGATCCGGAGCTGAAGGACAAGCTGAAGAATGTCGAGTTCCCCGACCTGAACTCGCAGACCACGATCAACATCGACACCACCTCATCCAGCGGCGCCACCCTGCCCGATGACCTGGTTGAACTACTCAAGACCGCCGATGTCACCAACATCGTGGAGCGTTCCAAGGTGGTGGCTGAGCGTCAGTTCGCCACTCAGACTCCGTCAGTGATCGCCGACATCACCAACGGCGTGAACACCGGGCTCGACAGCCTGTCCACCACCAGCGCTGATCTGTCGACGGCGGAGAAGAAGCTGACCAAGGCCATCACCGGGGTCTCCTCCGGAATCGACGGCATGAACAAGGCCGCCACCGGAATGCGATCGGGCATCGCGGGGATGACCAAGGCGATCACCGGCATGGACGCCGCTTTGGCCGGCATGGCCAAGGGTGTCGACGGCGCCGGTCAGGGCGTCAGTGGGCTGCAAGCGCAGATCGATCAGACCACGGCCCAACTGGCCACGGCGCAGGCCGAGTTGGCCGACCTCAACACGCAACTGGCCGCGCTTGATCCGACGGACCCCCAGTTCCCCACTCTTCAGGCCGCTCTGCAGGGCCAGATCGCGGCCAAGACCGGTCAGATCGGCGGCTACCAAGGGCAGCTGGTCGGCCTCAACGCCGCCCTCGATCAGGCCTCCGGAAAGCTGACCGACCTGAAGCAGCAGCGGGCGACCTTGGCCGCGCAGCGCGCCGCATTGGCTGCCCAGCGCGCCACACTCAGCAGCCAACTGGCCACTATCGAGACGAAACTCTCCTCGGCGAAGACGTCCCGGTCCGATCTGATCAGCGCCCGCAACCAGTTGGTCACCGCTCAGGCCGATCTGGCCGACACCAGCCGGAAACTCACCGTCCTGCGTGATGCCGTTCCTGGCGCGTTCGACACGGCCAAGAGCAACTACCTGGCCGAGATCGACGCCCGCGGCCCGCAGCTGGAGCAGACGTTCGTGCGCACGCTGAACACCGGCTTCTTCGGCATCTTCAGCGCCAGCGCGGTCTCTGCCGTGGTCGCACTGTTGCTGCTGCTCGGCTACCCGCGCCGGCGCCCGAGCGCCGAAGTGGGGCAACCGGCGACTGCCCAGGAGGCGTCGGTCTGAGCCGTGGTTCGGCTCAGAACAGCGCGGTGGTCAGGGCGCGGCGGGCCTTCAGCACTTCAGGATCGCCAGGTTCGACGGTGTCGAAGAGTTCGAGCAGTCGCAACCGAACCTGTTCGCGCACCTCACCACTGGTCGCCGCCACCACCGCGATCAGGCGGGTGAACGCCGCGGGCGCGCGGCCGGTGCCCACCTCGACATCCGCCGCGGCCAGTTGTAGTTCGACGTCGGTGGCGTCCTCTTCGGCCTGGGCCAGGGTCGCGGCCGGATCGATCCGGGACAACCGCCCCAGCAATGCGGCCTGCGCCCGTCCGGCGCGGGCCTCGACATCATTGGGCGAGTTGTTCAGCAGCACGTCGAACTCGGCCACTGCCTTGTCGAAGTCGCCGGCCGCCAGCGCCTCGTCCGCAGCGGCGAAGCGAGGGTCAGGACCGGCGCTGGCGTCGATGCTGGCCGGATCGGCCCGGCCGATGACTCCATTGGCCGCCGCCACCTGCAAGAGCTGATCGAGGTAGGCCTTGGCGTCGTCCTTGCTGCGGGTGCCCTGCCACAGCGGGGCCAACTGACCGGCGATGACCGCCACCACCGTCGGCACCGCCTGGATGCCGAGCGCCTGAGCCACCGTCGGCTCAGCGTCGACATCGACGCGAGCGAGCAGATAGGCGCCGGCTGCTTCATTGGCCAGTTCGGCCAAAGTCGCCGACATCTCGGCACCGTTGGCGCGGGGCGAGTGCAGTTCAAGCACCACCGGGTGCTTCACCGACAAGGCCACCAGCGGTTCCAGTTCGGCGGCGGTGATATCGGTGACATAGCCCGCGCCCGCCGGCGGCGGCGGCGCCTTGGCTGCGGCCACAATTGCGGACAGATCCATCGCACCGGCGGGGTTGAAACTCATGGTGGCATTCTGGCATGCCCGACAATCCCGGCGGGGACAGGGCAAGATGAGTCCATGGTTCATGAGCGCGCTGGACAGGTGGCCCGTCCCGAAGATCTGATCGACCCCGATGCCGTGGTCGCTGCCTATTTCGATCTGGTTCCCGATCCGGCCAATCCCGATCAACAGGTCGTCTTTGGCACCTCGGGTCACCGTGGTTCCAGCTTGGACGTCGCCTTCAACGAAGCCCACATCGCGGCCACCACCCAGGCGATCGTGGAGTACCGAGCCGGGCAAGGCATCACCGGCCCGCTGTTCATCGGCAAGGACACCCACGTGTTGTCCGGCCCGGCCTGGCGGACGGCGATCGAAGTGCTGGTCGCCAACGGGGTCGCTGTGCATGCCGAGAACGACACCGACTTCACCCCTACCCCGGCGGTGTCGCGCGCGATCATCACCTACAACCGGGACCACTCCGGACCCCGCGCCGACGGCATCGTGGTGACCCCGTCCCACAACCCGCCCCGCGACGGCGGCTTCAAGTACAACCCGCCCAACGGGGGCCCGGCCGATACCGACGCCACCGGGTGGATCGCGGCCCGGGCCAACGAATTGCTCAGCAGCACCGCGCAGATTCCGCGGATTCCCTATGACCGCGCCGCCAGCCAGGTGACCCGATTCGACTATCTCAGCGCCTACTGCGAGGACCTGCGCAACGCCCTTGACCTGGACGCGATCGCCGCCGCCGGGGTGCACATCGGTGCCGACCCGCTTGGTGGCGCCTCGGTGCAGTACTGGGGCTACGTCGCCGAGCGTCTCGGGCTCGATCTGACCGTCATCAACCCCACCGTCGACCCCACCTGGCGCTTCATGTCGCTGGACTGGGACGGCAAGATCCGGATGGACTGCTCCAGCCCGTACGCCATGGCCGGACTGATCGCCAACCGGTCGAAGTTCGCGGTGTCCACCGGTAACGATGCCGATTCCGATCGGCACGGCATCGTCACCCCCGACGGCGGTCTGATGAACCCGAACGCCTATCTCGCCGTGGCCATCGAATACCTGTTCAGCCACCGACCGCAGTGGAACCCGGCCGCGGGCATCGGCAAGACCTTGGTGTCGAGTTCGCTGATCGACAAAGTCGCCGCCGAGTTGGGCCGCCGACTGGTGGAGGTCCCGGTGGGCTTCAAGTGGTTCGTACCGGGGTTGATCTCCGGCGAGCTGGGCTTCGGCGGCGAAGAGTCCGCCGGAGCGTCCTTCCTGGCCCGCGACGGCAGCACCTGGACCACCGACAAGGACGGCATCCTGCTCGCACTGCTGGCCAGCGAGATCACCGCGGTCACCGGATCCTCCCCCAGCCAGCTCTACGCCGCATTGGAGGCTCGCCACGGTGCGTCCAGCTACGCCCGGATCGACGCGCCGGCCAGCCGTGAACAGAAGGCGAAGCTGGCCAAACTCAGCGCTTCCGACGTGACCGCCACCGAACTGGCCGGCGAACCGATCACCGCCATCCTCACCCACGCCCCCGGTAACGGTGCGGCCATCGGCGGGTTGAAAGTGACCACGGCATCGGCCTGGTTCGCGGCCCGTCCCTCAGGCACCGAGAACGTCTACAAGATCTACGCCGAATCCCTGCGTGGACCCGAGCACCTTACTCGGGTTCAGGCCGAGGCCAAGCTGGTGGTCGACGGCGTTTTGGGCGACCCGGCTGTGACAAGCTAGAACCATGAACAACGACGATCTGTTTGTCTGTATCGATCACGTTGGCTTGGCCGTCCCCAATCTCGACGAAGCCATCAAATTCCACACCGAGGTCCTGGGCTGGCGGGTGCTGCACCGGGAGACCAATGTCGAGCAAGGTGTCGAGGAAGCCATGCTGGGCACCGGCGCCCAGGGCGCCGAGAACGCGCAGATCCAATTGCTCGCGCCGCTGAACGAGAACTCCACCATCGCCAAGTTCCTCGACAAGAACGGTCCGGGCATGCAGCAGCTGTGCTACCGGGTGGCCGATCTTGATCGGACGTCGGCCGCATTGCGCGAGCGCGGCGTCCGGCTTCTCTACCCCGAACCGAAGATCGGAACCGGCGGTTCGCGGATCAATTTCGCCCACCCCAAGGACGTCGGCGGAGTTCTGTTGGAGATCGTCGAACCGGCCTCGTCCGCGCACTGATCTGAGGCAGGGGCCCGGTGTCGCCAGGCGGCGCCGGGCCGCTACGATGCTGGCCTACACGACTACGGGAGGCAAGCGTGACCTACGACGACACTTCGGGCCTGGATCTGTTTGACGAAACCGCAACAGCGGTGGGCAATTTCCCCCAAGCGTTACGTGGGTACGACAAAGGCGCGGTTGACGCCTATGTCCGTGACGTGGAGGCGCAGCTTTCCCGCGCCAAGGGGCAAATCCGCCAGCAGCAGAAGCAGTTGGCCGCAGCGGCAGCCAAGGCTGATGACACCGACTTCTCCAAGCTCGGCGCCCACGCGCGCGGCATGCTGCGTTCGGCCGAAGCCCAGGCCAACGAACTGCTGACCACCGCCCAGAACAAGGCCAAGGAGATCATCTCCCAGGCCGAGGCCGAGGCTGAGCGCAAGGCCGAAGAGGCCATGGCCAACGCCGAAGCCAGTCGGGCCGAGTCGGTCGATACCTTCGCCGAACTCCGCAAGCAGCTCAGCGAGCAGAACGCCGCCGATCTTGCCGGGGTGAAGGACCAGGCCGCCATGATCCGCGAGGCCGCCCAGCGCGAGGCCGAGCAGATCATCGCCGAGGCCCAGGCCCAGGCCAAGCTCATCGCCGACAAGAACAACACCGAGTGCGAAGCCAAGCTCGCCGAAGCCGAGCGCCACTACGCCGAGCAGCAGGTCGCCCTGGCCCAGCAGAAGGAAGCCGACCTGGCGTCCCTGAAGCTGGCCCAGGAAGAGTCGGCCTCCGCCCTGGAGTCCCTGGTGGAGTCCGCCCGGGCGCAGGCCGAGAGCTTCCAGACCAAGATCGAGTCCGACTCCCAGACCTGGGATCAGCGGCGCGAGGCCGTCCTGGCTGAGGCCGAGCGGACGCGGAAGGCTGCCGAGGCTGAAGCGGCCAGCATCGTGTCGGCTGCCCGGGCCCAGGCCAAGAACCTGCACTCCAAGGCGATCAAGGTGGCCGAAGAGAAGAAGGCCAAGCTCGAATCCGCCGTCGACCTGCTCGCGGGTCGGCAGAAGGCCATCCTCGTCCAGCTCAACGAGCTGTACTCGCTGGCTGGCAAGTCGGTGATGGAGTTCGGCGATACCGATGCGGCCGAGGCCGAAGAAGTGGTCGAAGAGCCGGCCGTCGAGACCGTTGAGGCTGTTGAGGCTGAGCAGGCCGAACTGCCCGAGACCGAGCAGACCGTTCTGCTGGGCAAGAAGTCGGAGTAAGCCATGACCGTGCCCCCTGCTGACACCGCACCCGAAGGCGTCGACTCCGCCCCCGTGTCGACGCCTTCCGACGGACCTCCCACCGTCGAGGCGGGCAGCAGGGGGTGGTTACGGCGGTGGCGCCGGATTACCCAGCCCACTCCCCCGGATCTCAATCCGGGCACGAGCGACGACGCAGCCTCAGTGAGCCTGCTGGAACGTAACCCGTTCCAAATCGGCTTCTTCGGCACCATCGGTGCCATGGCTGCCGTCGCCTTGGTCTCCACGATCAGCTCGCTCGGTTCCATCCTGCTGCTGGTGGTCTTCGCCTTCGCTCTGGCGCTGGGCCTGAACCCCGCTGTGAGCTGGCTGCACAACCGCGGACTGCGGCGTGGACTGGCCGTCGTGGTGGTGGCCCTGGTTGCCTTGATCCTGCTGGGACTGGCGATGTGGGCCCTGGTGCCGGTGATCATCCAGCAGGTCGAACTGCTGGTGACTCAGTCTCCGATCTTCTTGGAGAATCTGCGCCAAAACCCGCAGATCGCCGCCTTCGACGCGCAGTACAAGATCATCGACAAGGCCGTGGAGTTCATCTCCAGCGGGTCGTGGATCAGCGGACTCTTCGGCGGTCTGCTGGGCGCCGGTCAAGCCGTGGCCACGGGAACCTTCAACGTGATCATCACCATCGTGCTCACGTTGTACTTCCTGATCACGCTGCCGAGCATCAAGGACGTGATCTACCAACTCGCGCCGGCGTCGCGCCGTCCGCGAGGGCGCTACCTGGCCAACGAGATGTTCAAGCGTGTCGGCGGGTATGTGTCGGGACTGTTCACCGTGATGCTGCTGTGGATGACCATCACCGTGGTCTTCCTCAACATCGTGGGCATCGGCGAGTACGCGGTCGCCTTGATGGTGGTGGTCGGCCTGCTCGCCCTGATCCCGGTGGTCGGCACCACCACCGCGACCATCATCTTGTCGATCGTGGCCTTCACGTTTTCGCCGACCACGGGCTTCATTACCCTGGGCTTCTTCCTGGTCTACCAACAGATCGACGCCTATTTCATCGGGCCGAAGATCTTCGCCCGCTCCGTGCAGATCCCGGCGGTACTGGTGATGCTCGCCGCGATCGCCGGCGGCATGCTGGCCGGCATTCTCGGGGCGATCCTGGCCATCCCGATTACTGCGGCCCTGCTGCTGCTGTACCGCGAAGTACTGGTTCCCCATCTCGATCGCCGGTAGGCCACAGCACCGGACCGCTTGGACATCAGCACCCCGCAGCCGCCGACGTCCCTATCGCAGGACGGCCGCGATGGCCGATATCTCCACCAGCGCGCCCGCCACACCGAGCCCCGCCACCCGGGCGCTCACCACCAGTGGCGGCTCGTCGGAAGCCAGCTCTGCGGCAATGGCACCGTAGGCCGCCCGCAGGTCGACCCCTTCCACGAGCAGGACCGTCCATTGGACGACGTCGTCAAGGGTCGCGCCGACCGCTTCCAGAGCCAGAGCGGCGTTCTTCAGGGCGCGCGACGACTGCGCAGCGATGTCGCCGGCGCCGATCAGCACACCATTGGCATCGACGGCATTCTGGCCGCCCACGTAGATGGTGGTTGCTCCGGGCGGGACCACGGCCACATGGCTGAACGCAGGACTCACCACGAGACCGGCCGGGCGTACGAACTGGATCTCTGCCATGCGACCAGTGTGCCGATCATCGATGACAGAGGAAATCCCTGGGCTGTCTCCGGTGCCCTAGAGCCGCGCACGGCGCACCCGCGCCCTCGCCTAAAACAGCCGCTCGGACGCGTCGTCCAACCCGCGCAACGCGTCGTAGTCCACCAGGACGCAGTCGATCGATCGGGTGCCGGCGAGAGTGCGCGCCTGCGGCTTGATCTGCTGCGCGGCGAACACTCCCCGCACCGGGGCGAGCAACGGATCGGCGTTCATCAATTCCAGGTAGCGGGTCAATTGCTCGACGCCATCGATCTCGCCGCGTCGCTTCACTTCGACGGCGACATAGCCGCCGGACTGATCACGGAACAGCAAGTCGACCGGGCCGATCGGGGTGAAGTACTCCCGCTGCACCAGTGTCCAGCCCTCGCCGAACGCCGCCGGATTCTCTGCCAGCAGCGCCTGCAGGTGCGCTTCGACGCCATCCTTCTGCAGACCGGGGTCGATGCCGAGCTCGTGCTGGGAGTCGTGCAGCACTTCGCCGATCGAGATCTGCAGAGTGTCGCCATCGTTGTTGCGAACCTCCCACACCTGGGTCAGTCCGACTTCGTCGGCAGCCAGCACCGCCTCCACGTCCGGCGGCGGCGGGGAGATCTTGAGCGTGCACGGAGCGCTCATCCAGTTCAGCGGTTTGTAAGCACGGTCATCGGCATGGATCGACACCGAGCCGTCCGCTTTCACCATGATCAGGCGGGTCGCCATCGGGAGGTGGGCGGTCAAGCGTCCGGCATAGTCGACCTGGCAACGAGCAATCATCAGGCGCACCCGGACAACATACCGGGCAGTTCCCCGACTTGCCCATCGGCACGAAAGTGGCATAGGACTACTTCATGGCCAAGCGTCCCTCCAAGCATCTGCGCGCACCCCGGCCGCTCAACACCAACGCTTTCGCCCGGTCCGAACAGCGTGGCGATGGCGAGTGGATGGTGCAGGCGATGAGCGCCGACGCGGCCACCAAGCTCTACCACTGCCCCGGCTGTGGTCGTGAGATCACCCCCGGCACGCCGCACGTGGTCGCGTGGCCGCGACAGGCGAGCATCGGCTCAGCCTCAGCTGTGGATGAGCGCCGTCACTGGCATCACGGATGCTGGAGCCGCCGCCCATGACCGGCCTGGCCCTCACCCCGGTGGGTGATCAACCACCGCGCCTTGTCTTCCTCCACGGGCTGTTCGGACGAGGCCGCAACTGGATGCGGATCGCTCAGGGTCTGCTGCCCGAGCGTGGGTCGATACTGGTCGACTTGCCCAACCACGGCGGCAGCCCGTGGACCGACGAGATCAGCTTCCCGTCCATGGCCGAGGCAGTGAATGCCGAGATCGAGAAGTTCGACGCGCCGGTGGTGCTGGTGGGTCATTCCCTCGGCGGCAAGGTGGCGATGTGGGCTGCGCTCACCCGTCCGGAGTTGTTCGCCGGACTCGCCGTGGTCGACATCTCCCCCACCGATTCCGGGCAGGTCAGCGCGTTTGGGCCCTACATCGAAGCGATGCAGGCGATCGATCTGAGCACCCTGCACAGCAAGGCCGAAGCCGACCAGCAACTCGTCCAGGCCGTGCCTAGTGCTGCCGTGCGCCAGTTCCTGCTCACCAATCTGCGTGACCGTGGCGGATCGCACTACTACCGGCCCGACGACCTCGACGCCATGAAGCGGCACTTCCCCGCCGTCGATCAGGTGGTGGTGCCCGAGGCCGGGCATTGGGTGCACGCCGATCAACCCGAGGCCGTCATCGCGGCGCTGGCAGACCTAAGCGCGGCTTCACCGACGTAGCTCGTACCGGCGCAACCGCGTCCTAGTAGGCGCTCCAGCGCTATTCAATATGAGCAGGATCTTCTATGTTTCGCAGAATCATGCGCAATCTCGGACTTGATCCTGGACAGCCACGTGTGGCTACCGGTAATGTCGCCGCCAACTCACCCATCTCAGGAGAATCGTGAAAAGACTCGCCCTGACATGCCTCTTTGTTCTTGCCCTGGTGGCCAGCATCGCGCCCGCACCAGCAGCCG
>JAJTBJ010000112.1 GCA_021286985.1 Propionibacteriales bacterium | reverse complement strand
GCAGCACGTCGGCGGCGAAGTGCAGCGCGGCGTCGTAGTTCTGCAGGCTCTTCAGATTCCCGATGAACGCGATCGCGGTGCTGTCGGCGTTGAAGTGGTAGTCCAGGCCGTCCAGGTCGACCCCGTTGCCGCACACCAGCACCTGGTCGCGGCGAGGGTCGCCGGCGGCGAACAGGTGATCCAGGTCGACGCCGGAGACCAAGAAGGAGCGGTCGAAGCGGGAGACGATCTGCTGCTCGTAGGGCTTCAGCCGCCCGGTCTCGATCCGATAGGCGATGGTGCGCGGGTCATACCAGTGCCGCTGGGAGGCGGTCTTGGCCCGCTCGTAGTTCAGCGAGATCGCGTCGGTGAGTTCGAGGAACTTGGGCCCGGGCAGCGCGGCCACCGCGTCGCCGGTGCGGATCAGGTGCGCCAGCAGGCCGTCGTGCTCGGCGGCCAACTCAGCGGCCCGCCGCGTGAACTTCCGGCAGCGGTAGTAGGCCACCTGCAGCGGGGTGCGGCTGGGGATCGCCCACAGCGAGGCCAGCCAGGAGCGCCAGGTCGGCAGATAGAACCGCTCGACGTGGGTGAACACCCCATCGTCGGGCAGCGGCGCGGTGAGATCGGCCGGGTCATCACACAGGCTCAGCAAGGTGAGTTCGTGGTCCTTGGCCAGCTCGACACACAGCCGGTACAGCCGCAGCCGATCGCCGCCGACCACTGGATACGGAAAACGGGAGGTGAGGACGAGCAGCCGGGTTCTGGGCTGATTGGCCTGCGTCATCACCGGGCCCCTTCCTGCTCGCCGGTTGGCACGTCACTGTCTAGCACACCCGCCCACGCCGCGGCACCGCCATCGGGCTCGGCGCGGCACCGCTACCCTTGTCGGCGTGATCGACTCCACCCACTGGCTGCTCACCCTGTCCTGCCCCGACCGGCCCGGCATCGTCCATCAGGTCACCGGCGCGATCGTCGCCGCCAGCGGCAACATCACCGAACTGCAGCAGTTCACCTCGACCGAGTCGGGGCGCTTCTTCATGCGAGTGCAGGTGCAGTCAGGCTTCGACCGCTCGGAGTTCGAGCGGGCGTTCGCCGCCATCGCCACCGAACTGGACGCCGACTGGGTGCTCGACTTCGTCGGACGCCGCCGCCGCACGCTCGTGCTGGCGTCCAAGGAGGGCCACTGCCTCAACGATCTGCTGTTTCGGCAGCGTTCGGGCTATCTGCCGATCACCATTCCGCTGATCATGGCGAATCATCCCGATCTGGGTGATCTGGCCAGCTTCTACGGCGTTCCGTTCGAATCCCAACCGATCACCCCCGACACCAAAGCCTCGTTCGAGCGCCGCATTCTCGACGTGGTCGCCGAGCACGACATCGAGTTGGTGGTATTGGCCCGCTACATGCAGATTCTGTCGCCGCAACTGTGTGATGAACTCGCCGGCCGCGCGATCAACATTCACCACTCCTTCTTGCCGGCGTTCCTGGGGGCCAACCCCTACCGCCAGGCGCACGCCCGCGGGGTGAAGCTGATCGGCGCCACCGCGCACTTCGTCACCTCCGACCTGGACGAGGGGCCGATCATCGAGCAGAACGTGCGCCGGGTCGACCACACGATGGACGTTCCTGAATTGGTCGCGATGGGACAGGAACAGGAAAGCCGCACGCTGACCGAAGCCGTCCGGCTTTTCGCCGAGCACCGGGTACTGCTGGACGGTTCTCGCACCGTGATTTTTAGCTGAGAATCCCCCAAAAGGGGACTTATGAACCCCGTTCTCGGTTTCCTAGGCTCGCGCCATGGAATCTGGGCTCACCCCCGCCCGTCACAGTCGGGCCTCACGCATCCTCATTCTCGCCGCCGCACTCAGCATGCTCATCGGACTGTTGGCCGCAGCGCCACCGTCGACCGCCCACGCTGATGCCGGGTCGGTGACGATCACGCCCATCGGCGGCACCCAATTCACCGCCTACAAGGCGAAGTACCGACTCGCTCCGAGCTACAAAGCCACCGGCGACGTCGTCGTCGACTCCGCCACCGTCACGGTGGTCAAGGGCACCAAGACCATCGCGGCCGACTGGCCGGTGGTCGGCCTCGGGCCCGGCACGTACACCGTGACCCAGAAGGTGAGCTACCGCCCCTTCACTTACCAGACTCGTCAGGATGAGGTCGTCTCGGTCGGGACGTGGATTGAGCTCTACCCCACCGCGCCGTATTCACCCACCTGCACCCTCACGTCGACGACGTCGACCTCAGCCGACGCCGGTGACTGGGCGGGCACCTGTGACGTCCCCGGATCTGGCGTCTCCGGCACCGTGAAGGTGGAGGGCACCTGGGAACTTCAGGACGCGTACTCCCACCTGTTCAACAGCGAAGGTGACGAGGTCTACGCCTTCTTCGACGTCCCGGAGATCGGCTCGGTGTTCCATCCGTGGGCCAAGCTCAAGTCGTTGTCCACCCTGACCAAGCCGGTCACCGAGAAGGTGTACGGGGCGAGCGCGACGATCACTCAGACCCAGAAGCTGACCGTCAAGGCCGGCCGCAAGAACTGCGCCACGCGAACCGACTACAAGAAGCTGAAGGTCTCCAAGCGGCTCGGACACGGCAGCTCGACCAAGACCGTCTCCAAGCGATTGTTCTCCAAAGGCAGCCGCTACTTCTACGACGTCGTCAACGGCCACACTCTCGAAGTCCGGGTCTATCTCGCCTGCGAGCCCGGCTACGGGGTCGCGGTGGGCTTCATCGACGGCCACGCCTACAACAAGGCCTACGGAAACTAGGCCCGGGGACGAGCGCGCCCCCGACTCAGGCGATCGGGTCGGCGGCGATGCTCAACGCCGACGGGTCATTGCCGTAGTGCATGAACCCGACGGCTTCGACCAGCTGCCAGCCGTGGGGTGAGCCTTCGGCGATGATCCAGCCGGTGTTGTCGAAATGCGCGGTGCCGATCGCGTCCAGGAATCCCGGGACGCGGGCGGCGGCCCACACCCGCAGCGCTGCTCCGTGACTCACGGCCAGTGCCGTGCGGTGACCGGCTTCGGCGATCTCGGCAATGGCGGCGTCGTAGCGGTCCATGAACTCCCGCGCGTTCTCACCGCCGGGAATCCGGGCGTCCAGGTCGCCGGAACCCCAGCGCATCATGGTGGTCACGTAGGCCGACGCGTCATTGCTCATCTCGGCATGGCCGGCCGGGATCTCGCGCAGGCCGTGCAGCACCTTCACCGGCAGCGCACGCGCTTCGGCCAACGGGGCGGCGGTCTGCTGGGTGCGCACCAGGGTGGAGGCGTACACGGCATCGATGGCCTCGTGGGTCAGCCGGGAGACCAGGCTGCGGGCCTGCCGGCGACCCACTTCGTCGAGGTCGGCACCGGGGGCGGCGGTGTCGAGCAGGAGCCCCACATTGGAGCTGGTTTGGCCGTGACGCACCAAGATCAAACGCATGATCTGAGCATAAGACGCCACCCCACCTCAGACGCACCGCGCCGCAGGTGGCGAGCCCATACCAGTGTCGGATCCGCAATCCTTCCCTGGTCGCAGGGTGGGCTATGTCATTACCGGTGCCCACTGCGGAGTTCAGCCTGCTAGCGTCAGTTTTGGATCCATCCGAAGACGTTGAGGAGACAGACGTGAGCAAGACTCCTGTGAAGGTAGCGGTCACCGGGGCAGCCGGCCAGATCTGCTACAGCCTGCTTTTCCGGATCGCCAGTGGCGCTCTGCTCGGCCCCGACCAGCCGGTGGAACTGCGACTGCTGGAGATCACCCCGGCGCTGAAGGCGCTCGAGGGCGTCGTCATGGAGCTGGACGACTGCGCGTTCCCGCTGCTGAGCAAGGTCGAGATCGGCGACGACGCCAACAAGGTGTTCGACGGCGTGAACCTGGCCATGCTGGTGGGTGCCCGTCCTCGCGCCGCCGGCATGGAGCGTGCTGACCTGCTGAGCGCCAACGGCGCGATCTTCACCGCGCAGGGCAAGGCCCTCAACGCGGTGGCCGCCGACGACATCAAGGTGCTGGTGACCGGCAACCCGGCCAACACCAACGCGCTGATCGCGATGAGCAACGCTCCCGACATCCCCAACGAGCGCTTCGCCGCGCTGACCCGGCTCGACCACAACCGCGCCATCACCCAGGTCGCTCAGAAGGCCGGCGTGCCGGTGACCTCGGTCAGCCACATGACCATCTGGGGCAACCACTCGGCCAGCCAGTACCCCGACCTGTTCCACGCCAAGATCGACGGCAAGAACGCCGCCGAGGTGATCAACGACCAGGCCTGGATCGAGAGCACCTTCATCCCGACCGTGGCCAAGCGTGGCGCGGCGATCATCGAAGCCCGCGGGCTGTCCTCGGCCGCCTCGGCGGCCAACGCCACCGTCGAGTGCATGCACGACTGGGCGCTGGGCACCCCGGACGGCCAGTGGACCTCGATGGCCATCCCGTCCGACGGTTCCTACGGTGTGGCCGAGGGCGTCATCTCGTCCTTCCCGGTCACCATCGCCGACGGCGTGGTCTCGATCGTTCAGGGCCTGGAGATCGACGACTTCTCCCGCGCCAAGATCGACGCCTCCGTCGCCGAACTGGTCGACGAGCGTGCGGCGGTCACCGAGCTGGGCCTGATCTGACCCGTACTCATCACGCAACGCCCCGGCTCCGGCCGGGGCGTTGTCGTTTGTGGTGACAGAATCGAGCGATGACCGCCGTAATCCGTGACCTTCGACTTGACGATGCCGAACGGCTGGCCGAGTTGTTCGTGGCCAACCGTGAGTTCCTCGCCCCCTGGGAGCCGGTCCGCCCCGAGGAGTACTTCACCGCCGAGGGGCAGCACCGCGTGGTCGCCGACAGCCTCGCCCGGCAGCGCGAGGGCCAGACCTTCTGCCAGGTGATCCTGGATCCCGACGGACGGGTGGCCGGCCGGATCAACCTGAACAACATCGTTCGCGGACCGTTCCAGTCAGCGAGCGTGGGCTACTGGCTGGCCGAAGAGGCCGGCGGCAAGGGCCTGGCCACGGCTGCGGTCGCGGCGATGGTCGCCCTGGCCTTCGGCGAGCTCGCATTGCACCGGCTGGAGGCCGGCACGATCCCGGAGAACTACCGCTCCCAGGCCGTCCTGCGCAAGAACGGGTTCGTCCAGTTCGGCTATGCGCCGGCCTACCTGCAGATCGCCGGACGCTACCAAGATCACCTGCTGTTCCAGCGGCTCGCCCCTGAGACACGATCCTGAACGAACTTACGGTTCCGTAGCCGTAAAGGTAGGATCAGCGCGAACTTACTGCCCTGTCGAAAGCCAGACCATGCGCACCGAGACCGCCGCGACCAGAGCCGTCCGCGAAGCCCGCGACTTCCTGCTCACCCACCGCACCGACTATGACGCCACCATCGCCGGCTTCCGCTGGCCGGAGTTGACCGAGTTCAACTTCGCCACCGAATGGTTCGACGTGGTCGCCGGCGAGCACCCCGACCGGGCCGCGGTGACCATCGTCTCTGCCGATCTGGTCGACCAGTCGTGGAGCTACGCCGAACTCTCGCAGCGCTCCGACCAGGTGGCCAACTGGCTGTTGAGCCTGGGCCTGGGTCGCGGCTCCCGGATGATCGTCATGCTGAACAACACCATCGAGATCTGGGAGATCATCCTGGGGATCTTCAAGATCGGTGCGGTGGCGATCCCCACCTCGACGCTGCTGTCCCCGGCTGATCTGGCCTATCGGGTCGAGCATGGTGATGCGTCGTCGATCATCGCGCCCACGGCCCTGCACGCCCAGCTGGAAGGATTGCCGGCGTCGGTGATCCGGATCGGCGTGGGCGACGACCTCCCCGAGGGTTGGGTGTCGATGGCCGACTCCTACACGGCCCCGACCGAGTTCGTCCCCGAGGGCCCCACTCCCGCCGACGATCTCAGCCTGCTGTACTTCACGTCGGGCACCACGTCCCCGCGGCCCAAGCTGGTGCGACACACCAACGTCAGCTACCCGGTCGGGCACCTGTCGACGATGTGGTGGCTGGGCGTCCAGCCCGGCGACGTGCACCTGAACATCTCCTCCCCTGGCTGGGGCAAGCACGCGTGGAGCAACTTCTTCTCCCCCTTCCTGGCTCAGGCCACGGTGTTCGTGTTCAACTACGACCGTTTCGACGCGGCCACCTTGATGAAGGTGATGGACACCCACCAGGTGACCACCTTCTGCGCACCGCCGACGGTCTGGCGGATGCTGATCCAGGCCGACCTGACCCAGCTCAGCCACCCGCCGCGCGAGCTGCTGGGTGCCGGCGAGCCGCTGAACCCCGAGGTCATCACTCAGGTGCGCAACGCCTGGGGCGCCACCATCCGGGACGGCTTCGGCCAGACCGAGATGACCTGCTGCGTGGGCAACTCCCCCGGCCAGGTCGTCAAGGACGGCTCGATGGGCCGTCCGATGCCGGGCTACCCGGTGGTTCTGCTCGACCCGGTCACCGGCGAGCCGCGCGACGACGAGGGCGAGATCTGCCTCGACCTCTCGGTGCCGATCCTCGGCCTGATGGACGGCTACCACCTCGACCCCGAACTCACCATGGCCGCGCGCCGCAATGGCTTCTATCACACCGGTGACATCGCCTCGACCGACGCCGACGGCTACCTCACCTACGTGGGCCGCGCCGACGACGTGTTCAAAGCGTCGGACTACAAGATCTCCCCGTTCGAGCTCGAGTCGATCCTGCTGGAGCATGCCTACGTGGCCGAGGCCGCCGTGGTGCCCAGCCCGGATCCGCTGCGGGCCGCGGTGCCGAAGGCCTACATCTGCCTGACTGCGTCCGCGAGCGACCACGAGGACGCCGCGCGCCAGGTGTACGCCCACGCCAGGGAGCGCCTGAGCGCATTCCAGCGGGTCAAGATCGTCGAGTTCGTCGACGACCTGCCCAAGACCATCTCCGGCAAGATCCGCCGGGTGGAACTGCGCGAGCGCGAAGCCAAGCGGGTGTCGGCCGGCGACGAGTCCGGCCAGTTCCGCGAGCGCGACTACCGCTGAGCGACGGGGCTACTTGGCCCCGTAGCTGAACCGGTAGCCGGCCGCTTCGGTGCGCGCCTTCACCTGGTCACGCCAGCCGGCGTAGTCGAAGGTGACCGCGTACAGCGCTCCGTAGCGAGCGGCCTGTTCGGCGATGTCTCCGGCCATGCCGCCACCGATCCGGTAGCTGCCCGCATGGACGCCCGACATGGTGTCGTCGTCATTGGACAGGCCGGCGCCGGTCTCCTTCAGCAGTTCACGGAAGCGCACCTCGCGGGTGGCGTCGTCCACGGTGAACTTGGCCTGGTAGACGAGCTTGGCGGTCGACATGAACGCGGTCCGCTCGGCCAGGACCTTCTCGGCCACCACGGCACCGTGCTTGACCTCCCAGCTGAGACCGTGGGCGGCGGTGAGTTCCTGAAGCTGGTCGGTGAGCGGAGCGGCCGGCGCTGCCATTACCGGGGCTGCCGTCTCAGGCACGGGCACCGGCTCGCCCACCGGGGCATCCCACGTCGGAATCGGCTCAGGCGTCGGCGCCTCGATCACGGCGTCGACCTCGTCGACCGGTGCCGGGGGCATGCCTTCGTTCACTGCTTCGGCGATGTCGGCGGCGTCCTCAACGGTCTCCGGTTCGGAGACCGGGATCGCTGCGGGGGCCTCGGTTGCGGGGGCCTCAACTGCGGGCGCCTCGGCAGCCGGGACCTCGGTCGCCGCGGTCTCGGCCGGCAGCCACTGGGCACCATCCCAGCGGTAGCCATTGACCACCTGTCCGACCTGCGGCATCTGCTGCGCCGGTTCGGGTGTGGGCTCCGCGGACACCGGCGGACGCCACTGCTGACCGTCCCACATGTAGCCGTCGACGACCTGGCCGACCCGCGGCGCGTCCTGCTGCGCCGGCACCCAGCGAGTGCCGTCCCAGCGGTAGCCGTTGACGACCTGGCCGACCTGCGGGGCCTGCTGTTGCGCCGGCTGCGCCTGCGCAGCGGGCTGAGCCTGCACCTGCTGAGCGGGCACCCACTGAACACCATTCCACTGGTAGCCGTTCACGATCTGGCCGACCTGCGGCGCCTGCTGCTGCGCCGGCTGCGCCTCCTGCACCGGCACCCAGCGAGTTCCGTCCCACCGATGACCGTTGACGACCTGGCCCACCTGCGGAGCCTGCTGCTGAGCCTGAGCCTGCTGCA
>JAJTBJ010000111.1 GCA_021286985.1 Propionibacteriales bacterium | reverse complement strand
CCATGGCAGACGCTCGTGGGCTCACCGGATTGCGTAACCCGGCGGTGGTGGCCGCCTTCGGGGGTTGGAACGACGCGTCCGAGGCCGCCAGCGGAGTGATCGATCATCTGGTCGAGCATTACCGTGCAGAGCTGGCCTTCGCCCTGGATCCCGAGGATTACTACGACTTTCAGGTGAATCGTCCGGGGCTGAAGTACGTCGGCGAACATCGCGTGCTCGAATGGCCGACCACCGAGGTGCTGGTCGCTCATCTCGGCGAGCGTGATCTGGTGCTGATCGGCGGTCCCGAGCCGAACTTCCGCTGGCAGGCCTACGCCGGCCGGCTGATGTCGATGCTGCGCAGCATCAACCCCGAAATGGTGGTGCTGCTCGGTTCGATGCTCACCGATGCCCCGCACAGCCGTCCGGTGCCGGTAGCCGGCTCGGCAACCCCCGCATCGTTGGCCGGCGAGCTGGGCATGGGGCCCTCGGACTATGAAGGTCCCACCGGCATCGTGGGGGTGTTGGCCAATGAGTGCGAGCGAGCAGCGATTCCGGTGGTGTCGCTGTGGGCGTCGGTGCCCCACTACGTGGCCGAGCCGCCCAACCCGAAGGCGACGTTGGCCTTGTTGGCTCGGCTGGAGGGCGTGCTGAACCTGGCATTGGACAGTGGCGAACTGGTCGACGCGGCCACCGCCTGGATGGCCCAGGTCGACGAGCTGGTCGCCGACGATCCCGACATCGCCACCTACATCAGCGCGCTCGAAGAGCGCCGGGACGAGACCACTCCCCCGCCCACCGGCGATTCGATCGCGGCAGAGTTCGAGCGCTACTTGCGCCGCCGTGATCAGCGCCGCGGCTGACCTGAAACCGAACGCCCTCGCATCGAGGGATCGGGACGGAAAACGCCGGCGATCTCGCGATGCGAGGGCAATTCGTTTCAGATGGTTGTGGTCGGACGAGGGTTGATGCCTCAGTGGCGGCAGGACGCGTGCGCCAAGGAACGCAACTGCTGCACCATGGCGTCGGGGTCGTCGGCCCGATAGACCGCCGATCCGGCGACGAAGGTGTCGGCACCGGCCTCGGCACACCGCTCGATCGTCTCCGGTGAGACTCCCCCGTCGACTTGCAGCCAGATGTCGCCGCCGTGCTTGTCGAGCAGAGCCCGAGTACGGCGGATCTTCGGCAACATGATTTCGAGGAATGACTGGCCGCCGAACCCGGGTTCGACGGTCATCAGCAGCACCATGTCGATCTCGCCGAGGAGGTCCTCATACGGCTCGATCGGCGTGGCCGGTCGCAGCCCCATCGACGCCCTGGCACCAAGGGAGCGCAGCTCCCTGGCCAGCTTCACGGGTGCGTCGGAGGCTTCGATGTGGAAGGTGACTGATTCTGCCCCGGCTTCGGCGTAGCCGGGCGCCCAACGATCCACCTCGGCGATCATGAGGTGAATGTCGAGCATTTTGTCGGTTCCTGCCCGAACCTTCTCCACCACCGGCAGACCGAAGGTGAGATTCGGGACGAAACGGTTGTCCATCACATCCAAATGAACCGCGTCGCAGCTGGGGATGCGTGCGATCTCGGAGTTCAGGTTGGCGAGGTCGGCGTTCAAGACGCTCGGCGTGATCCGGATTCCCATGGCGGAACCTTACCGGCGACGCAGAAGCCCCAGGAACATTGCGTCGGTGCCGTGTCGGTGTGGCCACAGCTGGACGAAATCGCCCAAGGCAGCGTCGGGAACCTCGGGAAGGTAGTCAGGCGCAGGGAGGACGTCGACCTGATCGGCCACGCCGGCCACGATCGCGGCCGTCTCGGCCTGGTGCGGCGAGCAGGTCACGTACGCCACCACGCCGCCCGACGGCACCGAGTTGATCGCGGAGGCCAGCAAGTCGGCCTGCAGGACGTTGAGGGCGGCCACATCGCCGGGCTGGTGGCGCCACCGGCTCTCCGGACGCCGACGCAGCGCGCCGAGTCCGGTGCACGGCACATCGGCCAGCACAGCGCCGAAGCTGCCCGGCGCCCACGGGGGACGGGTGCTGTCGGCGGTGATCACCCGAGGACGAATGTCGTCTCCGAATGCGCGCAGATTGTTGGCTACCAGTTCAGCCCGGTGCGGATGCCGTTCGGCAGCCACTAGGCGGCGTCCCTGCTGGGCCGCCAGCCCGGCCAGAATCGCGGTCTTCCCCCCAGGCCCGGCACACAGATCCAGCCACGGGCCTGCGGGCGCCTCCACCCGGGAGAACGCCAGAGCCACCAGTTGCGAACCCTCGTCCTGCACGCCGGCGCGACCGTCCTGGACGGCAGGGATGCTGCCCGGGTCGCCCGTGGCGTAAGCACCGAAGGGCGAGAAGCGGGCCGGCTGCCCACCCAGCTCGCTCACGTCGGCCAGTCCGGGTCGCACCACCAGGGTGGGGCTGGCCGGGGTGTTGTCGGCCTCGAAGGTCTCAATCAGCTCCGGCAACGGCAACAGGTCGAGGAAGGCCTCCGCGATCCAGCGGGGGTGGTAGTTGGCCAGCGCGATCCGGCCCAGGTTGTCCTCGTGCTCGCCGAGCACCGCCAGCCAGCCCGCCCAATCGCGTTGAGCGACTTTGTGCAGGATCGCGTTCACCAGGCCGACCAGTCGCTCCCCCACTTCCAGGGCGGCCAGATCGACGGTGGTCGAGATCGCGGCATGTGCCGGCACTCGCATGCTGAGCAGCTGGTGAACGCCCAGCCGCAGGATGTCGACGACCGCCGGCTGCAGGGTGCGCAGTTCGCGACCGGAGGCGGCCACCACGATCTGGTCGTAGGTGCCCATAGCCCGGCAGGTGCCGGAGACCAGCTCAGTGGCGAAAGCGGCGTCCTGGGTGGACAGGGTGCTGCGGCGTCGGGCCAGTTCGAGGTTGGCATAGGCGCCATTGGCGGTCACCGCGCGCAGGATCTTGTAGGCGGTGCTGCGGGCGGGGTCGTGACGGCGTCCCTTACGGCTCACTCCAGCCGTCCGATCTCGCGCAGGCCGCGCGCCCAATCGGCGCCGGCGACGGGCTTGCGTCCGGCGGGCTGGACGGTGATCAGCTCCAAGTCGCCGTCCCCGGTGCCGACAACGAGGCGGCGCTTCTCGGCCCGCAACTCTCCGGGGACAAGGTCGGACGATTCCAGCGCCCGGGCCAGCAGCACGCGGAAACGCTGGCCGTCGCGTTCGCACCAGGCCATCGGCGAGGGGTTGTTGGCCAACACCTGCTGTTGCAGCACCGCCGCTTGCTGAGCCCAGTCGAGTCGCGCGGCCTCGGGGGTCAGTTTGGGGGCGAGAGTGACGCCGTCGACGGGTTGAGGCGTGGCTGTCGCGGTGCCGTCGGCGATCCGGTCGAGGGTGTCGTTGAGCAGCGCGGCGCCGCGCTGCTGCAGCCCCTCCAGCGCCTCGCCCGCGGTCTCCAGTTCCCCGAGGCGGTACTCGGCGGTGGCCAGGACGTCGCCGGCGTCGAGTTCGGCGACGAGCTGGAAGACCGACACCCCGGTGAGGCGCTCACCGGCGAGGATGGCCCGCTGCACCGGCGCGGCGCCGCGCCACCGCGGCAGGAGTGAGAAGTGGACGTTGACCCAGCCGTGAACCGGCAGGTCGAGCAGCGGTTGCGGAATCAGCCCGCCGTAGGCGACCACGGGGCAGCACTCGGGGGCCAGTTCAGCCAGGCGTTCGGCGAGTTCGGGGTCACGGGCGCGCTGTGGGCGCAGGATCTCGATGCCGTGTTCTTCGGCCAACTGGGCAACCGGGCTGGGCACCAAGCGGCTGCTGCGGCCTTGGGGCGCGTCGGGACGGGTGAGTACCGCCACCACTTCGTGGCGAGGGTTCTGCAGCACGTGCGCCAGGGTGTCGGCCGCAACGTGCGGAGTTCCGGCGAAGACCAAACGCATGCGGGTGAGTCTAACCGGGCTCGACGGGGCGTCGGCGCATCGCCAACTGCCCGGTGGCGCGCCGAGGGTCGAGTGGGACCACCAACAGGCCCTCCTGACCATGCGGCTGCCAGGCGACCACGTCGCCATCGGGATCGATCAGCGCCGAGGTGGTGGGCGAGTGAGCGCTGGCGTGGTTGACCGGGGCGAACCAGCACGTGTTCTCCGCGGCGCGGGAGCGGGTGGCGCCTTCGTGAAAGCTGTTGCCCGCCTCGGCGTAGCCGCCCGGCTCCCAGTCACCGTCGGTATGCCAGCTGTAGTGCGGATGGAAGACCAGTTGCGCGCCGGCACGCACCACGGCCCGCACGGTCTCGGGGTAGCGGAAGCCTTCGTGGCAGATCGCGACCCCGAAGCGCAGTCCATCGATGGCGAAGACTTCGCGACCGCTGCCGGGGGTGAAGAGCTCGTCCTCGCTGGGGTCGAGCTGCTCCTTGTCCTGCCAGCCGAGCAGGGTGCCGTCCGGGCCAGCGACCAAAGTGGTGATCCGGTGGGCGCCATCGACGAGGCGTTCGGTGCCCATCACCACGGCGATGTGGGAGGCGGCCGCCGCCTCCAGGACACGCGCATGAGCGGCTTCCAGCCAGGCCGCGGTTGGCGGCCTCGGGTTACCTCGACCCGCTGCGCGGTAGCCAGGCAGGTAGCACTCAGGGAAGCACACCACGGCGGCGCCGCTCGCCGCGGCGTCGGCGATCGCCGCCACGGCGGTCTCGACAGCGGCATCGGCTGAGGTCGGATAAGCCAGCTGGGCCAAGGCGATGGTGATCATGGCTCAATCCAATACCTGGGGATCGACTCGCACCCGAACCGCGGTCTCTTTGCGGGCGGTGCGTGCGGCCAGCACGGTCTTGACGGCCGATACCAGTTCCGCGGCGACGGGAAGCGGCCCGCGCAGGGTCAGTCGGTACAGCTCGTCGGTAACTGTCGTTGTCGAGGTGGGGCCCACCACGAACGGACCGAGAGCGGTGGCTGCGGGTGGCAGGGCGAGGGCGGCCGCGACCTCGTTGACGGCGGCCGCTGCTCCTTCGACGGTGATCATCTTCACCGCAGGCGGGAAGCCGGCCTGCTCGCGTTCGGCCAGCTCGGCGGCGGCATAGCCGGCCGGATCCAGCCGCACCAACGCCTGCACCTCCCGGTGGGCGGCGTTACCGACCACCAGTACGGTGCCGCCTTGCTCAGCGGGACGGACCTTGGCCACCACGGCCAGCCAGCGGCGCAGTGATTCCTCGCCCACCCGTAGATCAGCTCGCGACAACATCAGGTCAGCATCGAGCAGGATGCAGGCCGCGAAGCCGGCCGTGGCCTCGGGGGCGCCCCCGGGGGTGGCCAGCACGATGGCCGGTCGGTCGCTGACGGCGCGGGAACGTTGCTCGGCACCGGGCTGCAGCACGGTGGTTCCCGGGAAGGCTCGGCCCAGTTCCTCGGCGGTCCGCTGCACTCCGATCACCGGGTTGCGTAAAGACCGTCCGCCGCATTCGACGCACTGCCAGGCCGTGAGGCCCGGACCACACCAGGGACACATCGGGCCGTGGCCGAGATCGCGCAGCCCTTGGCCACAACGGGCGCAGCGAGCCACCTCGCGGCAACGGCTGCACACCAGCACCGGCAGATAGCCCGCACGCGGCACCTGCACCAACACCGGTCCTTGGGTCAGGCCGGTGCGAATCACCTCGAACGCGTCCTTTGGGATCCGGGTCACTTCCGCCAACGGATCGCGCGCGGTGCTGCCGGTGGTCGGACGGACCGCTGCGGCCAGTCGGCGCATCTGTTGCGGCGGCAACTCCAGAGCTGCCAGCCAGCCGCGCGACAGCAGCTGCTGCACCTCGGCGGTGCGCCCGTGGGCAGCCAACAACAGCGCGGTCGACTCCTGATGGGCTCGCAGCGCGGCCACCTCACGAGCATGCCAATAGGGCGCATGTGCCTCGGCGTAGGAATCGTTGCCGTCATCCCAGACAGCGATCAGACCGAGGTCGGAGACCGGGGCAAAGACGGCGGCTCGGGTGCCGAGCACCAGGCGCACCTGCCCACGGCTGGCCGCCAGGAAGGCCCGATAACGCGCCGACGGCCCAGCCTCGGCACTGAGTACAGCGAAGCTGCCCGCCCCGAATCGGGCCGTGCAGACGGCCTCCAAGCGATCCAGGTGACGGGCGTCGGGAACCAGCAGCAGCGCGCCGCGGCCGCTGTTCAAGGTGGCCGCCGCGGCCTCGGCGAAACCGGTGGCCCAATCCCCTACTGCGGTCGGCGCGGGCACCACCGTCCAGGCAGCCCGCGGTCGTCCCCCCGCGGCGATGGCAGAAAGAAGGGCGGGGCCGTCGGGATAGCCCGCCAGCGTGACCGCTGCCTGGTCCAAGCCCGTCGCCGTCGGACGTGGCGAGGTCTCGGCCTTCTCGGTGGCAGCATGCCGCGGCGGGACCGCCGTGCGCACCACATCGGCGAAGGTGCCGGCGTAGTGGTCGGCCACTGCGCGCACCAGCCGGGCCACCGGTGCCGACAGCACCGGCTCAGCGGAGACCACCTTGGCAAGTTCGAGGAGCTGGTCGCGGTCGGCGCCCTCGGAGCGCTCCACCACGAAACCGTCCCGCAGCCGTCCAGCGAAGCGGACTTTCACTCGCGCCCCGGGAACGGCCTGATCGGCCAGCGCCGCCGGAACGCGATAGTCGAAAGGACGGTCCAGATGCGTCAGTGGTATGTCCACTGCGACCCTGGCGACCGATCCCTCCATGGACCGAATGCTATTGGGTGGCACCGACGGCTGCGCCGCCGCGCACCGCTCAGCCTGCGATCGCCGCAGCCAGAGCGTCGGCCCGGTCGGTCCGCTCCCAGGTAGCGACCTCGAGCTCGCGTCCGAAGTGGCCGTAGTTGGTGATCTGGGAGTAGATCGGACGGATCAGGTCCAGATCGCGGATGATCGCGGCCGGGCGCAGGTCGAAGACGTTGAGCACCGCCTCGGTGATCCGATCGGTCGGCACCTTCTCGGTGCCGAAACACTCGGTGTAGAAGCCGACCGGGTGCGCACGTCCGATGGCGTAGGCCACCTGCACTTCACAGCGCTCAGCCAGCCCGGCAGCGACCACGTTCTTGGCCACCCAGCGCATCGCATACGCCGCGGAACGGTCGACCTTCGAGGGATCCTTGCCGGAAAAGGCGCCGCCGCCGTGACGGGCCATGCCGCCGTAGCTGTCGACGATGATCTTGCGACCGGTCACGCCGGCGTCGCCCATCGGGCCGCCGATGACGAACTTTCCGGTCGGATTCACGTAGGTCTTCACCCCGGACGAAGCGATCGGGTAGCGAGCCAGCACCGGCTCGATCACTCGCGCGCGCAACTCGTCGGTGATCAGCCGGTGGGACGCACTCTCGTAGTGCTGACTGGAGACCACGACGGTGTCCACCCCCACCGGGCGATCGCCGTCGTAGGCGATGGTCACCTGGGTCTTGCCGTCGGGCAGCAGGAAGTCCAGTTCGCCGTTCTGGCGCACCTCGGCCAGCCGCTCGGCCAGGCGATGAGCGATGTCGATCGGTAGCGGCATCAAAGTGGGTGTGTCAGTACAGGCGTAGCCGAACATCAGCCCCTGGTCACCGGCGCCCTGGCGATCCAGCAGATCGACGGAGGCTTCCTCCCGCTCTTCCTCGGCGTGGTCCACGCCCTGGGCGATGTCTGGGGACTGCTTGCCGATCGAGACCAGCACTCCACAGGAGTTGCCGTCGAAGCTCTTGGCAGAGGAGTCGTAGCCGATCTGGACGATCCGCTCTCGGGCCAACTGCGCCACTTCGGCGTAGGCCGAGGTGGTGACCTCACCGGCCACCACGACGGTGCCCGTGGTGACCAGGGTCTCCACCGCAACTCGCGAATCCGGGTCCTGTCGCAGGATCTCGTCGAGAACCGCATCGGAGATGGAGTCGGCGACCTTGTCAGGGTGCCCCTCGGTGACCGATTCGGAAGTGAACAGGCGGCTCATCACGAGCTTCCTTTCCTGCGTCCGCCAATATCAGCGCGCGAGCGCGATGCGGAGGTTGTGAATCTGCGGCCGAGGCGCGAGCGCCCCGACCGTGGGTGGCTCAGGCCAGGTCGTCGACGCCGAACGGGTCGAGGGTGAAATCGGGATCGCCGACCACCTCGGCACGGGCAGCGGCCTCGGCCTCAGGATCGATGTCGGTGCACTCCAGCACGCCAGCGTTGACCTCACGCAGCGCGATGGTCAGCGGCTTCTCCTGGATGCCGATGTCGACC
>JAJTBJ010000110.1 GCA_021286985.1 Propionibacteriales bacterium | reverse complement strand
CGCGCTCGGTTTGGATCGGCCGGTGGGTACTTTGTCCGGCGGAGAGGTGATTCTGGCCGCCCTGGCGGGGCTGCGGCTGGCCGGGGCCGCGGTCACTCTGCTGGACGAACCCACCAACAATCTGGACGCCGATGCCCGGCGGGTGCTCTACGACGTCCTGGTCGACTGGCCGGGGTCGCTGGTGGTGGTCAGCCACGATGTCGAACTGCTCGAACGCCTTGACCACACCGCAGAACTCGACGCCGGCCGACTGCGGGTGTTCGGTGGCAACTACCGGGCCTATCGCGACCAGGTGGACGCCGACCAGGCGGCGGCCGCGCAGGCGGTGGCCACCGCAGCCCAGCGGGTTCGCCTCGAACGGAGGCAGCGGCGCGACGCCGAGACGCGGGTGGCGCGCAGTGCGCGCCAGGGACGCCGGGATGTGGCCAACTCCCGCTTCATCGGCGCCGCCGCCGACGAGCGTCGTCGCCGCGCTGAGGCCAGTGCCGGCTCGCTGCGGGGGCGGCTGGACGATCGGGTACAGCGGGCCGAGGCGCGGTTGGCGCAGGCCGAGGCCCGGCTGCGGCGGGAGAAGGTGGTGCGGATCGAACTGGCTGACCCGCAGGTGGCGCCCGGGCGACGGCTGGCCGAGTTCAGCGATGGCGAGCAGCACCTGACCGTCACCGGCGCCTCCCGGGTGGCCCTGACCGGGGCGAACGGCGTCGGTAAGTCGCGGCTGCTGGACGCTCTGTTCGGCGATCAGGCGCCCGACGGGCTGTCCGCACAGTTGCGCTGCGAACGGGTGGGCTATCTGCCCCAACGCCTGGACCGGCTGGACGACACCGCGACCGCGATCGCCAATCTGTCCGCGGTGGTCGCCGCGGCGGTGCCGCAGCGAATCCGCCATCAGTTGGCCGCCTTCGGCCTGTCGGCGGCGACAGTGGAGCGTCCCGTCGGCACCTTGTCGGGAGGGGAGCGGTTGGCCGTCGCGGTCGCGCAGTTGCTGCTGGCTGATCCGCCGCCGCAACTGTTGGTGCTGGATGAGCCGACCAACAACCTCGACGTGGCCGGACGGGATGGGTTACTCGCGGCTCTGAAGGCCTACCGGGGAGGCCTGATCGTGGTCAGCCATGATCGGCGTTTCCTGGCCGAGCTCGGGATCACCGAGGATTGGGAGTTGGCCGAGTCGCCGGTCGGGTTGCGGCTGCGCCGCGCCGACTCAGGAGCCACTGTGCAATAACCGCCCCCACCAGCGGACGAAACTGCCACGATGGAGGAACAACCACTCAAAGGAGAGCATCGTGGTCGATTCCTTCGCCATTTCCGACGCCGAATCCCTGCTGCTGAAGAACCTGCGCATCGCCTTGGGCGTGGGTGGGGCGGTCTCCCTGGTCTTCGGCGTGCTGATCCTGGTCTGGCCGGGACACACGGCCGCCGCGGTGGTCGCGATCTTCGTTGCCTTGTGGACGCTGGTGGCCGGGCTGGGCAATCTGGCCATCGGCATCTTCGGTAGCGCTCCCGGTCGCAGGCGCATCCTCTACCTGCTGCTGGGGGTGATCTTCCTCATCGGCGGGATCGTCGCCTGGGCCAATCTCGGTGTCGCCACCGAGATTCTGGCGGTCATTCTGGGCACCGTCGTCGGCGTGGTTTGGATCTTCCAGGGTGCAGTTGTCTTGGTCACTTCCGCTCGCGATGGGGGCCTCTGGCCGGTCGTCTATGGCGCCGTCAGCATTCTGGCTGGGGTGGTGCTGTTGGCCGCGCCGGTGTGGGGTGCAACCCTGCTGTGGCTGTGGATCGGCATCTCGCTGGTGGTGGTCGGCGTGATCCAGGTGGTGCGTGCCATCCGTTTCAATCGCTGAGCAGTCCTGCGACCTCGGCGACGGAGTCGACCAGGTGCAGCCGTGCACTCATCGCCCGGCCGTCGGCCAACGCGCTGAGCAGCGGCCAGGCCGGCATCGCCGTGGTCCAGTAGTCGACACCGACCAGAATCAGCGGCGCGATCGACTCGTCCGCGCCTGCGTAATAGCGCGGGGTGACAGCCTGGAAGATCTCCTGGACCGTGCCCGCTGCCCCCGGCAGGCAGACCAGGCCACCGCTGGCCAGCCGGAGCAGGACGTCCTCGCGGATCGCGTTGGAGAACAGCTTCGCCACCCCCACGCAGAACGCGTTGGGCGGTTCGTGTCCGTAGAGCCAGGTCGGTACGCCGTAGCTGGCGCCCTGCAGCTCGAAACGTTCGGTCACAGTGAAGGCGGTCTGCGCCCACGGCTCGACTGCGGCGGTGAAGGTCGGTGCTGCGGACACCAAGTCAACGGCCGCGCGCAGGTCGGCCGCGGTGCCGGCCAGTCCAGCCCCCAAGTTGACCGCCTCCATGGCGCCAGGGCCGCCGCCGGTGATCACCGCATGCCCGGCCTGGGCCAACGCGCGCCCCAGGTCGGCGGCTGCGGCGTAATCGGCTGAGTCTCTGGTCACGCGATGCCCACCCATCACTCCGATGGCGCCAGCCAACGCGCAATCGCCGAGGGCTTCGGTGATGGCGTGGTCATGCAGGGTCATGGCCAGCTCGCTGGTCAGGCTGCGGTGCTGGCCGACGTGTCGCCACCAGCGATAGATCACCGCGTCGCGGGTGTAGCGGTAGCCGGCGTCCAGGTCGGCGTACAGCTCGGCGGGAGAGTAGAGGCCCGTGCGATAGGGATTGAATGGAAGATCGGGCAACCCCGGGAACACCAGGGCGCCGCGGGCTTCGATCTCGGCCTCGCTGCCGGGGGCGAACGTGCAGCCGAGGAACATCGCCCCGCGAACGTCGGTCGCCTGCAGTACCGCGGCCATTGCGGACAGGTCGACAGACTGCACCCAACAGCCGCGCAGGCTGTCGCCATGGCGCAGCCGTTCCTGGAGTTGGTCGACCGATTCGATCTCGGTCTGTCCGAACGCAGCGCTCACACCGCGAGCGTAGTGGCCGCCTGTGCAGATCAGTCGAAGGTGGCGGGGGAAGCCAGACCCGTCCGCAAGAGCAGTCTGCCCGGGTCCTAGACTGAGCCGGTGCGCAGCGTGGTCATTCTCGGCAGTACTGGTTCGATCGGCACCCAGGCGGTGGAGGTGATCGAACCCCGGCGCGACCGGTTCGAGGTGGTCGGGCTGGCAGCCGGCGGCTCGTCGCTGGACGTCCTGGTGGCGCAAGCGAAGTCGCTGCATCCGGCGGTGGTCGCAGTGAGCGATCCGCACGCTGCTGATCGGGTCGCCGATCAGCTTCCCGGGGTAGAGATCTGGGCCGGGCCGGACGCGGCGACGCGACTGGCCGCCTACTCCGCCGACGTGGTGCTGAACGCGATCACCGGTGCCGCGGGCCTGGAGCCCACCCTGGCCACCTTGGCCGCGGGGACGAGCCTGGCGCTGGCCAACAAGGAGTCGCTGGTGATCGGTGGACGGCTGGTCACCGAGGCCGCCGCTCCTGGTCAGATCGTCGCGGTCGACTCTGAGCATTCCGCTTTCGCCCAGGCCCTGCGCGCCGGCCGGGCCGACGAGGTGCGCAAGCTCATCCTGACCGCCTCCGGTGGGCCTTTCCGTGGACGCAGCCGCGACCAGTTGCAGGGGATCACGCCTGATCAGGCCATGGCTCACCCCACCTGGGCGATGGGCCGGGTGATCACCATCAACTCCGCCACCCTGGTCAACAAGGGCCTGGAGCTGTTGGAGGCCGGGTTGCTGTACGGCGTCGACCTGGACGACATCGAGGTGGTGGTGCACCCGCAGTCGGTCGTCCACTCGATGGTGGAGTTCCATGACGGCTCGACGATCGCTCAGTGTTCACCGCCTGACATGCGGTTGCCGATCGCCCTCGGGCTGGTCTGGCCTGAGCGCCTCGCCGATGCCGCGTCGGCCTGCAACTGGTCGAGCCCGACCAGTTGGACCTTCGAACCGCTCGACAACGACGCGTTCCCCGCGGTGGAGTTGGCTCGCACCGCCGGAAAGGCCGGCGGCACCGCACCGGCGGTCTACAACGCCGCCAACGAGGTCTGCGTGGACGCCTTCTGTGCCGGAGAGTTGGAGTTCAGTGGCATCGTGGACGTGATCGGCGAAGTGCTCGCCGACCACCTGGCCCAGGCGACGAGCGAGCCACTCAGCGTTGCTGCGGTGCTGGCCGCCGATGCTGCGGCCAGGGCCGCCGCCGCCAGCAAGATCAAGGGAGCATGATGGAAGTCCTCACCGTGATCGGCTTCGCCGTGGGGTTCTTCGCCCTGATCATGGTCTCGGTCGGCCTCCACGAGATCGGCCACATGGTGCCGGCCAAGCTGTTCGGCGTCCGGGTACCCAAGTACTTCATCGGTTTCGGCCCCACCCTCTGGTCGACCACCCGTGGTGAGACCGAGTACGGCCTGAAATGGTTCCCGCTCGGCGGCTTCGTCCGGCTGTTGGGGATGTATCCGCCCACCCCGGACGGACGCAAACGCCGCACCCGACTCAGCGACTTCGCCGACGGTGCGCGCGCCAGCGAATGGGAAGAGATCACCCAGACCGACGTGGCCGACCAGCGGCTCTTCTACCAGAAGAAGACCTGGCAGAAGCTGATCGTGATGGCCGGTGGTCCGACGATGAACCTGCTGATTGCCTTCGTGCTGTTGCTGGGAGTCACCGCCGGGTATGGCGTCATGCGTCCGCAAACCACGGTTGGCTACGTGCAACAGTGCATCATCACCGAGCCGTCCCGCACCTCCTGCCTGCCCAGTGACCCGCAGACCCCCGCCGCGCAGGCCGGTCTGCAGGTCGGCGACCGAGTGGTCAGCTTCAACGGGGTGGCGATCACCAGCTACACCCAGCTGTCCGACCTGATCCGGGCCAACCTCGACGGTGCAGCCCAGTTGGTCGTCGAGCGCAACGGGCAGAGCGTGACCCTGCCGGTGGTGCACACCAAGATCAACAACCTGCCCGACCGACTGGACCCCAGCCACTCGGTGCAAGCGGGCTGGATGGGGATCAGCCCGCAGCAGGTGCTGGTCAAGGGCGGTCCGGCCGAGGTGCTCTCCGATATGTGGACCATGACCCAGCAAAGCGTTGTCGCTCTGGTGCAGTTCCCGGTGAAGGTCTGGCACGTGGTCTACAACATGGCCACCGGGCAGCCGCGGGACGTCTACGACCCGATCAGCATCGTCGGAGCCAGCCAGGTGGCCGGGCAGGTCGCCGGAGATGACGAGTTGAACCTCGGCCAGAAGTTCGCCACCTACGCCGCCCTGCTGGCCTCGGTGAACCTGTTCCTGGCGATCTTCAACTTCGTCCCGCTGCCGCCGCTGGACGGCGGCCACATCGCCGGAGCGTTGTGGGAGGCGCTGCGTCGCGGACTGGCCCGGGTCTTCCGCCGACCCGATCCCGGCTACTTCGACACCGCAAAGTTGCTACCGATCGCCTATGGCGTGGGTGGCCTGTTGTTGATCTCGGGGGTGGCGCTGATCGTGGCTGACATCGTCTCCCCGCTGCAGTTGTTCTAGCTGCAGATCCCTGCGCATCGAATCGGTGCGCTGGCCCAGATTGTGAAGCTCACCTGGGTAGTCTGATTGCGGCGGATTTCGGTCCGTTGCTGGTACATCGAACGAGGAACGCATGCCTGTATCCCTGGGAATCCCGAAGCCCCCACCGCCCGTCCTGGCCGCCCGTCGGCCCACCCGGCAGATCCGGGTCGGCAAGGTGCTGGTCGGCGGTGACGCCCCGATCTCGGTGCAGTCGATGACCACCACCAAGACCACCGACGTCGACGCCACCTTGCAGCAGATCGCTGAACTGGTCGCGGCCGGCTGCGACATCGTCCGGGTGGCCGTGCCCAGCCAGGACGACGCCGACGCGCTGCCGCGGATCACCGCGCACAGCCCGATCCCGGTGATCGCCGACATTCACTTCCAGCCGAAGTACGTCTTTGCCGCCATCGACGCCGGTTGCGCGGCCGTCCGGGTGAACCCGGGCAACATTCGCGCCTTCGACGACCAGGTGGCCCAGATCGCCAAGGCCGCCACCGATGCCGGAGTGTCGCTGCGGATCGGCGTCAACGCCGGCTCACTGGACGCCCGGCTGCTGGCCAAATACGGCTCACCGACGCCCGAAGCGCTGGTGGAATCGGCGCTGTGGGAGGCCAGCCTGTTCGAGGAGCACGACTTCCACGACTTCAAGATCTCGGTGAAGCACCACGACCCGGTGGTCATGGTGCGCGCCTACGAGCTGCTGTCGCAGGCCTGCGACTATCCGCTGCACTTGGGCGTGACCGAGGCCGGTCCGGCTTTCCAGGGCACGGTGAAGTCATCGGTGGCATTCGGTGCCCTGCTGAGCAAGGGCATCGGCGACACCATCCGGGTGTCGCTGTCGGCGCCGCCGGTGGAAGAGGTGAAGGTCGGGGTCAAGATCCTGGAGTCGCTCAACCTGCGGCCTCGCAAGCTGGAGATCGTCTCCTGCCCGTCGTGCGGACGAGCCCAGGTGGACGTCTACACCCTGGCCGAAGAGGTGACCAAGGGGCTCGAAGGGTTGACCGTCCCGCTGCGGGTCGCCGTGATGGGGTGTGTGGTCAACGGACCCGGTGAGGCGCGCGAGGCCGACCTCGGGGTGGCCTCCGGTAACGGCAAGGGCCAGATCTTCGTCCGTGGTGAGGTGGTGGCCACGGTTCCGGAGTCGGCCATCGTGGAGACCTTGATCGCCGAGGCCAACAAGCTCGCTGCCGAGATGCCGGAGCAGGAGCCCGGTTCGGCAGAAGTGATCGTGGGGTAGATCGGTGCCCGCCCGGATCCTCACCTACGCCGACACCCCGCTGGTGCGTCAGGTGTTGGCGCGGGATCCGGTCGCCAACGTGTTCGTCTCATCCCGGATCGACGCCGGGGTGCTCAATCCGATCGCTCCCGGTCTGGTCTACGGCACGCCGTCGGAAGAGCCGACGGCCTTGCTGCACCTGGGGGCCAACCTGGTGCCGGTGGCCGAGGACCTCGAACCGATTCCGGCCTTCGTCGAAGCGGCCGGACGCCGCCGCACCTGCCAGTCGATCGTCGGCCCGTCCTGGCTGGCGCTGCCGTTGTGGGAGGCGTTGGGGCGGCGCTGGGGTCGGGCCTACAGCGACGTCCGTGAGGTGCGCCGCCGTCAGCCGCTGATGGTGATCGACCGGCCGCCGCTGATCGAGCCCGATCAGCGGGTGCAGCGAATCTCCGCAGAAGACTTCGAGTCCTACTTCGCGGCATCGGTGGCCATGTACACCGAGGAAGTGGGGGTGGACCCGGGGACGGGCCGGGAATCGAGCTACCGCAGCTATTGCCGGTGGCTGGTCGGTGAGGGTCGAGCGTTCGGGATCATCGAGGACGGCCGGGTGATCTTCAAATCCGACATCGGTGCCGCCAGCGGCTCGGTGGCCCAGATTCAGGGCGTGTGGCTGGAGCCGTCCCTGCGTGGACGCGGTGCGTCGGTGCCGGCGATGGCTGCGGTGACCGAGTACGTCCTGGCCGACTACGGGCAGGCCTGTTTGTACGTCAACGACTTCAACACCCCGGCGGTGCGCAGCTATCTGCGGGTGGGTTTCGAGCAGGTCGGCGAGTTGGCCACAGTGCTCTATTGAGCGCGCCGTCGGTGAGCACCGACGACCGCTGCTGACCAACTAGGATGGTCGGCGGTGCGCCCACACCAGGAGCGCAAGAAACACCCGAGGGAAGCACGGTTCCAACGTGAGTCTGATGGACAAGATGCTGCATTTCGGCGAAGGCCGGCAGCTGAAGAAGCTGAAGGTCGTTGCCGAGGCGGTCAACAAGATCGAGCCTGATTTCGTTGAGATGTCCGATGAGGAACTGCGCGGCCAGACCGAGGACTTCCGTCGTCGGCTCGACGAGGGCGAGAGCCTCGACTCACTCATGCCGGAAGCCTTCGCCACGGTCCGTGAGGCCAGCAAGCGCGTTCTGGGTAAGCGTCACTTCGACGTCCAGTTGCAGGGCGCGGCCGCGCTGCACTGGGGCAACATCGCCGAGATGAAGACCGGTGAAGGCAAGACCTTGGTCGCCGTGCTGGCCTCCTACTTGAACGCCCTGGAGGGCAAGGGCGTCCATGTGGTCACCGTGAACGACTACCTGGCCAAGTACCAGTCGGAGCAGATGGGCCGCATCCACCACTTCTTGGGGCTGAAGGTCGGCGCGATCCTTTCCGACATGACCCCCGCCCAGCGCCGTGAGGCCTATGCCTGCGACATCACCTACGGCACCAACAACGAGTTCGGCTTCGACTACCTGCGCGACAAC
>JAJTBJ010000109.1 GCA_021286985.1 Propionibacteriales bacterium | reverse complement strand
CTCGGGCATCGTCCAGCGCGCGGTGGGTGGGGGTGGTGGCGGTGTGGAAATGCGCGGCCAAAGTGGACAGCTTCACGTTCGGCACCTCGTCGCGCAGCAGCACCTGGCGAGCCAAAGCGACGGTGTCGACCACCTCGGGGTTGGGCCAGCTGTAGTCGTGGCGAGCGCAGGCACGCTTGAGGAAGCCGACATCGAAGCGGGCATTGTGAGCCACCAGGACGGTGCCGGCAGCGAACTCCAGGAAGCCTGGTAGCACCTGCGGCAGCTTGGGGGCTCCGGCGACGAGTTGGTCGGTGATGCCGGTGAGTACCGAGATCAGGGCCGGAATGTGGGCGTTGGGGTTCACCAGTGTCTGGAACTCGCCCAGCACCTCACCGCCGCGCACCTTGACCGCACCGACTTCGGTAATGGTGTCGTCCTCGCTGGAACCGGTGGTCTCCAGGTCGACCACACAGAAGGTCACCTGTGACAGCGGACGGCCGAGATCTTCGAAACTGGGTTGAATCACGGCGGTGCTGCTCACCCTCGACACGCTAGGCCCCACCACTGACACTCAGCACGACGGCGCGTCCAGGAACCGCACCTGTCCGTCGCTGACTGCGTACACGCCCGCGGCGGTGCCGGTCAGGGCCTGCACCGGGCCGGGGAGAGGCGGCAGCGTCCGCCAGGTCGCTCCGCAGCCCAGCTGAATGGTGGGCGTGGCGCCGTTCACCGCGACCACCGGACGTCCCTGGTTCACGGTCACCAGTGCGGTCGCGGTAATGGTGGTGTCGCTGCCGTCGAGGACGCCGGTGCTGACCACGGTCGGTCCGGAGGTCTCGACCTGCCACACCACGGGACGCCCGTGGGCCCAGCCGGCGATCCAGCAGCGCTGATCGGCACAGGCGACCGACGTCGCCCATACCGGCCCGGGTCCGCTCAGGCCGTCGGGGACGGGCAGCAGCAGCTGCCGCCACTGACCCGGGCGTCCGATCCACGCCGACGGTGACTGGGGCAGGTCGGGGCGCAGCAGTAGTTCGTCGCCGACCAGCACCAGATCATCGCCGACAGAGGTCACGGCGGTGAAAGACAACTCGCGCGTCCGGTCCGATGACAGCGTCGGCTCATTGGGCCCGGCGACCCAGCGGGTGCCGTCGGCGGTGTAGAGCGCGGCCCGCATGCCGGTTTGGGTGGTGCGCACGCCGACGATGGTCGGTCGATGACTCACCACCGCCACGCCCAACAGTGGCCCGGCGTCATGGCCGCCGAAGGTGAAGAACTCTTGCGGATGGTTGGTCAGGGCCTGGGGTGTGCCCGACCACGTGGTCCACCGTGCGTTGCTGTGGGCGCCCCCGATGGCTGTGCCCAAGGCGTAGCGGTCTGGTCCGTCGGCGGCCAACCGAACCAGGGTCGCGGCAGCCGCGTAGGGCTCGTTCGGATGCAGAGCGACCGGGGCGATGCCGTGGTTGGTCAGCTCGGCCAGGAACGGTGCTTGTCCTTGGTGCCCGCCCACCAGCACGCCGGTGTCGGTGGCGATCAGGCTCTCGGCGGTCGCGTCCATCGCGATCGGGGTCCAGGTGGGGGTCGGTGCGCAGCCCACCAGCAGGGCCACGGCGATGCTTGCGACTACCCACCTCACGCAGCCAGCCTAGGCCGGGAACGGCGAGTGTCAGTGCCGCCTGGCAGCCTGATTCACATGGACATTCTGCATGTCGACTGCGCCACCTGTCGGGCCCGTGGGCCGGCCTGCGGCGATTGTGTGATTTCGGTGCTGTTGGGGCCGATCGGCGGCGAGGTGGAACTCGACGATCAGGAGCAGGCTGCGTTGGCGGCGATGGCCACCTCGGGGCTGCTGCCGCCACTACGCTTGGTAGTAGGTCAGTAGCACCCGGTCCCCCCTGCGGGGGACACATTTCAGCCCCGAATGCCTGGCCCGGAGTTGCGCCACCACGTCCTGTTCGCTTAGGGTTTTCTCAGTTTTGCTTCAGGGCTTGGTGTGGCCCATCTGCGAGGGGTGATTGATGAAGAGTCGAATTATTGTCTCGGCGGCGGCGTTTGCCGTAGTCGCGACACTGTTCGCCAACTCATCCCTGACCGCGAACGCGGCTCCCACCCCCAAGCCGGCGCCCAGCCCGACCACGGCTACTCAGGCCAAGGATCGGCTGAAGGCCTTGGAGGCGGAGGCTGCCGACATCGGCGAGCAGTACGCCACCGCTTCGGACGCTCTCGACGAGGGCAAGCAGCGCCTGAAGGTGCTGATGGCTGACATCGCCATCCAGCAGAAGAAGGTCGACCAGCTCAGCGCTGCCGCCCAGACGATCGCGCTGGCGCAGTTCCGCAATCGTGAGTTCGACACCACCGTCCAGATCTTCACCTCCAGCGATCCCGACAACTTGCTTGATCGCCTCGCCACCGCCAGCCGGGTCGACGAGACGATGACCAAGACGCTGTCGGAGCAGCAGGCGGCTCAGGCCAACCTGCAGGAGATGCAGCGCACCGCCGAGGCCGAAGTCGCCGCGCTCGCCGACCAGGAGAAGCAACTGGCCGACATGAAGCAGAAGGCCGACGACAAGGTGCGCGAGGCCGACGACCTCTACAACTCGCTCAGCGGCAATGATCGCCAAGAGATCGACAACGAGGACGGCGATCCCGGCACCTCCGACCCCGGTGACTACGCCGACGCCGATGCGCGGATCAAGAAGGCCATCGCCTACGCGTTGTCGAAGGTGGGCAAGTCCCGCTACGTGTGGGGCGCCTCTGGTCCCAACTCCTTCGACTGCTCGGGTCTGATGCTGGCGTCGTATCGTCAGGCCGGCATCTCGCTGCCGCACTCGTCATCGGCCCAGGCCGGCCGCGGGCATTCGGTGAGCAAGTCCAACCTTCGTCCGGGTGATCTGGTGTTCTTCGCTCACGGCGGCAACATCTACCACGTTGCGATGTACATCGGTGGGGGCAAGATCGTCCACGCCCGCCAGCCCCGCTACGGCATCCAGGTGAACAGCCTCAGCGGCTACTCCAAGGTGTACTCGGCCCGGCGTATTCTCGGCTGATCACTCGTCGACTCCTCGGCCTGCTCACGGCCACCCTTCTTTCCGGTTGCGCGATCGTCGCGCCGCCGCAGCCAGCCCTGGCCGTGCGGCTGCAGTCGGCCATCACCGCTGCCGACCCTGACGGCTTCGCCCGTCAGTTCGCCGACGCCCAGCAGGCGGCTGCGTGGTACTCCGGGCTTTCGATCGCCCCGGCGGGCATCACCGGTGATCAGCCACTGATCGTGACCACCCGCTACCCCGGAGACCGGCGGACGGCCACCGAGGCGATCAGCGTCGAGCAGAGTGATGGCGTGATCGCGTCGGTCGCCGACCAGGCCGAGCGGCCGCTGTGGACGCTCGAGAAGGTCGATCTCACTCCCGCTGCGCACGGCAGCGTGCTGTCGTCCGGGCTGAGTGTCGAACAACGTCACGCGTGGGCCACCCGGCTCGACCGGGCCGCCGCCGCAGTGAGTTCGGCGAAGGTGCTCCCCGCGGGCTCCACCTGGGACGAAGGCTTGGTGGTGATCGTGCCCTCGACCCGGCAGTTGTTCGCCACGGTGACCGGCGCCAACGACGCCGACACCGCCGCGGTCACCACGTGTGCCTCCGGCACGCCTCGAATCGTGATCAACCCGGCCGCCGAAGCCCAAGGTGATCAGTGGGTGCAGGCGACTCTCACCCACGAGGCCGTCCATGTGGCCACTGACTCAGCGTGCACCAGCGGGCTGGGTTGGGTGGTGGAAGGTCTGGCCGAGTCGGTCACGGCCGCCGCCGATTCCTCCGTGGCGAGGACCAATGCCTCGCTGGTGGCCGACGAGCTCGCTCAGCACGGGTTGCCCACGGCGCTGCCGTCAGTGGTGAATACCCCCACCGACTACGCGTTGGCGCAGTTCGCGGTCGATCAGGTGCGCGCCCATCGAACCACCGATGCCGCCGACTTTCTCGAACGCGGCGTCCAGAACCGGCTCAGCTCCCAGGAGGTTGCTCAGGCCACCGCCTGGTACCTGGCCGGCTTGCGGGCGCTGCGCTGACTCAGGCCGTCCGGACGTGGCTGGCCAGGAACTCCAGCGACTCGGTGAAGATCTGCTCTTTGTCGTAGTCGAGGGTGGCCACGTGGTAGCTGCGCGACAGCACCCGCTCGATGATCTCCTCACTGGAGATGTGGTCGCGAATGAAGTCCTTCGATGAGGCCGGCACGATGTGATCGACCGTCGAGCGGAACATCAGCACCGGGCAGGTGACCAGATCCAGGCAGGCCCGCACCTCGACCCAGGCCTTCATCATCGAGGCGGCAGCCTTCACCGGGGTGCGTTCGTAGGCGTGCTCGCTCTCGGCAGGCATGGCGATGTCGGAGCCGACCGCGGCCACCGAGGAGATCACGTATTGGGCCAGCGGGGCGATCTGGTCCTTGGCGTAGGCCGTGACCGCCGGGTTCACCAGTACCAGCGCGCTGACCTGGTCGCGGCGCTTCTCGGTCAGTCGCAGGGCCAGCGCGCCGCCCATGCTCAAGCCGACGATGAAGACCTGATCACATTCGGTGCGCAGAGTCTCGAACTCCCGGTCCACGCAGGAGTACCAGTCGTCCCAGCCGGTGAGGTTCATCTCCTGCCAGCTGGTGCCGTGACCGGGCAGGCGCGGGAGCGACACCCGGTAGCCGGCCGCCGCCGTGCGCTCGGCAAACTCCCGTAGCGCCCAGGGCGAACCGGTGAACCCATGGCAGAAGAGCACACCGATCCGCCCCGATCCGCCGTAGAAGGGTTGTGCCGTCTCGCTGACATCCATGCCAGCATCGTAGGCTGTCGATCAGTCAAGGCGTGTAAGGGCTGGGCATGTACAACTTCTTCAAATACCTGTTGTTCCGACCGGTAGTGAAGTTCCTGTTCCGAGGCACCGTGGTGGGGGAGGAGAACATCCCGACCACCGGTGGTGCCCTATTGGCGTCCAACCACATCGCGGCCGGTGAGACCTTCATCACCCCGGCGTTGATTCGCCGGACGCTGACCTTCCCGGCCAAGGCCGAGCTTTTCAAAGGCAATCGTGGTCTGGGTTCCAAGATCGTTGCCTGGTTCATGAAGTCGATCAAACAGGTGCCGCTGGACCGCGAGGGTGGACGGGTGAGCCTGGAAGGGCTGCGTCCGGTGCTGCAGGTGCTGGCCGACGGTGGTTTGGTGGGCATCTACCCCGAGGGCACCCGCTCTCCGGACGGGCGGCTCTACAAGGGCCACACCGGGGTGGCGCGGATGGCGCTGGCCGCCGGCGTCCCGGTGATTCCGGTGGCGGCGTTTCGAACCGGCGCGGTGAAGGGCCTGTTCGGAATCCCGTGGATCAGCCGTCCGCATGTCGTCATCGGCAAGCCCCTGGACTTCTCCGCGTACGCCGGTCTTCATGACGATCGGGCGACCCTGCGGTGGATCACCGACGAGGTGATGGCAGGCATTCAGGAACTGTCAGGTCAGACCTATGTCGAGGCCTACGCGTTGTCGGTGAAGCGGGGCTCGCTGACGCCCGCCGAGGCCGATGCTCGGGTGCAGGAGCGTCCAGGCCTGGGGGGCACGCCGCCGCCATTGCCGTCCGGCAAGCTATCCTGACCCGCGTGTCTGATCCGATCCCGTCCCTGACCCAGCTGCATTCCTTGGGCGCTGCCCAGCAGCCGGTCTATCCGGACGCGGCTGCTGTCGAGGCGGTGGTGGCCGAGTTGCGGCGCCGTCCGCCGCTGGTGTTCGCCGGCGAATGTGACGATATGCGCCACCGAGTGGCCGAGGTGGCTGCCGGGCGCTCGTTCATGCTGCAGGGCGGCGACTGTGCTGAGACCTTCGAGACGGTGACCGCGGCCAACATCCGCAACAAGCTGCGGGTGATCCTGAGCATGGCCGTGGTGCTCACCTACGCCGCGCAGGTGCCGGTGTTGAAGGTGGGACGCATCGCCGGCCAGTACGCCAAGCCGCGCAGCCGCAACGAGGAACTCCGCAACGGAGTGAGCCTGCCGGCTTACCGCGGCGATGCGGTCAACGCCCTCGGTTTCACCCCCGCGGAACGGACGCCGGACCCGCGTCGGTTGCTGGAGGTGTACAACCACTCGGCGGCCACGTTGAACCTGCTGCGAGCCTTTGTCACCGGTGGCTACGCCGACCTGCGGGCGATGCATTCGTGGAATGCCGACTTCGTCAGCAACTCCAATGTGGAGTCCCGCTACGAGGATCTGGTCAGTGAGATCAGCCGGGCACTGGGCTTCATGGTGGCGTGCGGGGTCGACAACGAGTCGTTCCGCACGGTCGACTTCTACTCCTCCCACGAGGCGCTGCTGCTGGAGTACGAGCACTCGCTGACCCGCATCGACTCGCGCACGTCCACCCCGTACAACACCAGTGCCCACTTGGTCTGGATCGGTGAACGTACCCGCCAGCTGGACGGTGCGCACGTGGAGTACCTGCGGCATTTGCGCAACCCGATCGGGGTGAAGCTCGGCCCGAACGTGACTGGCCCCGAGGTGGTCGAACTGCTCGACAAGCTCGATCCCGACCACGAGCCGGGACGGCTGACGCTGATCACCCGGATGGGAGCCGAGCGCATTCGCGAAGCGCTCCCACCGGTGATCCAGGCCGTCGAGGCGACCGGACGCAAGGTGGCCTGGGTGTGCGACCCGATGCACGGCAACACCTTCGAGACCGCCACCGGCTACAAGACCCGGGCGTTCAGTCAGGTGGCCGATGAGGTCAACGGCTTCTTCGACGTGCATGAGGCGCTGGGCACCTGGCCGGGCGGGGTGCATGTGGAGATGACCGGCGACGATGTCACCGAATGCGTGGGTGGCGTCGATGAGCTCAACGAGGCCGACCTGGCCAACCGCTACGAGACCGCTTGCGACCCGCGGCTGAACCGAAACCAGTCACTGGAGCTGGCCTTCCTGATCGCCGACCGGTTGACCAGCGGACGGATCAAGCGCGGCGACGTCCAGGAATTCCAGCTCGAGGACTTCTGACCTCGCGGCACCAGCCGCTGGGGCACCGTTCTGCAACCAAACGCCCCCGCACCCTGAGATAGCCCGCGCGTCGCGGATGATTCGGGTGAGTCGGAGGCGTTTCGTTGCAGGCGGACGCGCCTGTCGGTCGTTCGGCGGCGATGCCCAGGCGTGCAACCAGATGCACCGACAAGGCCGGGAGGCGTCCCGACACGCCGCGCGTCTCATGATGTGGGGGCGAATGGTTGCACCTCGGCGCGGGCTGCGCGCGGACTAGGGTGAGCGCTGAAGTGTGAAAGGACCCTCCATGCGTATCGCGCCCATCGCCGACCCCACCATCGATCTGCGCAGTGACACGATCACTCGGCCCACTGCGGGGATGCGGGCGGCCATGGCCGCTGCTGAGGTCGGCGACGACGTGTACGGCGAAGATCCGGCCATCAACGCCCTTCAGGAGCGGGTGGCCGAGCTGCTCGGCCAGGAGGCCGGCCTGTTCGTCCCGACCGGGTCGATGGGAAATCTGCTGGGCGTCTGGTCGCTGGTCAAACCCGGCCAGGAGCTGCTGTGTGACGCCCGGGCTCACATCGTCCGGGCCGAGCTCGGAGCCCATGCCGCCCTCAACGGCATCACCACCCGCACCTGGACCTCGTCCGACGGGGTGGGGGATGCGGCCACCATCGCGTCGCTGATCGCCCCGGCCACGGCCTACCTGGTGCAGACCGCTGCGGTGGCGTTGGAGAACACCCACAACTTCGGCGGCGGGACCATTCAGCCGATCGAGCATCTGCGCGAGGTCTCTGCGATCTGTCAGGACGCCGGCGTGGGCCTGCATCTGGACGGTGCGCGGCTATGGAACGCCCACGTGGCCACCGGCATCGCCCTGGCCGACTACGGGCGACTGTTCACCACCGTGAACGTATGTTTCTCCAAGGGCTTGGGTGCCCCGATCGGCTCGATGCTGGTTTCCGACGCCGACACCATCGCCCGGGCGCGCGTCCACCGCAAGCGAATGGGTGGCGGGCTGCGGCAGGCCGGCATTCTGGCGGCCGCGGCGAACTACGCCCTCGACCACCAACTTCAGCGGCTGGCCGAAGACCACGCCAATGCGGCCGCGTTCGCCGACGCCCTGAGCGCAGAAATGCCCGGTGCGGTCACCACGCCGCAGACCAACATCGTGGTCATCGACACCGGCACCCAGACGTCGGCGGACGTGATCGCGGCCGCAGCTCGCCTGGGCGTGAAGGTGTCGGCGGTGGGTCCCCGGACGATCCGCGCGGTCACCTGCCTGGAAGTCAATGCCGAACAGGCC
>JAJTBJ010000108.1 GCA_021286985.1 Propionibacteriales bacterium | reverse complement strand
TTCGACAACAGCAGTTCGGCCAACTTGTGGTTGCGGTGAGCCAGCGCGATGGCTTCGGCTGAGATGTCCGGGGTGGCGGTGAGCCGAGCCCCGGAGCTGGTCAGGCTCACCCCGTCGATGCCGACGATGCTGATTGCGGCGATGTTGGTCTGCAGATGCCCGATCGCGGCAGCGTCGTCCATCAAGTAGCCCTCCACCGGCAGCGTGACCGCCGAGATCGCTAGCGACCTGGCCACCGACGGCTCGGCCACCGCCACAGCGGGCAGGACGGCGCACCGCGCCACGGCCTGCGCAATGGCGACGATCGAGGTGAACACGCGGGGCTCCCAATGGTCGGGTGCTTCGACGCTAGCAGCCCCTCACTCCCCACGTCACGAGCGCGGCAGCGCTCCTACAACCCGAGCAGTCGGTCGATGCCGATGGTCAGGCCGGGCAGCTCCGGGACGGCCCGGACGGCAGCCAGCACGCCGGGCATGAAGCCCACCCGATCCAGCGAGTCGTGACGGATCGTCAGCGTCTCCCCCGCCGAACCGAACAGCACCTCTTGGTGCGCCACCAGACCGCGCAACCGGATGCCATGGACGTGGATGCCGTCCACCTCGGAGCCGCGGGCGCCGTCCAGACCGGTGTCGGTGGCGTCCGGAACCGCACCGAGGCCGGCGTCGGCGCGGGCGGCAGCGATCCGGCGGGCCGTCGCCTGCGCGGTGCCCGAGGGGGCGTCGACCTTGTTGGGGTGGTGCAGTTCAACGATCTCGGCCGACTCGAAGAAGCGGGCGGCCTGCTCGGCGAACCGCATCATCAGCACCGCGCCGATGGAGAAGTTGGGGGCGATCAAGATATTGGCGCCGGGTCGGGCCTCCAGTTGGGCCCGCAACTCGGCCAGACGGTCCTCGGTGAAGCCGGTCGTGCCGACCACCGCATGGACGCCGTGCTCGATGCACCACGACAGGTTGTCCATCACCACTGCGGGGACGGTGAAGTCGACCACCACGTCCGCCGCCTCAGCCGGGGTGCGGTCCTCATCGGCATCGATCCGGGCCACCAACTCCAGGTCGGCGGCGGCCTCGACCGCCCGACATACCTCTTCGCCCATCCGCCCTCTGGCGCCGAACACCGCTACCCGCATGGAACCTCCCCTTTCGTGCCCCACATCATAGGCGGGTGGAGCGGCCCGACTTCGCGCCAGCCGAGCAGCTAGGGTGCCTAGCATGCGCAGCCGTCTGGTCCCGGTGGTCAGTTACCTGATCTCCAATCTGGTGACCTGGGTGGCTGCCGCTCTGGCCGGGCGTGACTACTTCAATCCGTCTGAGCGGGCCAAGTGGGACAGCCAGCACTACCTGTCGATCGCCAAGGGCGGCTACGAGTCGTTCCGCTGCATCGACCGCTACCCCAACTGGCCCGACTTCTGGTGCGGCAATACCGCCTGGTTCCCGGGCTACCCGATGACGATCAGGGCGTTGGCCGCCACCGGGATCAGCTTCGAGTTGGCCGGGATGCTGGTCAGCGAGGCGTTCCTGCTCGGTGCCTTGTTGTTGTTGTGGCGGCTGTTCGACCGAAAGATCACCGCCGGTTCGATCGGTGCGATGGCGCTGGCCGCTGTCTTCCCGGGCTCGATCTACTTCCACGTGGTCTTCGGCGTGGCGATGTGCCTGTACGGCCTGATGCTGACCCTGGTCGGGATTCGCGAGCAGCGCTGGTGGGTGGCCGGCCTGGGCGCCTTCGTGGCCTTGTCCACTCACATCGTCGGGGTGATCGCGGTGGTCGCGATCGCTGCCTCGCTGCTCTTCGGTTGGCGGAAGTTCGGCTGGCCCGGCCGGCTGTGGCGAGTGGCCGCGGCCACCATCGGCGGAAGCCTGGCGCTGGTCTGGTCGTTGTGGATGATCTACCGGGACACCGGCAGCTGGACGATCTACTTCCAGCACCAGGACGAGTCCTTCCACAACCTGGGCTGGCACGACCCGTGGGAACAGCTCGTTCGCTTCTACAAGCTCCAGTTCCGGCACAGCCCGGACGTTGCCGACCACTGGCTGACTGCGCACTCGGTGGCCGCTCACCAGCCCCAGCTGGTGTTCAACGTGGTGCTCTTCGTACTGATACTGGCCGGGGCCGGCTGGCTGGCCTGGAAGCGGGAACTTCTCCCGTGGCAGGCCGCCGCCGCAGTGATGGTGATCGGCGCCATGGTGATGCCGCTCACCTCCGGCGCCTGGTCGGCGTGGTACCGCCATGACGCGCTGATGCTGGTGGGAGTGCCGCTGCTCCGTCTCCCCACGCCGGTGTGGGTGCTGCTGGTGGGCATCAGTGCGCTGCAGACGCTGTTCCTGACCGGGATGTGGTTCGGCGGCAGCCTGATCTGAGCCCCGCCACTCCAATCCTTCACCTTCAGGCAGACGCCCCCGAGTTGCGCACAGCCCCCGACATCTCGGTAGCGGCTGCGCAATTCGGGGGCCTGTGCGGGACAAGGCTGCCTGCGAGCCGGGGACGCAGAAGCCGGCGCCCTGCGAACAGGACGCCGGCTTCTGAGCTGACGATCAGGCGATCAGGCCTCGGCCGGAGCCTCCGCGCTCTCCTCGACCACCGGGATCAAGCTGAGCTTGCCCTTGTCGTCGATGTCGGAGATCTCGACCTGGATCTTCTGACCGACGCTGACCACGTCCTCGGCGCTTTCCACGCGGCCGCCACCGGCCAGCGCGCGCATCTTGGAGATGTGCAGCAGGCCGTCCTTGCCCGGGAGCAGGGAGATGAACGCGCCGAACGGCATGATCTTCACCACGGTGCCCAGGTAGCGCTCGCCCTTCTCCGGCATCGTCGGGTTGGCGATGGCGTTGATCAGGCTGCGCGCGGCCTCGGCGGAATCGCCGTTGTCGGCACCGATGTAGATGGTGCCGTCATCCTCGATCGAGATGTTGGCGCCGGTGTCGTCCTGGATCTGGTTGATCATCTTGCCCTTCGGGCCAATGACCTCGCCGATCTTGTCGACCGGGATCCGGATGGTGATGATCCGCGGAGCGTAGGGGCTCAGCTCGTCCGGAGTGTCGATCGCTTCGGCCATCACGTCCAAGATGGTGTGACGGGCTTCGCGAGCCTGCTGCAGCGCGCCGGCGAGCACCTCCGAGGGGATGCCGTTGAGCTTGGTGTCCAGCTGCAGAGCGGTGACGAAGTCACGGGTACCGGCGACCTTGAAGTCCATGTCGCCGAGCGCGTCTTCGGCACCCAGGATGTCGGTCAGCGCGACGTACTTGGTCTCGCCGTCGATCTCTTCGCTCATCAGGCCCATGGCGATACCAGCAACCGGGGCCTTCAGCGGCACACCGGCGTTCAGCAGGGCCAGGGTCGAGGCACACACCGAACCCATCGAGGTCGAGCCGTTGGAGCCCAGAGCCTCGGACACCTCACGGATCGCGTAGGGGAACTCGTCCCGCTTCGGCAACACCGGCACCAGGGCACGCTCGGCGAGCGCACCGTGGCCGATCTCGCGACGCTTCGGCGAACCGACGCGGCCGGTCTCACCAGTGGAGTACGGCGGGAAGTTGTAGTTGTGCATGTAGCGCTTGGTGGTCTCCGGGGAGAGCGTGTCCAGCTTCTGCTCCATGTCGAGCATGTTCAGGGTGGAGACGCCCAGGATCTGGGTTTCTCCACGCTGGAACAGCGCCGAACCGTGAACCCGCGGCAGCACGCCGACCTCAGCCGACAGGGTGCGGATGTCGCGGACGCCACGGCCGTCGATGCGCACCTGCTCGGTGAGCGTGCGGTGGCGAACGAGCTTCTTGGTCAGCGAGCCGAAGGCGCCGCTGATCTCCTTTTCCCGCTCGGGGAACTGCGGGTCGAGCTCGGCGTGCAGAGCAGCCTTCAGCTCGTCGGTCGCGGCTTCGCGCTCCTGCTTGCCGGCGATGCTCATGACGGCCTTCAAGCGATCGGCCCCGGCAGCTTCGACAGCCTCGAACACGTCGGCCTGGTAGTCCAGGAAGACCGGGAACTGTGCGACCGGCTTGGGAGCCTTTGCCGCAAGTTCGGCCTGCGCGTCACACAGCGCCTTGATGAAGGGCTTGGCGGCCTCCATGCCAGCGGCCACGACATCTTCGGTCGGAGCAGTGCGGCCGGAGCGAACCAGATCCCAGGTGGCCTCGGTGGACTCAGCCTCGACCATCATGATCGCCACGTCGCCGTCGGGCAGGACCCGGCCGGCGATGGCCATCTCGAAGGTGGACTGCTCCATCTGCTCCACGGTCGGGAAGCCGACCCACTGGTCACCGATCAGCGCGACACGAACGCCGCCCACCGGGCCGGAGAACGGCAGGCCGGCCAGCGTGGTGGACGCCGAACCGGCGTTGATCGCCAGCACGTCGAAACGCACGTTCGGGTTGAGGGCCATCACGGTGATGACGACCTGAACCTCGTTGCGCAGCCCCTTGACGAAGCAGGGACGCAGCGGGCGGTCGGTCAGACGGGCGGCCAGAATGGCGCCTTCGGAGGGACGGCCTTCGCGACGGAAGAACGAGCCGGGGATCCGGCCGGCGGCGTACATCCGCTCCTCGACGTCAACCGTCAGGGGGAAGAAGTCGATCGCGTCGCGCGGGTTCTTCGCGGCAGTGGTGGCCGACAGCAGCATGGTGTCGCCGTCGAGGTAGACCGCGGCAGAGCCGCTGGCCTGGCGGGCGAGCAGACCGGTTTCGAACCGGACGACGTGCGAGCCCAGAGCGCCGTTATCGATCACGGCCTCGGTGAAATGAAGGTCAGGGCCTTCCATGGGGTTCCTTTCCCGATGAGCCCCACTCCGGTCGTGTCCGGTCTTCGATCGAGACTCGCGGGAAGCATCGCTGCTGCCCGAGGGTCACTACCGAGGACCAAACCGAGGCCGGCAGCGGGGCGGTGTTGAGTTGTGAAGCACGACCAGCCGGTGACGGAGTTCCCGTCACCGGCAGATCATGAGGCTTGTGTCACCGACGCAGGCCGAGGCGTGCGATCAGCGAGCGGTAGTGCTCAATGTCGTTCTTGGCGACGTAGTTGAGCAGGCGGCGACGCTGGCCGACCATGAGCATCAGGCCCCGGCGGCTGTGGTGGTCACCCTTGTGCATCTTGAGGTGTTCAGTCAGGTGCGAGATCCGCTTAGTGAGCAGCGCGATCTGCACGTCCGGCGAACCGGTATCGCCCGGGGTGACGGCGTACTCTTCGATGATCTTCTTCTTGGTGTCAGCGTCCATGAAGGGGCTGCTCTCCTTTCGGTTTCCCGTTGCGCGGCGCTTCCCTGCCTAGTGGCGCGATCTTTGGATGAACAAAACCGCTGGGAAGCTCTTACGCGTCCGCGGCCGTCGTGACGGCGTGTCGCAGTCTACCCGTCCGTCCGCCTTGGCGGCGAATCGGGCCCGACCACATCTCGAACCCATGTGTTGTCAACGACACCACGCAGTCATACCTAGCACTACGCTACGGCGTGCAGACCCGGCAGGTCCGGCTCCACTGGAAGGACTCACAAACCAATGCAGATCGGGATTCCTCTGGAAACTCTCAAGGGGGAGACGCGCGTCGCGGCTACCCCCAAGACAGTAGCCCAGCTCCTAAAACTCGGACACAGCGTCATCGTCGAAGCCGGCGCTGGTGCCAAGTCCTCTTACCCTGATGCCGACTTCGAAGCAGCCGGCGCCACCATCGGAGATCGCGCCGCCGTCTGGGCAGCGCCCGTGGTGGCCAAGATCAACCCGCCCAGCGCCAAGGAGATCACCCAACTGGCGAAGGGCACCATCCTGATCTCCCTGTTGGCTCCCGGACGCAGCCCCGAGCTGGTCGAGAAGCTCAACAAGCGTGGCGTCACCGCGATGGCTATGGACGCCGTGCCGCGCATCTCTCGCGCGCAGGCCCTCGACGTGCTGAGCTCGATGGCCAACATCGCCGGCTACCGCGCCGTGGTCGAGGCTGCCAACGAGTTCGGCTCGTTCTTCACCGGCCAGGTGACCGCCGCGGGCAAGGTCCCCCCGGCGAAGGTGTTCGTCTCCGGCGCCGGTGTGGCCGGCCTGGCCGCGATCGGCACCGCCAAGTCGCTGGGTGCGATCGTGCGGGCGACCGACCTGCGTGCCGAGGTGGCCGAGCAGGTGCAGTCGATGGGCGGTGAGTTCCTGGCGGTTCAGGCCGAACAGCAGAAGTCGTCCGATGGCTACGCCAAGGAAGCCAGCGACGCCTACAAGGAGGCCGCTGCTCAGCTGTACGCCGATCAGTGCAAGGACGTCGACATCATCATCACCACCGCGTTGATCCCGGGTAAGCCTGCGCCCCGGCTGATCACTGCCGAGATGGTGGCCACCATGAAGCCGGGTTCGGTGATCGTCGACATGGCCGCCTCCAACGGTGGCAATGTCGAGGGCTCCGAGCCCGACAAGCTGGTGGTGACCGAGAACGGCGTGAAGATCATCGGGTACACCGATCTGGCCGGACGCCTGCCAACGCAGGCCTCTCAGCTGTACGGCACCAACGTGGTGAACCTGTTCAAGCTGCTCACCCCGAACAAGGACGGGGCCGTCACCCTCGACTTCGAGGACGTGGTGGTCCGCGGCATGACCTGCACCAAGGACGGCGAGATCCTGTGGCCGCCGCCGCCGGTCACGGTCTCGGCCGCCCCGGCCGCCGCCGCTGCTGCGGTCGTCGCGACCGAAGATCCGGAAGCCAAGGCGCTGCGCCTGGCCGCCGAGGCCAAGACTCGTGGTCAGCGCAACCTGGTGATGTCGGTGATCGCAGCGATCCTGGTGATCCTCGCCGTCACCTTCTCCCCACCCAGCTTCGTCGGCGCCTTCACGGTGTTCGCCTTGGCCGTGGTGGTCGGCTTCTACGTGATCAGCGGGGTGGCGCACTCGTTGCACACTCCGTTGATGGCGCAAACCAACGCGATCTCGGGCATCATCCTGGTCGGTGCTGTGCTGCAGCTCGGCTCGACTGACCTGGCGGTGCTGGTGATGAGCTTCGTCGCTGCCACGATCGCATCCATCAACATCTTCGGCGGCTTCCTGGTGTCCTACCGGATGCTCGGCATGTTCAAGAAGGGGGCCTGAGCATGCTGCTCACCGCTGAAAACCTCGATCACCTGATCAAGGGCGCCTACATCGTCGCTGGGGTGCTGTTCATCCTGTCCCTGGCCGGTCTGTCCAAGCAGACCACCGCCCGAATGGGCAACATCGCCGGCATGGTCGGCATGGTGCTCGCGCTACTGGCCACCATCGGCGCCTCGGTCTACGACTCTTACCTGGCCGCGACCGACGCCGACCCGGTGGTCCAGGCCACCCGGCTGTCGCCGCTGATGACCCTGGCGTTGATCATCGCCGTGCTGCTGATCGGTGCCCTGATCGGCACGCCGATCGCCCGCAAGGTCGAGATGACCCAGATGCCCGAACTGATCGCCATCTTCCACTCCTTCGTGGGTATGGCCGCAGTGCTGGTCGGCTTCAACTCCTTCACCGTCCCCGGTGAGGGTGGCGGGACCGTCCACCTCGTCGAGGTGGCCTTGGGCGTACTGATCGGTGCCTACACCTTCACCGGCTCGATCATCGCCTACCTGAAGCTGTCGGCGAAGATGAGCTCCGCGCCGCTGATGCTGCCCGGACGCAACATCATCAACCTGCTGGCCTTCGTGGTCTTCTTCGGCCTGATGATCTGGTTCGTGATGGTCGGCGAGTCCAACCCGACCCTGGGTTGGGGGCTGATCATCGCCATCGCGGTGATCGGGTTCGCACTGGGCTACCACATGGTGGCGGCGATCGGCGGCGGCGATATGCCTGTCGTGGTGTCGATGCTGAACTCCTACTCCGGTTGGGCCGCGGCCGCTGCCGGCTTCATGCTCGACAACAACCTGCTGATCATCACCGGCTCGCTGGTGGGTTCTTCGGGTGCGATCCTGAGCTACATCATGTGTCGGGCGATGAACCGCTCCTTCATCTCGGTGATCCTGGGTGGCTTCGGTGTCGACACGGGCACCGTGGCGGCCTCGTCCGAAGAGCACGGCGAACACCGCGAGATCGATGCCGCCGGCGCGGCCGAGATGCTCCGCAATGCTCGCAGCGTGATCATCACGCCCGGTTACGGCATGGCAGTGGCCAAGGCGCAGTACCCGGTGGCCGAGATCACTTCCAAGCTGCGCGCCAAGGGTGTCAACGTCCGCTTCGGTGTGCACCCGGTGGCCGGACGCCTGCCGGGTCACATGAACGTGCTCCTGGCCGAGGCCAACGTCCCCTACGACATCGTTCTGGAAATGGACGAGATCAATGAGGACTTCCCCGAGACCGACGTGGTCCTGGTGATCGGTGCCAACGACACCGTGA
>JAJTBJ010000107.1 GCA_021286985.1 Propionibacteriales bacterium | reverse complement strand
AGTCGGTCTCACCGGAGACGACCTTCAGGGTGCCGTCGTCGATCTTCGGCTGCAGCACGCTCATGGCGCCGTTGAAGAAGAACTTCGAGTTGTTGTCGTCAGCAGAACCGGCGAACAGTTCGACGTTCCACGGGGACTTCACGCCGGAGGCCTCCAGGCCCGCCAGCAGCGAGGTGCCCTGCTGCACGCCGACCTTGAAGTTGTCGAAGGTGGCGTAGTAGCTGACCGCGTCGGTTTCCCGCAGCAGACGGTCGTAGGCGATCACAGGAATGTTGGAGGCCTTGGCGTCAGCCAGGGCACCCTTCAGAGCCACGCCGTCAATGGCGGCGATGACCAGGGCCTGCTCCTTCTTGGTGACCATGTTGGAAACCTGGGTCACCTGAGTGGGAATGTCGTCGTTGGCGTACTGCAGATCGACGGTGTAGCCGGCTTCCTCGAGGGTCTTCTTCAGGAATTCGCCGTCCTTGATCCAGCGCTCCGAGGTCTTGGTCGGCATCGCGACACCAATGGTGCCCTTCGCGGCGCCGCCCGACGGCGCGGTGCTGCCACCAGCGGACTGACCACACGCGGTGAGCGTGAGGGCCAGCGCCCCGGCGGCCGCAATTGCAACCAGTTTGCGCATTGCTGCTCTCTTTCTCGATCTCCCTGCGTTGGGAAATCTGTTTTGAGTGGTTGCCAATCTCGGGAAGCCCCCAATATTGGCGGTATTCAGTTGTTCGGAAGTCGGCCCTAGAAGCCCAGGGCCAACCGGTGGTAGGCGTTGTTCCACCGCAGTTCCTTGCCGAACTGGGCGGTGGTCGTTCCCGTACCGATCAGGGCCAATTCGGTCCCGAGCATCTCGGCCAGGTCTGTGAGGTGCGCTGCGTTCAGCGCGGTCGAGAGCACCGTGTGGTGCGGTCCGCCGGCGGTGAGCCAGCATTCGACCGAGGTGGTGAAGTCCGGCTTGGGCGCCCACACCGCGCGAGCCACCGGCAGCTTGGGCATCTCGGCCAGCGCCGGCACCACGGTGATCTCATTTGCCACCAGGCGGAACCGGTCGCCCAGGTCGCACATGCCCAGGGTCACCGCCTCGCCCGGGGCGGCGTCGAAGACCAGTCGGACGGGGTCCTCACGTCCACCGATCCCCAGCGGGTGAATCTCCAGCTTCGGAGTGGCCACGGCGATCGAGGGGCACACCTCGAGCATGTGCGCGCCCAGGATCAGTTCGTTGCCCGGCTCGAGGTGGTAGGTGTAGTCCTCCATGAACGAGGTGCCGCCGGGAAGGCCGGCCGCCATGGTCTTCAACACTCGACCCAGCACTGCGGTCTTCCAGTCACCCTCGCCACCGAAACCGATGCCGTCGGCCATCAGCCGCTGAACGGCCAGGCCCGGCAGCTGACGCAGCCCACCGAGATCTTCGAAGTTGGTGGTGAAGGCGCCATAGCCGCCCTCCACCACGAAGTGCCGCAGCGCGGCCTCGATCCGGGCGCCGTAGCGCAGCGAGTCGTGCCGCTCGGCTCCGGGGAGCAGCTCGGCAGCCACCTGGTAGCTGTCGAGGTATTCGGTCACCAGGGCGCTGATCTCGTCTTCGCCGATCTGATCGACCACGGCGGTCAGATCGTTGACGCCGTAGGTGTTCACCGAGACGCCGAAGCGCCGTTCGGCCTCGACCTTGTCGCCTTCGGTGACCGCGACGTTGCGCATGTTGTCGCCGAAGCGCACCAGCTTCAAGGTGGCCAACTCGGCCCGCGCCAGCGCGGCCCGCGCCCAGGTGCCGACCCGCTCCAGCACCCGCGGATCACTGACGTGGCCGGCCACCGTCTTGCGCGCAACCCCTAGTCGGGTGGCAATGAAGGCGAACTCCCGGTCGCCGTGAGCGGCCTGATTGAGGTTCATGAAGTCCATGTCGATGCTCGCCCACGGAAGGTCGACATTGACTTGGGTGTGCAGATGCAGGAAGGGCTTGCGCAGCGCGTCCAGGCCGCCGATCCACATCTTGGCCGGGGAGAAGGTGTGCATCCAGGCGATCACGCCGACACAGTTGTCGTCGGCGTTGGCGTCCAGCATCACTCGCCGAATCGCCGAGGCGTCGGTGAGGGTGGGCATCGCCTTGATCTGCACCGGGATCGCCGCGGCGGCGTCCAAGGCCGAGGAGATCCGCGAGGACTGCTCGCGCACCTGCTCCAACACCTCGGGTCCGTACAACCCCTGGCTCCCGGTGAGGAACCACACCTGCTTGGTCACTTCTGCGTCCCCTGTCCGTAGACGTTCTGGTACCGCTGATAGAGGCGGTCGATGTCTGCTTGATCGATGCGGCTCGGCTCCCCGTACGCCCGCGCCAGGTGAACGGTGCGGGCGACGTCCTCGACCATCACGGCGGCCTTCACCGCATCCCGGGCGTCCTTGCCGATGGTGAACGGGCCGTGATTGGCCATCAGCACCGCGCGGGAGCGGCTCGCGCTCAGGGTCTCCACGATGCCGCGACCGATCGAGTCGTCACCGATCAGCGCGAACGGTCCGACCGGGATGTCGCCGCCGAACTCGTCGGCGATCATGGTGAGCACGCAGGGGATCGGTTCGCGGCGCGCGGCCCAGGCCGTGGCGTAGTCGGAGTGGGTGTGCACCACACCACCCACGGTGCTCATGTGCCGATACACGTAGGCGTGGGCGGCGGTGTCGGAGGACGGGTTGCGGGTGCCCTCGACCAGATTGGCGTCGAAGTCGCACACCACCATGGCGTCGGCGTCGAGCTCGTCGTAGGAGACGCCCGACGGTTTGATCACCAGCAGGTCGGCCCCCGGAACCCGCGCCGACACGTTGCCGGCGGTCCAGACCACCAGAGCGTTGCGAGGCAACTCGGCATGCAGGGCTGCGACCTCGACCTTGAGCGCGTCGACCACGCTGCGCAGGGACGCCGGCACCCCACTCATGAGTGGTCTCCTACGCCTGCACCCAGGTTCAGTTCCCGGTCGATCTGGACAGCCACGATGCTGCTCTCACCTTTCACACAACCACGGACGTCGATGTCCGGCACTCATCATGTTACCGGTATCACGGCACGCCGGAAGCGTCCTTCGATAACAGTTGGATCACGGTTGCAGGTCGGTTTCCCGGGCTCGAACAGACCTCTTCCAGCGGCGCCGCTACGCCTTTTCGGAGCGGGCGGAGGCGCGCTCCACGTGACGCAGTGAGCGCAGACCTCGTTCCAGTTGCCAGCTCAGGAACGCCGCCGCCAAGCCACTCCCCCGGCGCACCATGGATTCGGTCACCAGACGGGTCGCCGGCCAGTCGCCGCTCACCAGCGCCTGCAGGTAGGCGATGGTTTCAGGATCCACCTGGGCCGAACCCGGCGGACGACAACGTCGGCACACCAGCCCGCCCATCACCGGGGAGAACGCCTCGTGCGGACCAGACTCCCCACACCGGGCGCAGTCGGTCAGGTTGGGGGCATAGCCGGCCACCGAAATCGCCCGCAGCAGGTAAGAGTCCATCACCATGGCCGGCGGACGTGGCCCGTCGCTGGTGCCGGCAGTCAGAGCCTGAACGGCCCCCAGCAACAAGTGATACTGCCGAGGTGCCGGTTGCGCTTCCTCCGACACCAGCCGATCGGCGGTCTCGATCATCACCTGGCCGGTGGTGTAGAGCTCGTAGTCATGGGCCAGCGGCTCAGCGTAGGAGTGCAGAGTGACCGCCTGAGTGATCACATCGAGCGTGCGCCCAGTAGCGAACTGAAGATCGACATGACTGAACGGCTCCAGCCGTCCGCCGAACTTCGAGGAGGTCCGCCGCACCCCTTTCGCCACCGCCCGCAGCTTGCCGTGACGGCGCGAGAGCACGGTGATGATGCGGTCGGCCTCGCCCAACTTGTGGGTGCGCAGGACGACCGCTTCATCGGTGTAGGTCGGCACCCCTCCATTGTCGGCCCTGGTCGGGTCAGACGTCGCAGGGCACACCCGACAAGGCTGTGTTACCGCTAGCACAGGTTGGCTCTTGCTGTCATGATGGCTACGTGCAACCAGCCCAACGACGGGCTCGCGAAGGAGGATCAACGATGATCGACGCCACCGCGCAGCGGGCGACCGCGATCAGCGCCGGACGCACCGCGTTGGGCATCGAGTTCGGCTCGACCCGGATCAAGGCCGTCCTGATCGGCCCGGACCACACTCCCCTCGCCGTGGGCTTCCACGACTGGGAGAACCAGTTCGTCGACCGCATCTGGACCTACTCCGAGGCTGCCATCTGGGATGGCCTGCGAGCCTGTTACGCCTCACTGGCCGCCGACGTCCAGCAGCGCTACGGGGTCGCGCTGACCACCATCGGCGCCTTCGGCGTGTCGGCGATGATGCACGGGTACCTGGCTTTCGACGCCTCCGACGCCCTCCTGGTGCCGTTCCGCACGTGGCGCAACACCATCACCGAGCCGGCCAGTACCCAGCTGAGCAGCCTGTTCGGTCACAACATCCCGCAGCGGTGGAGCATCGCGCACCTCTACCAGGCGATCCTCAACGACGAACCTCACGTCACCTCCCTGACGCACCTGAACACGCTGGCCGGCTTCGTCCACCACCGCCTCACCGGACGTCGGGTGCTCGGCGTGGGCGATGCCAGCGGCATGTTCCCCATCGATGTGGCCACCGGCACCTATGACGCCACCATGCTGGCCCGCTTCGACGCCCTGGTGGCCGGACGCGGGTTCGATTGGAAGCTGGCCGATCTGCTGCCCGAGCCGCTGCCCGCCGGCGCGGACGCCGGCACCATGACCGACGCCGGAGCCCTGCTGCTGGACCCCACCGGCACGTTGCAGTCCGGCGCCATCTGCTGCCCACCCGAAGGCGATGCCGGCACCGGCATGGTGGCCACCAACTCCGTCGCCCGACGCACCGGCAACGTGAGCGCAGGCACCTCGATCTTCGCCATGGTCGTGCTGGAGGGCCCGCTCGCCGCCCAGCACGGCGAGTTGGACCTGGTGACCACCCCGGCCGGCGACCTGGTCGCGATGGTGCACTGCAACAACGGGGCGAGCGAACTCAACGCCTGGGCCGGGCTACTCAGCGAGTTCGCCGCCGGGCTGGGCCACACCGCCGACGCCTCGGCAGTGTTCGAGACCTTCTTCACCGCCGCCCTCGACGGCGACGCCGACGCCGGCGGACTGCTCGCCTACAACTACCTGTCCGGCGAGCATCTGACCGGCTTCGCCGAGGGCCGACCGCTGTTCGTCCGCACCCCCGACAGCCGACTCAGCCTGGCCAACTTCGCCCGCGCCCAGTTGTACGCCACCTTCGCGAGCCTGAGCCTGGGCATGAAGGTGCTGTGGGACGAGGGCGTCCACCTCGACTCCCTGTACGCCCATGGCGGACTCTTCAAGACCAAGGGGGTGGGCGCCCGCATTCTCGCTGCTGCCCTGGACACTCCGGTGGCCGTCGGTGAGATCGCCGGCGAGGGCGGCGCCTGGGGAATCGCTTTGCTTGCCGAGTACGCTCACCACCATCGCGAGAGCAGCTTGGCGCACTTCCTCCAACACACCGTTTTCGCGAGTGCCCCGATCGAGACCGTCAGTCCGGACGCCACCGACGTCGCTGGTTTCGCCGGCTTCGCCGAGCGGTGGGTCGCCGGCCTGACCGTTGAGCGGGCGGCCGTCGAAAACACCTAGTCGGAGGGCAATCGCATGGGAATCCTACGAGTCAGCGTTGAAGATCAGATCCGCATCGAGGCCGTCGGGGCCACCGTGCACGTCACGATCGCCGGCTCCTCGGCGCTGAACGCCGGGGTCACCCTGCGGAAGACCACCGAGGTACGCGAACTCGTGGCTGCCTTGGCCACCAAGGGAGTCGAGGAGGACGCGATCGCGGTGTCCGGTCTGCGATCAGAGACCTCCTCAGGCCTGCTCACCAAGGCACAGAAGGTGAGCATCTGCCTGCAGATCACCGCAGAACTCGACCAATTGCCGGCCGTCCTCGGCCTGCTGACCACGCACCCCGGCGTGCGGGTGGACCAGCTGCAATGGCGCTACGACGAGTTCGAGGCCAGCATCGCCGCCGCCACTGCGGCGATGGCCAAGGCCCGCCGGAAGGCCGACGCCCTCGCCGCAGCCGCCGGCCAGCAGATCACCGGGGTTGCCGAGATCAGCGACTCCTGGAGCCGGTTCACCCCGTACGGCGGTGTGGGCGGGGTCCGCACCCTCGGCGCGTCGGCGAAGTCTGAGGCCGAGTTCGATCTCGGCTTCGATCTCACCGGCTCGACCGAGCTCAACGTGCATCTCAGCGTCGACTATCAGATCGGCGACTGACGCCGAAATCGGGTCCGCGACCACCCTCCATTTCCACGCGCCGGGCATTAGGCTGCGGGAATGAAGCGGCTTGCGTCGTTGCGGGTCTCCCCGCTGTGCCTGGGTGGCAATGTGTTCGGCTGGACGGCCGACCGGGACACCTCTGAGCAGATCCTTGATGCCTTCGTTGCCGGCGGTGGCAACTTCATCGATACCGCCGACGTCTACTCCGCGTGGGTGCCCGGGCACCCCGGAGGCGAGTCGGAACGGATCATCGGCGGGTGGCTGCAACGTCGTGGATCGCACTCCGACCTGGTGATCGCCACCAAGGTCGCCAAGCACCCCACCCATCGCGGGCTGCGTCCGTCCAATCTGCGAATCTGCCTGGACGGCTCGCGGCGACGCCTGGGCATCGACACCATCGACCTGTACTACGCCCACGAGGACGACCCGAGCGTGCCGGTCGCTGAATGGGTCGGGGCGTTCGATCAGATGATCCGGGAGGGATCGATTCGGCATTACGGCTTGTCGAACTTCTCCGCCGACCGGATCCGCGAGGTGCTCGCGGTCGCCGAGGCCGAGGGCCTGGCGAAGCCGGTGGCACTGCAGCCGGAGTACAGCCTGGTGCACCGGGCCGACGTCGAGGCCGGCGGACTGGCTGAGCTCGCCGCCGACCAGGGCCTCGGACTGGTCTGCTACTTCCCGCTGGCGGCAGGTTTCCTCACCGGCAAGTACCGCGAACTCAGCGATATCCATGGTCCTCGGGCGGCACGGGTCAAGCATGCCGCCACCGATGAGGGCTTCGCGGTGGTCAGCGAACTGGTCGACATCGCCAACGAACTAGGCGTGGAGCCGGCCTCAGTGGCCCTGGCCTGGGTGGCCGGACGACCGGGGGTGACCGCACCGATCGCCAGCGCGAGCAGCCCTGAGCAGGTCGAGGCGCTGCTGGCCGGAGTGGAGTTGAAGCTGTCGCGTTCGGATTCGGCCCGGCTGAAGAAGGTCTCGGCTCCGTTCAGCTGAGCAGCCTCCTCACAGACGCCAGTGGGGCCCGGCCAGACGGCCGGGCCCCACTTGTTGTCCCACACTGCAGGTCACGCGGGCAGATCAGCCCTCGATGCTGCCTTCGATCTGGGCCGGCGCCCCGGAATGCACCACGCTGATCTTGCGCGGCTTGGCTTCCTCAGCCACGGGGATCTTCAGGCTGAGCACGCCGTCGACATACTCCGCGGCGATCTTGTCCAGGGCGACTCCGTAGCCCAGGGTGAGCTGCCGGGCGAAGGTACCGGTCGGACGCTCGCGCACCAACCACTTCTGCCCCTCGGCACTCTGCCCGGCGCGCTGAGCCCGAACAGTCAGGGTGCGATCGTCGACGTCGACATCGATCGAAGCGGGATCAACCCCGGGCAGGTCGATGCGGGCGATGAACTCATCTCCTTCGCGGTAGAGATCCATCGGCATCGCCACCCCCGTCGGGGTGCGTCCGGCCTCGGTGAACCACCGATCGAGTTCACCGAAAGGATCAAAAACTCGTGCCATGTCACTCACTCCTTGCAGATCAGTCGTTAGCACTCACCACTACCGAGTGCTAACACCAGTGTGCGAGGAATGTCGGCCAGATTCAAGTGGGTTGAGCGTGGTCGGCTCAACTTTCGCTCTCGGCGATCAAAACGGGGTGCCGATACGCTGATCCCGTGGCCAAACAGCAGCACTTTGATCCGCCCAAACCGCACCCCACCGGCGTCCGTCCACCGGCGATGGACGCCAAGCTGGTGCCCGCTCACGTGGCGATCGTCATGGACGGCAACGGCCGCTGGGCCAAGGCGAGGAATCTCCCCCGCACCGAGGGTCACGCCCGCGGCGAGGCCGCTTTGTTCGACGTGATCGAAGGCGCCATCGAGATCGGCGTGAAGTACCTGTCGGTGTACGCGTTCTCCACCGAGAACTGGCGCCGATCACCCGACGAGGTGCGCTGGCTGATGGGCTTCAACCGCGACGTGATCCACCGCCGCCGCGATGAACTCAACGCCATGGGGGTGCGCATCCGTTGGGCCGGACGCACACCGCGGCTGTGGCGCAGCGTGATCAAAGAGCTCACCGAAGCCGAGCAGCTCAGCGCC
>JAJTBJ010000106.1 GCA_021286985.1 Propionibacteriales bacterium | reverse complement strand
AGGGGTGCGAGGGTCGCTGTAGACGAACCGGTAGTCGCCAGGTCGAGCCCCAAGGTGCCATTGCTGGTGGCACCCCAGCAGTCCACCGTGCCATCAGTGATCACCGCGCAACTGTGTGTGTTACCCGCTGCCACCCCGACGGCCGAACCGGTGAGACCGACGACCGAGACGGGGTCGCTGATCGCGGACTTGCCATCGCCGAGCTGGCCGGACGTCCCTCCGCCCCAGCACGTCACGGTGCCGGCTGCGGTGGCGGCGCAGGCGTGCGACGTCCCGACGGCCAGGGCCGTGGCGTTGGTCAACCCATTGACGCTGACCGGGGTCGGCCGAGTGGTGGTCGTGGTGTCGCCCAGCTGACGCAGGGTATTGCTGCCCCAGCACTTGACCGAGCCGGTAGCCAGCAGCGCGCAGGTGGAACTGCCGCCAGCGTGCACCTGGGTGGCGTTGGTGATGCCGATCACCGAGACAGGCGAGTATTGGGAGCTGGTGCCGCCATCGCCGAGCTGACCGGTGGTTCCCACGCCCCAGCACTTCACTGCGCTGTCATCGGTAAGGACGCAGGCGTGCGAGGCGCCGGCGGTGATGTCGATGACCCCGGTCAACCCCGGAATCTTCGCGGGCGTCCGCCGACTGGTCGTCGTGCCGTCGCCGAGCTGGCCCGAGGCGTTGGTTCCCCAGCACCACACCTCTCCGACCTGAGACACCGCACAGGTGAACGCGTTTCCACTGGCGACAGCGATCATGGGATCAGACAGGCCGATCACATCGGTTGCGACCGCGCGATTGGTCACCGTCCCATCGCCAAGTTGGCCACCGTTGTTGGCGCCCCAACACTTCACGCCGCCGAGGTTGGTCACCGCACAGGTGTGAGTGAAGTAGAAGTTCATGCTCAACAGATCGCTGGTGGCACCGGCGACCTGCGTTACCGGCAGCGCGACCTGCGTCTGGTCACTGGAGCTGGCCGAGTCGGTGACTGAGATGGTGACGGTGGGGTTGGCCGCAATTGTGGACGGGGTGCCGCTGAGCACGCCCGTGGAGCTGTTGAGCGACATCCCCGAGGGCAGGCCGGAGGCACTCCAGCTGTAAGGAGCAACCCCGCCGGTCGCGGTGAGGGTGGTGCTGCTGTACGCGGTACCGGCTACGCCGGCCGGGACGCTCGTGGTGGTGAGTTCCACCGGAGTGGTGACGGAGATTCCCAGCGTGGCAGAGCCGGTGCGTCCAGCCCCGTCGGTGACTGTGAGCACCACGCTCGCCGTGCCCGCTGACGTCGGAGTGCCACTGATGGCGCCAGTGCTGGCGTTTAGGCTCAGCCCGTTGGGCAGTCCGGTGGACGTCCAGGTGTAGGAGCCGGTGCCGCCGGCGGCCAAGGCGTTAGCCGAGTAGCCGCTGCCGACCATGCCAGTCGGCAACGCGAGGGTGGCCACCCGCAGCGGAGCGGTGTAGCTGTGGCCGGAGACAGCCCCCGGTACCAGCGTGGTGGCGCCATTGCCGAGTTGCCCGGCGGCATTGCTGCCCCAGCAGGTGACGGCGCCGCCGTTGGTGACCGCGCAGGTGTGATAGTTGCCGGCGCTGACACCTGCGACATCGCTGGTGAGCTCGGTGACGTCCACCGGTGCAGTGGCATTGCCGGTGCTGCCGTTGCCCAACTGGCCGTAGGCGCCCTGGCCCCAGCATTTGAGGCCACCGGCCGTGGTTCGTGCGCACACGTGATAGCCGCCCACGTTGATCGCAGCGACGCCGGTGCTCAGGGTCGTGACGTCGACCGGTGAGCTGGCATCGGTGGTGGTGCCGTTACCCAATTGGCCGTTGACGTTGTAACCCCAGCATTTGACGCCGCCGGTGTTGGTGACCGCGCAGGTCTCGCTGCCGCCGGCATCGATCCCGGTGACGCCGCTGGTCAGGCCGTTGACGGCGACCGGGGTAGTGGCGCTGGTGGTCGTGCCGTTGCCGAGCTCACCGGTTGCGTTGTAGCCCCAGCATTTGATGCCGCCGGTGCTGGTGAGTGCGCAGGTGTGGCTGCCGCCTGCGGAAACCGCGGTCACTCCGCTGGTCAGGCCGCTGACGTCGACGGGGACATACCGGTCGGCGGTGGTGCCGTCTCCGACCGCCCCAGCGAAGTTGTTGCCCCAGCACTTGATGCCGCCGGTGCTGGTGAGTGCGCAGGTGTGGGTGCCACCTGCGGTGATCGCGGTCACTCCGGTGAGCCCCGTGACGTTCACCGGAATGGTGCTGTCGGTCGTGGTGCCGTTGCCCAGCTGACCGTTGCTGTTGCTGCCCCAGCACTTCACGCCGCCGGCGCTGGTGAGGGCACAGGTGTGGTTGACCCCACCGGCGACGGCCGTGACGCCGCTGGACAATCCGGCAACCACAGTCGGCGTCGAACTCGCGCTCAGGGTGCCGTTGCCGAGTTGCCCGAAGCTGTTGTTGCCCCAGCATTCAACCCCGCCGGTGGTCGTGAGCGCGCAGCTGTGGGTGTAGCCGGTTGCGACGCTGCTGATTCCCGTGCTCAGCGCGGTCACTGGCTGCGGCGACGACGTCATAGAGGTCGACCCGTTGCCGAGCTGGCCGTAGGCGTTGCCGCCCCAGCAGGCGACATCGTGGCTGCTGGTGATGGCACAGGTGAGATCGGCGCCTGGTGCCACCAACGCGGTCCCACTGGACAAGCCGATCACCTCGACCGGGGTGCTGGAGTTGATGGTGCTGTCGTTGCCGAGTTGTCCGGTGTAGTTGTAGCCCCAGCACGTGGTGGCACCGGCGGTGGTGATGGCGCAGGTGTGATTGTTGCCCGCAGCGATCGAGGCGACGCCGCTGGTGAGTCCGGGGACGTCGTGTGGCGATGAGCTATCAGTGGTGGTGCCGTTGCCGAGCTGTCCATAGACGTTGTAACCCCAGCATTGGGCGCCGCCCGAGGAGGTAATCGCGCAGGTGTGGTAGGCCCCCGCAGTAATGGCCGCAACGCCACTGGTGAGGCCGGGAACACTGGTGGGCGTGGTCGCGTCGGTGGTGTTGCCGGTACCAAGCGCGCCATAGGTGTTTTGGCCCCAGCACATCGCCGCCCCGGTGGAGGTGATGACGCAGGCGTGCCGGGCGCCGGCCGTGACCGAAGTCACGCCAGTGGTGAGGCCGCTGACATCGACCGGGGTGGAGCTGCTGGTGGTGCTGCCGTTGCCCAACTGGCCGTAGGTGTTGAAGCCCCAGCATTTGACCCCACCGGTGGAGGTGAGGGCGCAGGTGTAGGAGACGCCGGCGGTGATGGCAGTGACATCGGTGAGGCCGGCGACAGCCACGGGCGTGTTGCTGCTGGTGGTCGTCGTGCTGATTCCGAGCTGGCCGTAGGTGTTCACTCCCCAACACTCGACGCCGCCGCTGGAGGTGATCGCGCAGGCGTGGTTGGAGCCGGTGGCGACAGCCTTGACTCCGCTGGTGAGCCCGACCACATCGACCGGCGTACTCCGGTTGGTGGTGGTGCCGTCACCGAGGCGACCGTAGGCATTGGTGCCCCAGCACTGCGCGCCGCCGACATTGGTGAGCCCGCAGCTGAAGGAGACGCTGGCGTCCAGCGAGATGAAGTCACTGGCCGCGCCCTCGATGGCCAACACCGTCACCGGCAGCGTGGCGGTGGCCGCGTAGCCGGCATGATCGGTAGCGGTGACCACCACCGAGGAGCTGCTTGGGTTGGTCGGGGTGCCGCTGATCACACCGGTGGCGGCATTCAGCGACAGCCCGGCCGGCAGGTTGCTGGCGCTCCAGGTGTAGGGCCCAACCCCGCCCGTGGCCGCGAGCGTGGTGTCGGTGTAGGCCGTGTTGACCAGTCCGCTCGGCAGACTGGTGGTGGTCAGGGTCACTGCACCGGTGACCGTGAGCTTCACCGTGGCGTGCGCGGTGGCGCCGTCGGCGTCGGTGAGCGTGATGGTCACCGACTGCTCAGTGACAGCTTCGGTGGGTGTGCCGCTCAGCACCCCGGTGTGGGCGCCCAGGCTCAACCCGGACGGCAGCCCGCTGGCGCTCCAGGTGTACGGCGCGCGTCCGCCGGCCCGCAGCAGCGTGGTGGCGGGGTAGGGCAGGCCCACCTCACCGGGCAGCACACCGCTGGTGGGGACTTGGACGGCAACCGGGCCGTAGCCGAACACGCCGGTGGGAGTGGTGGCGTTGGTGTGCGAGCCGTCGCCGACCTGGCCGTAGGCGTTGTCGCCCCAGCACTTGGCCGCGCCGCTGTCGAGGACGGCGCAGGCGAATTTCGACCCGACGCTGATCGAGGAGACGCCACTGGACAGGCCCGTGACGTCCACCGGGGTGAGCCGGTTGGTCGTGGTGCCGTCGCCCACCTCGCCGGAGGTGTTGTCGCCCCAACACTTCACCGCGCCGGAAGTCGTCAGTGCACAGGCGTGGAACTGGCCCTGCGCCACGGCGGTGACTCCGCTGGTCAGATCGGTGACCGCACCCGGGATCGCGCTGTCGGCGGTGAGGCCGTTCCCGAGTTCGCCGTTGCCGTTGTAGCCCCAGCAGAGGAGGCCGCTGCTATCGGTGACCACGCAGGCGGTCCGGCCACGCGCGGCGAGCGACACGGCGGTGACTCCGGACCCCAAGGAGACGTCCACCGGCGTCCAACGATCAGTGAAGGTGCCATCGCCCAACTGGCCGCTGGCGTTCGAGCCCCAGCACTTGACGTCGCCGGCGGTGGTGAGCGCACAGGTCGAGGCATTGGTGCCTGCCACCGCCGCGATGCCACTGGCCAGCCCGACCACGTCAACGGGCACGTTGCTGTTGGTCGTGGAGTTGTTGCCCAGCGCACCGTTGACGTTGTAGCCCCAGCACTTGAGCGCGCCCGCGATGGTGACCGCACAGGTGTGATTGGCGCCGGCCGAAATCGCCTGGACGCCGCTGGTCAGCCCCACAACGTCGACGGGGGTGGCGCTGTTGTAGGGAGTGCTGTCGCCACGCAGACCCATCGGCGAGCCGTCACCGAGTTGGCCCAGCTGGTTGGTGCCCCAGCACTTCACCCCACCGGCGTCGGTGAGGGCGCACGCGTGGGCGGCGCCTGAGCTGACAGCTCTGACCCCAGAGCCCAAGCCGGTCACCGGTACCGGGATGGTGCTGTCCGGGCTGAGGAATCCGGCCCCCAGCTGTCCGACGTGGTTCTTGCCCCAGCATTCGACGCCGCCGCTGCCCGTGATGGCGCAGGCCAGGATGCTGCCTGAGCTGAGTGCTGCTGCGCCGTGGATCACGGGCGTGATCACGATGGTCAACAGCTGCGTGGCGGTCTTGCCGTCGTGGTCGGTCACGGTGATCTGCATCGTCGTGCCCGGGGTGGTGCCGGTCGGGGTGCCGGACAGAACACCGTCGGTGCTGAGGCTCAGCCCGTCCGGCATCACGTCGCTGGACCAGGTGTAACCGGCGGCGCCATCGGCCGCGGCCAAGGTGGTCGAGTAGGCGGTACCGATCACACCTGACGGCAGTTCAGTGGTGGTGATGTGGACGGCCGGCGCGATGGTGATCGAGGCCGTCGTCTCGGCAGTCTTGCCGCGCACATCGGTGACGGTGAAGGTCACCTCGCTGGTGCCGGCTTCGGTGGGAGTGCCGGAGACTACGCCGGCGCTACTCACGCTGAGCCCGGCAGGCAGGCCGGTGGCCGTCCAGGTGTAGGGGGTGGCGCCCCCCGTGGCCGAAAGGCTCACCTCGGCGTAGGCGGTGCCGACCACCCCGGAGCCGAGGCTGATCTCGCCGGCCACCAGCGCTGAAGCGTTGAAGCCGACCGCGGTGGCCGGAGTGGGGTTGTAGTTGCTCAGGAAGCCCAGTTGTCCAGAACCGTTGTTGCCCCAGCACTTCACGGTGCCGTCGGTGAGGGTCGCGCAGGTCGACCCGACTCCGGCCCCGACACTGCTCACCGCGCTCGACAGGCCGCTGACCGCGATCGGGGTCGTGCTGTTGGCGCGCCCGCCATCGCCCAGCTGGCCATAGCCGTTGCCGCCCCAGCACTTCAGTCCGCCGTCGGTAGTGATGGTGCAGACGTGGTTGCTGCCGCTTTCGATGCGCGTCGCATTGGTCAGTCCGGTCACCGCTGCCGGCTCGGAGTGGGCCGACGTGCTGCCATCGCCCAACTGGCCGTAGTTGTTCGAGCCCCAGCACTGGACGCTGGCGTTGACGATCGCGCAGCTGCTGGAATCCGTCGCACTCACCGCGGTGGCTCCACTGGTGAGCCCGGTGACCTGGGTGGGGGTGTTGCGGTTGACGAAGTTGCCATCGCCCACCTCGCCGTCGCCGTTGTTGCCCCAGCACTTCACGGCACCGCCGGTCGTGGTGACACAGGCATGGAACGTGCCCGCCGTGATCGTGGTGGCATCACTGAGACTGGAGACGAGGTGCGGAACCAGGGACGTGGTGTTGGTGCCGTTGCCGAGTTGGCCGAAGTTGTTGGTGCCCCAACACTCGGCCGTGCCATCGCTGAGCACCGCGCAAGAGAAGTTGACACCCGTGGCGACCGAAACCGCTCCCGACGAGAGACCCTGCGGGGTGACCGGCGTCGATGAGTTGGCGGCGGCGTTGTTGCCCAACTGTCCACTGGTGCCCTGGCCCCAGCACTGCACTTCACCGCTGCTCAGCAGGGCACAGGCGTGTTCCTCCGACACCGTCAACGCGGTCGCCCCCGAGGTGAGGCCGTTCACCTGTACCGGATCGACGCTGCTGGTCGTGGTGCCGTTCCCGAGCTGACCCACGACGTTGCTGCCCCAGCACTTGACTCCACCGGTGGCAGTCAAGCCGCAGGCGAAGTCGGTGCCTAGATCGATGGACGTGAGTCCGTTGAGGCCGGCCGCCGTCAGCGGAGTCCGCTGGCTGCCGGCGATGCCGTTAGCGAGTTGACCACTGCTGTTGCTGCCCCAGCACTCCACTGCGCCAGTGGTGTCCCGAGCGCAGGTGTGGGAGGCCCCCGCAGCGACCGTCGTGGCGGGGTTGGCCAGGGTGACAGTGGCCGGTGTCGCGGAGTAGTTGCTCGTTGTCCCGACCCCGAGCTGTCCGTAGTTGTTGACGCCCCAGCACAGAGCCGATCCCGTCGAGGTCAGCGCGCAGGAGTGGCTGCCGCCTGCAGTGACGTTGACCGCATCGGTCAGGCCAGCCACCGTGATGGCGTCCGCGATGCTGGTGGCGATGCTGGTGCCGAGTTGGCCATAGCCGTTGGCGCCCCAGCACTTCACCACCCCGGTGTTGGTGATCGCACAGGTGTGCGAACCCAGGTGTGTGCTCACGGCGGCGACGCCGCTGACATCCGGCACGGCCGCGGGGGTGTTGAGAGTGGTGGTGGCGGCGGCGACTCCGGCACCGAGCTGGCGCACATTGTTGCGTCCCCAGCACGACACGGTGCCCGAGTTGGTCAGCGCACAGGCGTGACCATTGCCCGCTTCGACGTCGATGACGCCGCTCAGGTTCGCTACCAGTGCCGGGATGTTGCTCGAAGCGCTCGTGCCGGTCCCCAACTGGCCCTGGGTGCCCATTCCCCAGCACCTGGCCGTGCCGTCGTCCAGCGTGGCGCAGGTGAAGTATTGGCCCGCTGCGATCGATACGACGCCGTCGACATCGGGCACATCCTGAGCCGTCGAGGTGGCGTTGCTACTGGTGGTGCCATTGCCCAGCTGGCCCAGGCTGTTGCCGCCCCAGCATTGAACCGCGCCGGTGGCCAGGAGAGCGCAGGTGTGGTTCGCGCCGGCTGCCACCGAGATGGCCTTGGCGTCCAAGCCGGTCACCGGCACCGGGTAGTTGCTGTCGGCGGTGGTGCCGTCACCCAACTGACCCAGGACGTTGGTGCCCCAGCACTCGATGCCGCCGCTGGGCGTGATCGCACACGTATGAGAGGTCCCCGCAGACTCGGCCTTCGGGGTGACGACCGTGAGGGTGAAGTCGGTCACGCTGGTCTTGTTCCGTGCGTCGGTGACAGTGACCTCGACCGGAGTATTGAGGCTGGCGGCGGTGGGAGTGCCGCTGATCGTGTCCTCGGTCAGGCTCAGCCCCGTCGGCAAGGTGGTGGTGCTCACGGTGTAAGGGGCGGTGCCGCCGGCGATGTCGAGGGTGCTGGTGTAGTCACCGCCGATCACCCCGGTCGGCAGCATCTCGGTGGTGATGTGAACCGACGCCGTGATGGTGATGGTCAGCTCCGCAGTGGCGGTGGCGCCGTTGCCGTCAGTGACGGTGAAGGTGACCGTCGTCGCATCGGCGGTGGTGGGGGAGCCGGTGAGGGTGCCGTCGGTGGACAGCTGCAGTCCATTCGGAAGGGCGGTGGACGTCCAGGTGTAGCCCGGCGTGCCGTCGGCCGCGGTCAGCGTGGTGGACGGGTAGTCGTCCCCGACCTCAATGCTGGGCAGGCTGTCGGTGGTGATATGA
>JAJTBJ010000105.1 GCA_021286985.1 Propionibacteriales bacterium | reverse complement strand
GGCAGCAACTGGTCGATGCGGTCCAGCACGTAGGTCGGCCGATGGGCGTCCTCAGCCGCGGCAGCCTGTGCTGCGGAGGTGTCACCGGTAAGCACCAGCGCAGCGTCCATGCCGGCGGCGACCGCCATCGCGATGTCGGTATGCAGCCGGTCACCCACCATCAGGACGTCCTCGGCTGACACCCCGGGCAGTGTCGCCAACGCCGTGGCCAGCATGATCGGGTCAGGTTTGCCGAAGCTGTGCCGGCACTCCACCCCGGTGCTGGCGGTGATGGCGGCGGTGATCGCCGCGCAGTCAGGCTCGCCGCGTCCGCCAGGGAAGGGGCAGTAACGGTCGGGATTGGTCTGCACCAGGAACGCTCGACGGTGGAACCACAACGCGTCGAAAGCGATCTGCAGCTTGGCGTAGTCGAAGCCGCGATCGTAGGAGGCGATCACGATGTCGATCTCGGACGGATCCTCGCTGATCGCGATGTCGGCGGCGCGCAGCGCGGCGCACAACGGCTCCTCCGCGATCGGAAACACCACCGCGTCGGGATGGTTGGCTCGCAGCCACGACACCGTGATCAATACCGGGTTGATCACCTCGTCCACCGTGGCCGCGACCCCCAAACCGGCCAGCTTGGTGACGTACTGCTCGGGGTCGCGGGTGGGGTTGTTGGACAAGAACCGCACCGGCACCCCGTGGCGACGCAGCTCGGTGAGCACCTCGCGGGCACCGGGGAGCAACTGATCGCCGAGGTAGATGGTGCCGTCCAGATCGAACAGGTAGGCACGGTAGTGCCGCGCGGGACGTGGCGCGATCGACGCTGACATCGGCTCGGCTCCTTGCGGGCAGGCGGGTGCCTCACTCTATTGCGCCGCTGAGAGCGGCGGCAGGGTCTGGAGTGAGCATGGTCGTGGTGGCGTGGGCGAGGAAGACTGGAACCAGAACCGTTGGGTAAGGAGTCAGTCATGAACAACAACCTGCAGGCACTCACCGAGGCCGGAGTCTCGGTCTGGCTCGACGACCTGTCCCGGCGCCGCCTGACCAGTGGCAACCTCGCCGAACTGATCGCGAACTACTCGGTGGTCGGAGTGACCACCAATCCGTCGATCTTCGCCGCCGCGTTGAAGGATTCCGCCGACTACGCCGAGCAGTTGCAGGCCCTCGGCAAGGTGTCGGTGGCGGAGGCGGTCACGCAGCTGACCACCACGGACGTCCGCGACGCCTGCGACGTGTTCGCTCCCGTCTTTCAGACCACTGGCGGGGTGGACGGTCGGGTGTCGATCGAGGTCGCTCCCGACCTGGCCCATGACGCCGCCGCGACCGTTTCCCAGGCTGCCGACTTACACGCCCGGGTGGACCGCGAGAACGTCCTGATCAAGATCCCGGCGACCCGCGAAGGACTCTCGGCGATCACCGAGACGATCGCGGCGGGGATCTCGGTGAACGTCACGCTGATCTTCTCCGTCGATCGCTACCGGGAAGTGGTCGACGCCTACCTCACCGGGTTGGAGCGGGCGGCTGCGGCCGGGCATGACCTGTCGAAGATCCATTCGGTCGCGTCGTTCTTCGTGTCACGGGTCGACACCGAGGTCGACGCCCGGCTGGAGAAACTCGGCCACCCCGAACTGGCCGGACGGGCCGGGCTGGCCAACGCGGCCGTGGCCTACGCCGAGGCGAACCGCCTCTTCGCCGAGCCGCGATTCGAGGCATTGGCGGCCAAGGGTGCCCATCGGCAGCGTCCGCTGTGGGCGTCCACGGGCACCAAGAACCCGGCCTACTCCGACACCTTGTACGTGTCAGGCCTGGTGGGCGCGGGAGTGGTCAACACCATGCCGGAAAAGACCCTGATGGCCTTCGCCGATCACGGACGCGTCGAGGCGCCGCTGGCCGTCGACGGACACGCCGCCGCTGCGGTGCTGGCGCAGATCGAGGCGGTCGGAGTCGACCTGGTCGACGTCTTCGAAACCCTCGAGTCCGAGGGCGTGGAGAAGTTCGTGGCGTCCTGGAAGGAACTCACCGAGGCCGTTCAGCGCGCGATGGAGTGATCCGGTGGGACGCCAGGAACCGTCCCCAGCGTCCCAGGGCTGATCAGCTGAGGCCGTAGGCCTGATGGATCAGGTAGATCGGGTGCTCGGTCTTCACCCCGGACGACTGCTCGATCTGCCAACGGCAGGTTTCGGTATCGCACAAAGCCAGCTCGGGGTTGGTGGCCTTCACCATGTCGAACAACGGCTTGCCGACGGCCTGGGCGATCTCGTACTTCTCCTTCTTCAGCCCGTAGGTGCCGGCGATGCCGCAGCAGGTGGCGTTGGAGTCGACCACGGTCAGCCCCGGGATCAGCCGCAACACCTCGATGGCCGGCTTGCCGATGCCCTGGCTCTTCAGCTGGCAGGGTGCGTGGTAGGGCACGGTCATCTCGATCGGGGCGAAATCGGTGGGCAACTCGCCGGCATCGTGCAGCTCCAAGAGGAACTCCATGATGTCGCGGATCCGGGTGCCGACATCGCGCAGCCGCTCGTCGTCGACGCCCATGATCTCGTGGGCTTCGTGCTTCAGCATGCCGGTGCACGACCCCGACGAAGAGATGATCGTCAAATCGGTTCCGGCTGAGCGCAGGTCATCGCACAGCTTCAAGACGTCCTTGGTGGCACCGTCGAACAGGCCGTTCGACTGCTGGGCCAGGCCGCAGCATCCCTGCTTGGGCACCAACACCTGGTAGCCCAGGTGTTCCAGCACCTCAACGGACTTCTTGGACGTCTCCACCTCGAAGTAGCCACCCGCACAGCCATGGAAGAACACCAAGGTGCCCCGCGGGAACGGGCCGGCCGGCTTCGGCCGCTTGCGGAACCAGCCCTCGAAGGTCTGCGACTGGGCCGGCGGCATCGGCGCATCGGCATGGACGCCGATCACGGCCTCCATCACCTTGCGGATCGGCTTGTTGTTCAGCGCGGCCCGAGCGATCGGCGCCACCGGTGTCATCACCGTGCCCATCAGCACGGTCTGACCGATCAGTCGATCCCGCAGCGGCATGTGATCGGCCTTCATCACCGCCCGCGCCTGGGAGTTCAGCTCTGCGATCTGGACGCCTTGAGGGCACACCAGCGTGCAGGTACCGCAGCTGGAGCAGTAGTCGAGCGAATGATCGACCGACTCGCCATTGCGGAAGCGTTCGGCCTGCGGCCCGACGAACTTCGGGCCGGTGAACAGCGGCGTCACCGCCGACACCGGGCAGGCGGTTTCACAGATGGTGCACTTCACACACGCGTCCAAGCTGGCGCGGGACAGCTTGTGTCCGGCGAACGCCAGACCGTCCTCGCCCATGACCAGGCGCTGCTCGGGGATGGTCATGACAACTCCTTCGTGATCGCCGCGGCGGCCGCGACGGCGCTGGCCACCGCGATCCCGTCGCCGGACAATTCCTTCCAGCCGGACGCGCCGGCCAGAATGCCGCCGGCGGCCCACAGATTGGGGTACGCGGGGGCACCCCAGGGATCGATCGGACGCATGGCCGCGTCCACGCTGACTCCGACGCGGAACAGTGGCTGCTCTGCTCCCCAGTAGTCGCCATGCACCAGCGGACCATCGCCGACGCCGGTCAGCGGCAATCCGAACAGGGTCTCCCTGACCACCTGGTGGGAGTCGAGTTCCAAGGCGCCGGACTCGAAACCGCCGGTGGCCAGCACGAACGCGTCGCCGGAGTAGGTGCGGCCGGCGGCAGTGGTCACACTGGCAACCCGGCCGGCGACCGTGCTGAACGTGGTGGTGCGCACCCCGGGAACGATCCGAACCCCGGCGGAGCGGGCACGCGCGGTGAGGGCCTCGTTGAGGCGCATCCCTGGCACCGACGGCGGCGGCAGGGGAATCTCGAAGACTTGGTGGCCGAGCTTGCCGGCCAGATCCCGCCAGGCCTTGACGTCGGCCAAACCGAGCACGGCCGGCAACCCGACGACTTCATCGTCCTTCAACTGCGGCGACAGCGCCGTGGCGAAGGCGATTCGGAATGCCTCGGTGTCGAAGGCGCGGGCGTAGCCCACCCCGAAGGAGTCCACTTCGCCGTCCCGGGCAGGCAGGTCGACCCACACGTGCCGGGCCGTCAGTCGTCCGCCATCGGGCAGGACGGTGCGGGCCAGGTTCTCGGCGACCAGTTGGGGATGGAAGTCCTTCAGCTGCCGGATGCCGACGATCACCAGGTGGGCGCCGTCGCGGACGTGGCCGGCGATCATGCTCGGCTGAGCCAGGCAGGTCGGACGGATCGAGCCGACGGCGGTGGGCAGCTGATAGTTGGCTTCAGGATCGCCCACCAACAAGGTCGGCAGCTCCTGCTTCAGGTACGCCAAGCCGTCCAGGACGGCGGCGGAGCCGGCGGCGGCGTAGGGGTGCGAGGTCGCAACCTGGCTCACGGCTTTGATCGGGTTCAGAACCCGCTCGGGGGCGTAGCCGAACACGTCGATCGAACCCTGGCCGAGTTGCAGCCCGCCGAGGCCCTTGTGCAGCAGAGTGACGTCGAGACCGGCATCGACCAGCCGGTTCGCAGCGACCAGGCCGGCCAGGCCGGCCCCGATCACGACCGCGCGGCTCATGCGATCACCTCACCTTCGGGCTGGGGGAGATGGGCCACGTCGAGGGTGGCGAAGATCCAGTTGTCGAGCGCGGTTTGGCGCACCTGCTCGCCGTAGAGGATCGGCCACAATCCGATCCAGCGGTTCTTCAGGAACAGCCGCATCAGCGCGGTGGCCTGTTCGGCGTCCACCCGACCGTGGGCGTGCGCGATTCCGGTGGCCCTGGTGCTGCAGAAGCCGCCCTGACAGGGGCCCATGCCCAGACGCAGTTGGCGGCGCAGATCGTCGAAGCTGGCCTCAGGCTGGGCGTCCATGGCGTCGATGAGCATCTTGCGGTTCATCAACTCGCACTCGCAGATGATCTGGGAGTCGAAGCGATCCTCCTCACGCTCGGCCAACCGATCAGTCACCTTGTGCGTGTGGCCGGACTCTGAGCCCGGGATCTCCTCGGTGGCGGTACGGCATTCGCGCTTCTCTCCGAGCTTGTCGCACATGGCATCGACAATGTGCTCGGCCATCAACCGGTAGGTGGTGAGCTTGCCGCCGCCAATGGTCAGCATGCCGTCCAGACCGTCACGGGTGGTGTGGTCGATGACCGCCATGCCGCGGCTCATGTGCCGGGTGTCGGAGGCCGAGACCCGGTCGTCCTTGATCAGCGGACGGGCACCGGCCCAGGCGTGCAACGCCCGAGACTGACGGAAGCCGGGAACCAGCACCTCGCCGGCGTCCAACATCTGCTGCACCTCGTTCGGCTCGATGGCCAGGCGGTCAGGGTCGTCGACCTTCACGTCGGTGGTTCCGATGATGCTGACCGTGTGCGCGGGCACCAAGATGTCGCCGTCGGCGGGGTAGATGCAGCGGTTGACTACGCGGTTCACCAGGCGGTGGTTCATCGCGATCATGATGCCGCGACCCGGCACGACCTCCACCGGGTGCGCTCCGGCCATGGCGGCGATCTGGCCGGCCCAGGGGCCGCCGCAGTTGAGGACGAAGTTGGTGTCGATGACGACTTCTTCACCGTGGCGCTCGTCGAGGCATCGGACGGCGGTGACCGCACCACCGGAGGTCTCGATGTTGGTCACCCGGTGGTAGGTGAGGATCTGGGCGCCGTACTGGCGGGCCGAGTTGGCCGCGCCCCACACCAACTGCCAGCCGTCGACGGTGCCGTCGCGCACCTCGATGGCCCGGCTGATGCCGGGGTTCAACCGCGGCTCGTTGCGCAGCGCTTCAGCGACGGGCACCTCGCGTGCCCACACCCCGGTCGCGGCCGCGCCGGCGAGGAACTTGTCGGCGAAGCCCTCATCATCGCCGGGACAGGTGACGAAGTAGCCGCCGGTGGTCTCTACTGCAGCGGACTGAATTCGGGTCACGATGGCGTTCTCTTCGGCGCACTCGGTCGCCGACAAAGGGTCAGAGACCACATAGCGGCCACCCGAATGCAGCAGGCCGTGGAACCGCCCGGTGGTTCCCTGGCCCAGATCGGCTCGGTCAACCAGCACGGCGCTGTAGCCGCGCATTGCCACGTCGCGGACGACACCGGCCCCGGTTGAACCCCCACCGATGACGACGACGTCAGCAGCGAGCTTCCTCACCCGTTCCTCCGATCGGATCCCCGGCGGCCGCCAGCCTGAATTCAACGCTGAACTCAGGCATCGCGAACGGCGTCCGCCTTGTGGTCAGCCTAGGCAGAGACCCTGGCCCTTGCCCATCTGTGCAGCGCGGGTGTAGCAGATGTGCACGCAGAGGTGTACAGCCTGGGAAATCGGTAGTACGGCGGGGTTCAGAGCCGCAGGCGGTCGAGGACGGCACGAGCCGTGCCTTCGTCCAACACCAAGTCGGTGGCGGTGCCGGCACGCAATGCGCCCACCACCGCAGCGGCCCGCGACGGATCGGCGACCACACACAGTCGACGCGGGATCCGCTGCAGCTCGGCCGGGGTCAGACCGCTGGCTCGCGCGTTGTAGGCGATGTCGTTGTAGGTGCCGTCCTCACGGAGCAGCACGGTGCACACATCGCCGACGACGCCGTCGGCGGCCAACTGCTGCATGTCGGACTCGTCCATATAGCCCGCGGTGTAGACGTGTGAGGGCACGCGCCCGTGCAGGGAGCCGACCCCGAACACGGCCAGGTCGAGGTTGGCGTGCATCTGCAGGACATTGCGCACCGAGCGCTCCCGCCACATCGCGTCCTTGGTGGCGGCGTAGTCGAAGAAGGCCGGCACCGGGAACAGCACCACCCGGGCGTCGAAGGCGTCGCCGAAGGCCTGCAGGATCTCGCCGATGTAGGGGATCCCGGAGCTGCGCTGATTGGCCCCGCCGTTGATCTGGACGACGGTGGCGTCGACCAACGGACGGCGTCCCAGATGTTTGACGATGTGAGAAAGCGTCACTCCCCAGGCGATGCCGATCAACTGATGGTCGTCGACCATCTCGGTGAGCAGCTTGCCCGCCAGTCGAGCGACCTGATCGAAACGGCTGGCTTCGTTGGCGTTCTCCCGCACCGAGACCATGTGCACGCGAATGCCGAAGATCTGCGCGAGCGTGGCCGCCATCGGTGAGGAGGAGCCCTGATGGTCGGCGATGCTGATCCGCACCAGGCCCGACTCACGGGCGTCCTTCAGCAGCCGCGACACCGATGAGCGTGACAACTTCAGTTGGCGCGCGATGCTCTCCATGGTCTCGCCCTGGATGTAGTAGCGCGACGCCGCCTGGTACATCTCCTCGTAGCGGTCGTTCATACCGGTCACCTCCATGTGCACGTTCGTGCACCGGTCTAGCGCATGCGTTCAGCGATAAGCAAGATGATGCCAAACGGTGGCACCGCGCTCGCATCAACGCCACCGTAGAAATGTTCGAGTGGCAAGGGAGTCCTCATGAGCATGACCGCTGCGGTCGTCTTCGTTGGGCAAGCCTTGCACTCCACACCGTCAGTTCTGGCTGTCAGAGTTGAAACCAGAACGAGCCTTCCGAACCGGGTCTGGGCGCCGGTTCCTAGGTCAGCCATCGTCAGCCCCAGCAGCCGTCCGATCGCAAAGCCGCGACCGGTGTCGGCCAAGACTTACCGGAAGACGCAGCTGTGGTCCGGTTGGTCCACAGGCGCATCTCCCGCCCCCTGGACAGACGCGCGAGGCCCTGCTCCGCGTGTCTTCCGGTAAGCCTGCCCGCATCACAACATCGCATCTCCCCAGCTCGGGGACCGGAAACAAAACAAGTGCGTCCAACGTCGGACGCCCAAGCTGACGCCGAATAGGTGTCGGAAAGTGAGAATGAAGTGGGAGCTCTGTTCCTCTCTGAGGTAGTCGGCACAGCGATGCTGCTCCTCCTCGGTGCTGGCGTCGTGGCCAACACCGCTTTGACGAAGTCGAAAGGTAACGGCACTGGCTTCCTGTTCGTGAACTTCGGCTGGGGCCTCGCAGTCTTCGCCGGTGTTCTCGTCTCCCAGAAGTCGGGCGCTCACCTGAACCCGGCCGTGACCCTGGGCCTGGCTGCCAAGCAACTGGCCGCGGGCGAAGCTGTCGACTGGGGCAAGGCTGGCATCTACATCGCCGGTCAGCTCGTTGGCGCGTTCCTGGGTGCGGTGCTGGCCTGGATGGCGTACAAGCAGCACTTCGACGAGGAGCCCGACCCCGCCACCAAGCTGGGCGTGTTCTCCACCGGCCCGGCGATTCGCAGCTACGGCTGGAACCTGGTCACTGAGGCCATCGGCACCTTCGTGCTGGTGTTCGTCATCATCGCGGCCGGCGCAGTGAAGTCCGTCGACCTCGGTTGGCTGAGCGCCCTGGGCGTTGCTCTGCTGGTTGTCGGCATCGGCGCCTCCCTCGGTGGCCCGACCGGTTACGCCATCAACCCTGCTCGTGACCTCGGCCCCCGCATCGCTCACGCGGTGCTGCCGATCAAGGGCAAGGGCGACTCGGACTGGGGTTACTCCTGGGTTCCGGTGGTCG
>JAJTBJ010000104.1 GCA_021286985.1 Propionibacteriales bacterium | reverse complement strand
TACAGTGACCGGTATGTGCGGAATTATCGGCTATGTCGGTCCTCGTGTCGCCCATGCGGTCGTGGTCGAAGGTTTGCGACGGATGGAGTATCGCGGCTATGACTCCGCCGGCGCTGCGGTGATCACCCCCGATGGCATCTCGGTACGTAAGAAGGCCGGCAAGATCGGCAACCTGGACGCCCTGCTGGCCTCCGACCCGCTGCCCAAGACTGGCATCGGCATCGGCCATACCCGCTGGGCCACCCACGGCGGCCCGACCGACGACAATGCCCATCCGCACCTTTCCGCCGGTGGCCGGATCGCTCTGATCCACAACGGCATCATCGAGAACTTCGCGGCGCTGCGCTCCGAACTGCAGGCCAAGGGCGTCGAGTTCCACTCCGAAACCGACACCGAAGTCGCCGCTCAACTGCTGGGCGATGTGGTCAGCGGCGGGGCCGACTTGGCCGACGCCATGCGGGCGGTCTGCCTGCGCCTAGAGGGTGCCTTCACCCTGGTCGCCATGGACGCCACCCAGCCCGGACGGCTGGTCGCCGCCCGTCGCAACTCCCCGCTGGTGGTCGGGGTCGGCGACGGCGAGACCTTCGTGGCCTCCGACGTGGCCGCCTTCATCGAGTTCACCCGGCACGCCATCGAGTTGGGCCAGGACCAGGTCGTCGACGCCACCGCGACCTCCCTCACCGTCACCGACTTCTTCGGCAACCCCGCCGACAGCCACCCGTTCGAGGTCACCTGGGATCTGTCGGCCGCCGAGAAGGGTGGCTACGACTGGTTCATGCGCAAGGAGATCTTCGAGCAGCCGCGGGCAGTGGCCGACACCCTGCTGGGCCGCTTCACCCCCGATGGTGCGCTGAAGCTGGACGAGTTGCGCATCCCCGAGAGCGAACTGCGCAGCGTCGACAAGATCATCATCGTCGCCTGCGGTACCGCCTACTACGCCGGCATGGTGGCCAAGTACGCGATCGAGCATTGGACCCGGATCGCCTGCGAAGTGGAGATCGCCAGCGAGTTCCGCTACCGGGATCCGATCATCTCCGGCTCCACCTTGGTGGTCACCATCAGCCAATCCGGCGAGACCGCCGACACCTTGATGGCGATCCGGCACGCCCGGGAGCAGAAGGCCAAGGTGATCGCCATCTGCAACACCAATGGCGCCACCATTCCGCGGGAGTCCGACGCGGTGATCTACACCCACGCCGGCCCCGAGATCGGCGTCGCCTCCACCAAGGGCTTCCTCACCCAGGTCGCAGCCTGCTATCTGCTGGGGCTCTATCTGGCGCAGGTGCGCGGCAGCATGTACGGCGACGAGATCGCCACCGTGATGACTGAGCTCGCCGCCACCCCGGCCAAGATCCAGCAGGTGCTGGAGTCGCTGGATCAGATCACCGATCTGGCAGCCCGCTTCGTCGACACCAAGTCGGTGCTCTTCCTTGGCCGTCACGTCGGCTACCCGGTGGCCTTGGAGGGCGCGCTGAAGCTCAAGGAGTTGGCCTACCTGCACGCCGAGGGCTTCCCGGCCGGCGAACTCAAGCACGGCCCGATCGCCCTGGTCGAAGAAGGCATCCCGATCTTCGTCGTGGTGCCGCCGCAGGGCCGCGACCAGTTGCACGACAAGGTCGTCTCCAACATCCAGGAGGTGCGGGCGCGTGGTGCGCTGACCATCGTCCTGGCCGAGGACGGCGACGAAGAGGTCGTGCCGTACGCCGACATCCTCTTCCGGCTGCCGAGGGTGTCCACGATCCTGCAGCCGCTGGTCGCCACGGTGCCGCTGCAGATGTTCGCCTGCGATCTGGCCACCTTGAAGGGTTTTGACGTCGATCAGCCCCGAAACCTGGCCAAGAGCGTCACGGTGGAGTGAGATTGACCCATGATCGTCGGCATCGGTTTGGACATCACTGAGGTCTTCCGCTTCTCCCGTGCGATCGAACGCCCCGGCGTCAAGGAGCGGCTGTTCACCGCTGCCGAGGCCGACGCCCCGATCGAGCGGCTGGCCGGCCGGTTCGCCGCCAAGGAGGCGCTCGCCAAGGCCGTCGGTGCGCCGCTGGGTCTGGTCTGGACCGACGTTGAAGTGCTGAGTGAAGACACCGGCCAGCCGTACTTCGTCCCCGCCGGGACGGTGGCGGCACGCCTGGCTGAACTCGGCGTGACCAAGGTGTTCCTCTCGATCTCCCACGACGCCGGCGTGGCCGCGGCCATGGTGGTCTGCGAGGCCTGATGGACGGCTACCGGGTCGCTGAGGTGCGCGCGGCCGAACAGGCCGCCTTCACCACCATCGATCCCGATGTGTTGATGCAGCGCGCCGCTGCCGGGCTGGCAGCGGCGATCCTGCGCCGCCTCGACGGCGCATACGGCGCCAAGGTGCTGCTGGTGGTCGGGTCGGGCAACAACGGCGGCGATGCGCTGTTCGCCGGCCTGCGCCTGGCCGCCCGGGGGGTGCAGGTGCACTGTTGGCGCACGGGGACGGACGTCCATGCCGCTGGCTGGGCGGCCTTGCGGGCCGCCGGTGGACGTGAGGTGGACGCCGCCGCGGCCATCGCCCGGCTGGCGGACTGGGACGTGGTGGTCGACGGGGTGGCCGGGATCGGCTCACGCCCGGGATTGAGCGAACCGGTCGCCGACTTCGCAGCTGCCTGCCAGGCGTCCGGGACGCCAGTGGTGGCGGTCGACGTGCCGTCCGGGCTGGCCCCGGAGCCGCCGTTCGCTGAGGCCCCGCATTTCGTCGCCGACCTCACCGTGACCTTCGGCGGCTACAAGTTGTGCCACCTCCTGCAGCCCGCCGCGCAGGCTTGCGGCGAGATCGAACTGGTCGACATCGGCCTGGAACTCGGCGAGGCGGAGGTGCGCTGCTGGGAGCCCGATGAGGTGGCTGCCGCCTGGCCGACGCCGTCGCCGACCGCCGACAAGTACGCCCGCGGCGTGGTCGGCCTCGACACCGGTTCGCCGGACTACCCCGGAGCGGCCGTATTGAGCGCCACCGGGGCCACCTACGCCGGTGCCGGCATGGTGCGCTACCTCGGTCCGGCCACCGTGGGCGGACGCGTGCTGACCGCCTTGCCCAATGTGGTCGCCGCACCCGGGCGGGTGCAGGCCTTGGTGATCGGCTCAGGCTGGGGTGAGCGCAAGGACGGCAAGGTACTCACCCGGGCCATGGCCACCGGGGTGCCGATGGTGATCGACGCCGACGGGCTGCGGCATCTGGCCGGGCCAGGTCGGCCCGACATCCTGCTCACCCCGCATGCCGGTGAGTTGGCCTTCCTGTTGGGCGTTGATCGAGGAGCGGTGACCACCGACCCGCTGGCTGCGGTGCGCCGGGCGGCCGAGCAGACCGGCTGCACGGTGCTGCTCAAAGGCGCCACCCAGTACGTGGCCACCCCGGCAGAGCGCACCGTCCAGGTGGCCGTGCCCGGACCGTCCTGGACGGCCCAAGCCGGCTCAGGCGACGTCCTGGCCGGTATCTGCGGCGCCTTGCTGGCGGCCGGTCTACCGGCGATAACAGCCGCGGTGGTCGGCGCGTCGGCCCAGGCGATGATCGCCGCTGAGCACCCCGGGCCAGTGCCGCCGCAGGAGTTGGTGCGCTGGCTCCCGGAGCTGGTTGCGGCATGGGGAACCACGCAGGAGACGTAGAATCGTCGGCGTTCGCGCCGAGAAGTCATCGGTGCGGGAAGGTGACCATGCAGCGCGATGTGCTGGCCGAGAGCGTCCTCGGTGACGGCAGACGGCTGCAGTTGGTGACCGCTGAGCCTGGTGATGCCGACGCGATCTGTGCGGTGATTCTGGACGCCTTCGGCGCGCGGCCGCAGGTGGATCCGCCGCCGCCGGCGCTGGCCGAGACCCCCGAGGGGGTGCGGGCCGCGTTGGCGGGCGGCTTTGGAGTATTCGCCCTGGTCGATGATCAGCCTGCCGGGGTGGTCATCGTCAGCATCGCCAACGATGTCGCCGGCGTGCATCGGGTGTCGGTGCGGCCGTCCTTCCAGCGGCTGGGGATCGCCTCGGCGATGGTCACCGTCGTGCTCGAAGAGCTCACCGGCCAGGCCGTCCACCGGGTCGAGTTGGTGGCCCGCGCCGAGTTCCCGCAAGTGGTGTCCTGGTGGCAGCGGCACGGCTTCGTCGAGGTCGCACGGGTGGGCACCAGCCTGACCTTGGCGCGGGAACTGCCGCTGTGCATCACCGCCGCCACCGCCGAGGACACCCAGCAGGTCGGACGGCGGCTGGCGCAGCTGGTGCGGGCCGGCGACGTCCTGATCGCGTCGGGGGAGTTGGGCGCGGGTAAGACCACCCTCACCCAGGGCCTCGGCGAAGCGCTGGGGGTCTCGGGAGCGGTGATCTCGCCCACCTTCGTGCTGTCCCGCGTCCATCGCTCGACCGTCGGCGGGCCCGACCTGGTGCACGTGGACGCCTACCGGCTCGGCTCGGCGGCCGAGCTGGACGATCTTGATCTGGACGATTCGGTGGCCGACTCGGTGACCCTGGTCGAATGGGGCGCGGGGTTGGCCGAGGGGCTCAGCGATGAGCGGCTGGAGATCGACATCCGTCGTGGGCTCGACCCCGAAGACGAGACCCGCTGGATCTTCCTGACCCCGGTCGGTCCGCGCTGGGCCGGGCTGCGCGAGGAGTGGGAGCAACGATGAGCCTGATTCTGGGAATCGACACCGCCACCGACGTGCGCGCAGGCGTGGCCCGCGACGGCCGTCCGGTGGCCTCCGCAGCAGTGGAGAATCGGCGTGCCCACGCCGAGCAGTTGCTGCCGCTGGTGCAACAGGTTGTGGCCGAGGCCGGGGTGAGGCTGTCGGAGCTGACCGGGGTGGTGGTCGGGGTCGGACCGGGTCCGTTCACCGGGTTGCGCGTCGGTGTGGCTGCGGCCGAAGTGCTGGCCGAAGCGCTCGGCGTGCCGGTCCGCGGGGTGTGCAGCTTGGACGTGATCGCCCGTGAATGGGCTGATGAGGGCTCCGCTCCGGTCGAGTTCGTCGTGGTCGCCGATGCCCGCCGCAAAGAGGTCTATTGGGCGCGCTACAGCGGTGATGGTCAGCGGGTCGACGGCCCGTTCGTCACCGCTGCCGACGCCGTCCCCGTCCTGCCGTTGGCCGGTCCGGGGGCGACCCTGACCGGGCGCTCCTGCGATGGTCCGGACGCCCTTGACGCCGCGGTGATGGCTGCAGCGTCCGAGCGCCTGACCGAGGAAGGATTGGAGCCGCTGTACCTGCGTCGTCCCGACGCGGAGGTGCCCACGACCCGAAAATCCACCATCACTACCGCCCGGATTGGGATGATGGGACCGCGATGATCATCACGCACGCAAGCGCGGCTGACCTCGACGGCATCTTGGCCCTCGAGCAGGACGGCTTCGCTCCCGGCGAGCAGTGGTCCCATTCCTTGTGGGCCGACGAGCTCGCCGCTCCCGATCACCTGGTGCTCACCAACACTGACGCCGACGGCCAACTGCTGGGCGTGGCCACGTTCACCGTGGCCGAGGACATGGCTGACCTGCAGCGGGTGGTGGTGCATCCGCAGGCCCGCGGCCGAGGTATCGGTGCCGCGCTGGTGCGGGCCGGAGTGGAGTGGGCTGAGGCGCTGGGCGCCAACCGGATGCTGCTGGAGGTGCGCACCGACAACGTGCCTGCCGTCGCGCTGTATCACCGCCTCGGCTTCGACAAGATCAGTTGCCGCCGTGACTACTACGGGCCTGGCCACGATGCCTACGTGATGCTGCGGCCTCTCGGCGAAGACGACGACGCGTGGGCGCTGGGCCGATGACGGGTCCGCTCATTCTGGGAATCGAATCGAGCTGCGACGAAACCGGGATCGGGATCGTCCGCGGCCATGAGTTGCTGGCCAACGAGGTCGCCTCCTCCGTCGACCAGCACGTCCGCTTCGGTGGGGTGGTGCCGGAGGTGGCCAGCCGCGCACACCTGCAGGCGCTGATTCCCACCTTGCGCCGGGCGACCGCTGCGGCCGACATCGACCTGTCCGAGGTGGACGGGATCGCGGTCACCGCCGGGCCGGGCCTGGCCGGTGCGCTGGTGGTCGGGCTGGCCGCGGCCAAGGCGTTGGCGGTGGCCCTGAACAAGCCGCTGTACGGGCTGAATCACCTGATCGGCCACGTGGCGGTCGACCTGCTCGATCACGGGCCGCTACCCCAGCCGTGCGCGGCCCTGCTGGTCTCCGGAGGGCACACTTCGCTGTTGCGGGTGGGTGACATCACCGCCGACATCACCGAGATCGGCGCCACCATCGACGATGCTGCCGGTGAGGCCTACGACAAGGTGGCCCGAGTGCTCGACCTGAGCTACCCCGGCGGGCCGGTGATCGACAAGCTGGCCGCCGAGGGCAATCCGAAGGCGATCCGCTTCCCGCGCGGCCTGACCGCGCAGAAGGACCAGGCCAAGCACCGGTTCAACTACTCGTTCTCCGGGCTGAAGACCGCGACCGCACGCTGGGTGGAGACCGAGCGGCTGGCCGGCCGTGAGATTCCGCTGGCCGATGTGGCTGCCTCCTTCCAGGAGGCGGTGGCCGACGTGCTTACCGCCAAGGCGGTGGACGCCTGTGAGTACCTCGGCGTGGACACCTTGCTGCTCGGCGGGGGAGTGGCCGCCAACTCGCGCTTGCGTGGGCTGTTGGAGGAACGCACCGCTGCCGCCGGGATCACGCTGCGGCGACCGCGTCCGGCGTTGTGCACCGACAATGGCGCGATGATCGCGGTGCTCGGCGCCGAAGTGGTGAGTGCGGGACGGCGTCCGTCCAGTCTGGAGATCGGGGCGGACTCGGGGATGCCGATCTCGACGGTGCTGGCCTGAGATGTTCACCCCGATCATCGGCACCCTCGGCTATGTCGTCTCCGAGGATCGCCGTCAGGTGTTGCTGGTACATCGCACTCGCGCCGGTGATGAGCATCAGGGCAAATGGAACGGCCTGGGCGGCAAGCTCGAAGCCGACGAGGACATCTACTCCAGCCTGTGCCGCGAGCTTCGCGAAGAGGCCACCATCGAGGTGACCTCGGCTCGGCTGCGCGGCACGGTCTCCTGGCCGGGCTTCGGGGTCGGCGGGCAGGACTGGTTCGGCTTCATCTTCGTGATCGACGCCTACACCGGCACCGTCCCTGATCACAACTCCGACGGCCCGCTGGTCTGGCACGACCTCGACGCGCTCGGCGACCTGCCGATGTGGGAAGGCGACCGCCACTGGCTGCCACTCCTGTTCGGCGACGGCCCGGTCTTCCACGGCGTCATGCCCTACGTCGACGGACGCCCCAGCCGCTGGAGCTACACCACGGCATAGCGAGCCGGCCACGCTGCCCTCGCTGGTTGAGCAGGCCGCGGAGCGGCCGTGTCGAAACCGGGGCCATGTTCGCATGTTCCACCTTGGTGAAGATTGGGGTGGCGAGGCTGTTTGCTGGAAGGTAGGACTGCTGACTCGCCCGAGAATGGGCGTAGCCAATATCGTTCGACATCGAGGAACTGGCCAGAAGGGATCTGCGGATGTCCAAGATCATCTACACCTACACCGACGAGGCGCCCATGTTGGCGACGCACTCGTTGCTGCCGATCATCAAGGCTTTCGCCGGTGCTGCGGGGGTGGACGTGGAGACCCGCGACATCTCGCTGGCCGGCCGGATCATCGCCGCCTTCTCCGACGTCCTGCCCGAGGCGCAGCGGCAGGCTGACGACCTCGCCGAGCTGGGCGCGCTGGCAAAGACCCCGGAAGCCAACATCATCAAACTGCCGAACATCTCTGCTTCGGTGCCGCAGATGAAGGCCGCCATCGCCGAACTGCAGGCCCTCGGGTACGACCTGCCCGATTACCCCGACGATCCCGCCACCGATGCCGAGCGTGACGCCAAGGCTCGGTACGGCAAGGCCATGGGCAGCGCGGTGAACCCGGTGCTGCGCGAAGGCAACTCCGATCGTCGGGCGCCGCTGTCGGTGAAGAACTACGCCCGTTCGCATCCGCATCGGATGGGCGCCTGGACTGCCGACTCCAAGACCCGGGTGGCCACCATGGGCCACGACGACTTCTACTCCAACGAGAAGTCGTTCGTCTCCCCGGCTGAGGACACCGTGACCATCCAGCTGATTTCGGCTGAGGGCACCACCGAGCTGACCAAGGTGAAGTTGCTGGCCGGCGAGGTGCTGGACGGCACCTTCATGAACGTCGCCGCTCTGGACGCCTTCCTCGACGAGCAGATCGCCGCGGCCAAGGCCGAAGGCGTGCTGTTCAGCGTCCACCTGAAGGCCACCATGATGAAGGTCTCCGACCCGATCATGTTCGGCCACGTGGTGACCCGCTTCCTGGCTCCGGTCTTCGAGACCTACGGCGACCAGCTGGCTGCCGCCGGCCTGTCGGCCGACAACGGTCTGGGTGCGATCCTGGCCGGCCTGGACGCGCTGGAAAACGGTGCCGAGATCAAGGCGGCGATCGACGCCGCCATCGACGCCGGCCCGGCGCTGGCGATGGTCGACTCCGATCGCGGCATCACCAACCTGCACGTGCCCTCCGATGTGATCGTGGACGCCTCGATGCCGGCCATGATCCGCCAGTC
>JAJTBJ010000103.1 GCA_021286985.1 Propionibacteriales bacterium | reverse complement strand
GGTGAGTTACGCTCCCGGCCATGTCCGATTCTGCACAGCCGGCGCGTACCGGTGGGCCCGCCGCGTTGATCGCGGTGCTGCTGGTGGCGCTGTGTCTGCGCCCGGCGCTGACGTCGGTCGGGCCGGTGCTGCCGCAGATCAGCGCCGACCTCGATCTGGGGCCGCAGGCGCAGGGCGTGCTGGGGGCGATTCCGCTGCTGGCGTTCGCCGCGGCCTCACCGCTGGTACACGCCCTGACCGGACGGCTGGGTCGTCGGACGGTGACCAGTCTGGCGCTGGCCGGAATCATCATCGGCATCCTCACCCGCTCGCTGCCGGGCCCGGGCTGGTTGTGGGTCGGCACCGTTGTGGTGGGAGTGTTCATCGCGATCGGCAACGTGGTCGTCTCCGGCCTGGTCAAGCGGGATTTCGCGGATCGGGTGTCGTTGGCCACCGGCCTCTACGCCGCAGTGATGGGGATCGCGGCGGCATTCGGCTCTGGGCTGTCTGCTCCGCTCGCGCACGGCCTGGGCGGCTGGCGTCCGGGGCTGGCGGTGTGGGTGGTGCCCGCGGTCGTGGCGCTGGTGGTGTGGCTGCTGTTGGGGCGTGCCGATTCCCCCGTGGCGGCAACGCGGCAGGACACCTCGGCAGTGCCATCGGTGTGGCGTTCGGGCCTGGCGTGGCAGGTGACCGGGTTCTTCGGCCTCCAGGCGATGGCCTTCTATGTGGCGGCCACCTGGCTGCCGACCATGGCGATCAGCCGGGGGGTGCCGGTCGCTGAGGCGGGCTGGTTGTTGTTCGTCTTTCAAATCGTCGGCACGGCCTTCGGCCCGGTGGCCACCGCGTGGGCTGATCGACTGGCTGATCAACGCCTCCTGAACGCCGGGAGCGGGCTGATCCTGGCCGCCGCGATCACAGGAGCGGTCATCGCCCCCGACGCGGTCTGGGTCTGGGCTGCGTTGGCCGGCGCCGCGTCCGGCGCGTCGTTCTCCCTGGGTCTGGCGATGGCCCCGCTGCGCACGTCCGGCCCGCGCGACACCGTCCGGCTGGCCGGAATGGCGCAGTCGATGGGCTACCTGATCGCCGCTGTCGGGCCGGTGGCCGCCGGTGCGCTGGCCGCGGCCACCAACTGGGGCGTGGTCCTCGCGGTGATGGCCACCATCGCGATCGTCCAAGCCGTTCTCGGGTTCGGTGCCGGCGCCGATCGTCGCCTGTAACGCCAGTGGCGCACCAGGAACCGTCCCGGTGCGCCACTGAGCGGTGATCGATGGGGGCTACAGGCTGTCGCCCAGATCGCGGCGGAAGGCCTCGGTGAGCTTCTCGACCCAGTCGCCGATCGGTTCGAGTCGGCCGTAGAAGAAGCGCAGGATCTCTGGCTCTTCGACGAAACGCAGACCGCCGACCAGATCGCGGTTCTGGTAGAGCCAGTCGATGCGGTCGATGGCGTAGTTGACCTGGCTGAGCGTGAAGACCCGTCGCGGCAGGGCCAGTCGCACCAGTTCCATGTTGGCCATCGGTTCGGTGCCGTCGGGATCGCGCTGCTCGCTCAGGGTGCCGCGCTCCATGCCGCGGACGCCGGAGGCCAGGTAGAGCGCGGCGGCCAAGGCGCCGGCCGGGTACTGCTGCTGCGGGACGTGCGGCAGGAATCGCATGGCGTCGATGTGGGCACCCAGGCCGCCGGCCGGGGTGATCACCGGGATGCCGCGGGCGTCCAGTTCGTTGACCATGTGCTCGATGAACAGCGGACCCTGGTTGATCATGTCCTCGTCCATGGTCTCGTCCAGGCCGACGGTGATCGCCTCCATTTCCCGCACCGACATGCCGCCGTAGGTGAGGAAGCCCTCGAACATCGGCACCAGGGCGCGCATCTGCTTGTAGTGCGCCTCGTCGCGGATGCAGATGCCGCCGCCACGGCCGAAGCCGAGCTTGCGAGCGGAGAAGTAGATGATGTCGAAGCAGTCGGCGATCGCTCGGGTGATCTCCGGGATGCTCATGTCGGCGCACTGGGCTTCGCGGGTCTTGTTGAAGTGCAGGTTGTCGGCCAGCAGGGACGCGTCCAGCACCGTGAGAATGCCGTGGTCGCGGCATAGCTGGGTGGTTTCGCGGAAGTTCGCCAGGCTCAGCGGTTGGCCGCCGATCAGGTTGGTGCCGGCTTCGATCCGGACGTAAGCGATCGCCTCGGCGCCCTTGTCGTCGATCAACGCCTTCAGCGCGGCGACGTCGAAGTTGCCCTTGAACGGGTCGTCGGAGGTGACTTCCAGGCCGGCCTCGGTGATCAGTTCCAGCACTTCGCCGCCCATCTCGGTGACGTGCGCCTTGGAGGTGGTGAAGTGGTAGTTCATCGGCACGTAGGTGCCGGGCTTCACCAGGGACTTGCTCAGAATGTGCTCCGCGGCGCGGCCCTGGTGGGCGGGCAGGAAGTAGGTCATCCCGAACAGCTCGACCAGCTTGTCGTACAACCGGGTGTAGGTGGCCGAGCCGGCGTAGGCGTCGTCGGCGATCAGCATGGCGGCCTGCTGCTGGTCGCTCATCGCGTTCACGCCGGAGTCGGTGAGCATGTCGAGGAACACATCGGTGTTCTGTAGCAGGAAGGTGTTGTAGCCGGCCCCGGCGATGGCACGTTGCCGCTCCTCGATGGGCAACAGGTTGAGTTTCTGGATGATTCGTACCTTGTGCATCTCCAGCGGCAGCTGCTGGCCGGAGAAGAAAGTCACCTTCGCCATCGAATAGGTCCTTCTGTTGGGTGCGGACGTGCAGCGCCTAGCCTTCTGCGAACCGCGGTTGCGGCGGCCGTCCCACCCGGCACATCTCGAATGCTGGGCGCCGGATCTCGTAATCGGCGTCGAAGTGGCTCCTGACTGCGCAGTCAGTAGCAGTTTGACCTACTCCGAAGTGGTCGAAGCGAGGTAGGCGTCGCCGACCTGCTGCTGCGTGGCCAAAGCCTCCAACAGCACCGGCGCGGCCTGCTTGGCCAGGCTCGGACCCAGCAGCGGGACGTCCACGGTCAGCTCCCCGGCGTAGTCCAGGACGGTGCCGCGACCTCCGGGGCTCAACCGCACCGTCCCGACCAGTCCGGCGGGCATTCCTTCGACGGTGATGGTGGCTACTCCGGTGCACACCGAGCCGTTCGGCGGGTCCCAGCGGATTTCGTCGACTACGGCGAGGGTGGGCCCGGTGAATCGGGCGACCACGCTCGGACTAGGCATGACACGACGCGTGGTGGTAGTCAGGCCGTCGACGGAGACCTCATGTTCGAGGGGTTCGGTGGCCAGCGCGTTGGCTCGCAGGAACACCCGATCGGTGAGCATTGCGAAAACCGCATCCGAAGGTGCTGCGAAATCGTTGCTGGCGTGGATCTGCATAAGCCAATGCTGGCTGGATAGGCTGTCAAAGACCTAATCGGCGAAGGAGCTGTGATTGTCCACACTGGCGTCGCGGGCATCATCTGGCCTGCGTAGGGCCCTGCTATCGCAGGCCACCCAGAACACCACCAACGATCAGTCGGAGTTGATCGGCGCCTACGTGGCGCAGATCCCCGATTCGGAGTTGGCCGAACTGGATCCCATCTCGCTGGCGGCCATTGCGGCCGCCCATCTGGAGTTGGGCGCCGTCCGGCGGCGTGGAGAGGTCGCGCTGCGGCTGTTCACCCCGCAGGAGTGGGACGCGCGCGGTTCGACCCTGGCGTTGGTGATCACCGACGATCAGCCGTTCCTGGTCGACACCGCGATCATGGAGTTGACCAGCCAGGACTGGAGCCTGCGCGGGCTGTTCCATCCGACGCCGGCAGTGCACCGTGACGCCGACGGGGCCCTGCAGGGTCTGGTCGGCGGTGCCGAGGCCGATACCGAGGCGTGGATCGTGCTGGAGATGTACCCGCCGCTGGGTCATTCGGCCGATGAGCTCGGCGGCGATCTGCTCGACGGGCTGCGCCGGGCGTTTGCGACCGTGGCAATCACGGTTGCTGATTGGTTGCCGATGGTTGATCGCTGTCGGGAAGCGGTGGCCGAACTCGGCGACGATCCAGACTCTGCGGCGGCAGCTCAGCTGCTGACCTGGATGGCCGATGGCCACTTCGTGTTCGTCGGCTATGCCCACTACACCGGTGATACCGCTGCGCTCACCCCGACCCCGGGCAGCCAACTGGGAATCTTGCGGGGAGAGGACGCCGTCGATCGGGTGAATCTGCCCGCCCCGGACGAGCGCGACCCGCTGGTGGTGGTCCGCGATCGGCGCCGCTCGCCGGTACACCGGCGGGCCTACCTGACCCATGTGGCCGTGCGCCGCTACGCCGAGGATGGCGCGCTGGTCGAGGAGCATCGCTTCCTGGGTCTGTTCGCCGCCAGTGCCTACAACGATGCGCTGGAGAACGTCCCCGTGCTCGCCGAGAAGTCGGCCCGGCTGTTGGAGATCAGCGGCTTCGAGCCGCACTCCTACGGCTGGAACGCGCTGCGCCAGGTGATCTCCAACTACCCGCGCGATGAGCTTTTCGAAGCCGGCGTCGAGGAGCTGTCGCACACCATCGGTGCGATCACCGGCATTCGCGAACGCCGCCAGGTGCGGGTGTTCCTTCGCCGTAGCCGCTATGGCGGCTTCGTCACCGCGTTGGTGTTCGTGCCCCGCGACCGTTACGACACCGCGACCCGCTTGCGGATCCAGGAGATCCTGATGAGTCGCCTGGGCGGGGCCGAGGTTGAATACCGCACCTTGGTCAGCGAGTCGGTGCTGACCAGGTTGTTCTTCGTGATCCGGCTCGGCGCGGACGCCCCTGCCGACCCGGACGTGGACGCGCTCACCGCTGAAGTGAAGGCGTCCGCGATGAGCTGGGAGGACCAGTTCGCCGAACTGGCCGCCGTGCTGCCCAGCGAAGCCAGGGGAGTGGAGTTCGACGGCGCCTATGAGGCCGACTACAGCCCAGCCGAGGCCGTGGCCGACTTGTTGCGGGCTAATCGGCTCACCGGCTCCGACGACCTGAGCATGTTGATGACCACCGTCACCGACCCCGAGGATCCGGCTGATCTGCGGTTGAAGGTGTTCACCCACGCCGAAATCAGCCTGGCCCGGGTGATGCCCCACCTGGGCGTGCTCGGCGCCGAAGTGGTCGACGAGAACCCCTACACCTGGGAGCTGCGCGGCCAGCGCGTCCAGGTCTACGACTTCGGGCTGCGGCTGCCCGAGGGTGCGACTTGGGATGCGGAGGCCCGGCAGCGGTTCGCCGACGCCTTCGACGCATCCTGGAGCCGACGTTGCGAGCCGGGCCAGCTCAACAAACTGGTGGTACCGGCAGAGCTGACCTGGCAGCAGGTCACCTACCTGCGCACGATCCTGCGCTACCTGCAGCAGGCCGGGGTGCCGTTCAGCCAGACCTACATGTCGGCCGCGGTGAACGCCAACCCGCAGATCGCCGCCGAACTGGTCGCCGCCTTTGAAACCAAGTTCGATCCGGCCGCCTTCACCGATGCCGACGAGCGCGCTGCCGCCGTCGAGGCCAGCTTCGTCCGGCTGGACGAGCACCTGGACGCGGTGGCCAGCCTCGACCACGACCGCATCCTGCGGGCCATGGGAGCGGTGATCAAGGCCTGTGTGCGCACCAACGCGTTCACCGACAACCCGGTGCTGGCGATCAAGTTGCGCCCCTCGGAGTTGGAGTTGCTGCCGCAGCCGCGGCCGGCGTTCGAGATCTTCACCTACTCCCCGCGGGTCCAGGGCGTCCATCTGCGCTTCGGTGCGGTCGCCCGCGGCGGGTTGCGCTGGTCGGATCGACTGGAGGACTTCCGCACTGAGGTGTTGGGCCTGGTCAAAGCCCAGATGGTGAAGAACACCGTGATCGTGCCGGTCGGCGCCAAGGGCGGCTTTGTGCCGTTGCGACTGACGGCGTCGATGGATCGGGCCGCACGTCAGGCGGAGGGGGTGGCCTGCTACCAGCTGTTCGTGGACGCCCTCCTCAGCGTCACCGACAACATCGTCGACGGCGTGGTGGTGCCGCCGGAGAATGTGCTGCGCTACGACGGCGACGACCCCTACCTGGTGGTGGCCGCGGACAAGGGCACTGCCACCTTCTCCGATCTGGCCAACGACATCTCGGTTCGTCGCGGCTACTGGCTGGGCGACGCCTTCGCCTCCGGCGGCTCGTCCGGCTACGACCATAAGGCGATGGGCATCACCGCCCGCGGCGCCTGGGAATCGGTCAAACGGCACTTCGCTGAGATGGGGCTGGATCCGGCGACCGATGAGTTCACCTGCGTGGGTATCGGCGACATGGCCGGTGACGTGTTCGGCAACGGAATGTTGTGTTCGGACAAGATCAAGCTGGTGGCGGCGTTCAACCACCTGCACATCTTCCTCGATCCCGATCCCGATCCGGCACTGGCCTTCGCCGAGCGGCAGCGTCTGTTTGCCCTGCCCGGCTCGACGTGGGCCGACTACCAGCCGATCTCGGCCGGCGGCGGGGTGTACAGCCGCGACGCCAAGTCGGTGCCGATTTCGGTTGAGGTGCGCACCGCCCTGGGGCTGGCCGATGCGGTGACCAGCCTGCGTCCCAACGAGTTGATCTCCGCGATCCTGACCGCTCCGGTCGACCTGGTCTTCAACGGCGGCGTCGGCACCTACGTGAAGGCGGCCGCCGAAACTCACGCCATGGTCGGCGACAAGGCCAACGACGCCGTCCGGGTGGACGGGGGCCAGCTGCGCGCCCGGTGTGTGGCCGAGGGCGGAAACCTGGGCTGCACCCAACTGGGACGGGTGGAGTACGCGCGCAACGGCGGCCGGATCAACACCGACTTCATCGACAACTCGGCCGGCGTGGACACCTCCGACCATGAGGTGAACATCAAGATCCTGCTCAGCGACCCGGTCAGCTCCGGGAAACTGACCATCGCCGAACGCGACGAGCTGCTGGCATCGATGACCGACGAGGTGGCGCAGTTGGTGCTGGCGCACAACCTGGACCAGAACCTGGCTCTGTCGAACTCGGAGTTGCGGTCGGAGCGGCTGATGGGGCAACTGGAGTCCTGGATGGCCAGCCTGGTCAGCGACGGCATCCTGGATCGGCAGTTGGAGTTCCTGCCCAGCAGTGAAGAGATGGCGTCCCGAATCGCTAGTGGCGCCATGCTGACCCGCCCGGAGCTGTCGACCCTGCTGGCCTACACCAAGATCGCTCTCAAGCAGTGGGTGCTGGCCACCGACCTGCCCGAGGATCCCTACCTGGCCGACCGGTTGATGCAGTACTTCCCCGAGCCGCTGCGCGATCGGTTCGCCGACATCATTCCGGGCCATCGGCTGGGTCGGGAGATCATCACCACGGTCGCGGTGAATCGCTTCGTGAACTCCCAGGGCATCACCGCCTATCACCGATTGGCCAGTGAAACCGGTGCCGGAGTGGCGGACATCATTCGAGCCCAGCTGGCGTCCCGGGCCATTTTCAACGTCGGTCTGGACGAGGTGCGGCTGCGCCGCAGCGAGTTGCCCGCCGAACTGGCCACCGAACTGCGAGTGGCGCTGCTGCGGATGGTGGAGCGCGGCACCCGGTGGCTGCTGCACCACGAGCAGGCGCCGCTCGACGTCGCTGCGGCAGTGGCCGAGTACGGTCCGGCGGTCGCCGAACTGCGTCCGATGCTGGCCGGGTTGCTGGCCGGAGCCGATGCCCATGCCCAGGTGGCCCATGCCCGGGCCTGGATCGACGCGGGCGTCCCGCTGGAGTTGGCCGAGAATCTGAGCACTTCTGGTCAGGCGCACACCTTGTTGAGCGTGGTCGAGGTGGCGCACCGGTTGAACCTGCCGGTGGTCCGGGTGGCCGAGGTGCATTACCGCCTCGGTGACGCGCTCGGGCTGGACCTGCTGTTCGGTGGAGTCGACGGTCTGCCGCGTCAGGTGCGCTGGGATGCGATGGCCCGTGCGGCACTTCGTGACGAACTATTGTCTGCACATGCTGAGTTGACCGCTAAGGTACTCGGAAGTGCTGACGCGCACGCCATGGCAGGGACGGTCGTGGCGGCTTGGGTCTCGACGCACCCCGCCATGGCAGGCCGGGTGTCGACGATTCGCCAGGTATGCGACGGCACCCCCGACGTGGCGAAGATGAACGTCGGGCTGAGCCAACTGAGAGCGATGCTGAGCGAATGAAGATCGACCTGCACGTCCACACCACGGTGTCGGACGGTACTGATTCCCCTGCCCAACTCGTGGCTGCGGCCGCTGCCGGCGGGCTGGACGTGATCGGTTTGTGCGACCACGACGCCACGGATGGCTGGCAGGCGGCGCGGGAGGCCGGTGAAGCCGCCGGCGTCCGGGTGCTGCGGGGGATCGAGATCTCCTGCGAGGTGCGGGGCAACTCGGTCCACCTGCTGGCCTACGGCTGTCGACCCGACGACCCTGCGCTGGCCGCAGAACTGGCCCGCAATCGGGCCGGACGCGCCGAGCGGGTGCCGACCATGCTGGCCCGGCTGGCCGAACACGACATGCCGATTCCTGAAGAGGTGCTCGCCCGGCATGTCGGTGACAGCCCCTCGGTGGGCCGTCCGCATTTCGCCGACGCCATGGTCGAGTTGGGCTATGTGGCGGACCGGGGTGAGGCCTTCGACAAGTGGCTGGCCGACGACAAGCCCATCTATGTCGCCCGCTATTCCACGCCGTTGGAGCATGGTCTGGATCTGGTGCGG
>JAJTBJ010000102.1 GCA_021286985.1 Propionibacteriales bacterium | reverse complement strand
GATCGCGAAGATGGTGCCGACCGGCGCGTTCACGTCCAGGTTGGACGAGCCGTCCACCGGGTCGACGGCCACCACGTAGCTGCCACCGGCGCGCAGGTTGACCGGCTCGTCCGCCTCTTCGGAGCAGAACGCGGCCACGTCCAGCCCGGTCAGCGCGTCCAGCACCACCTTGTCGGCGTAGAGGTCCATCGGCTTCTGTTCGTCGCCACTGGCGTTGGTGCCGTCGCTCTCAGCGGGAGCCACGGCGACGGCCGGCGGCTCCAGGGCGGCCATGGCGATCGCCTTCGACAGCCGGACCCCGGCCTCAGCCAGCGCATTGATGATGGCTGACAAGCGCTGACGCTCGTCAGAATCGCCACTCCACGTCTCCAGGGTGGCGGCCAAGGACATCTGATCGCTGTGCATGTGAACCAGTGTCGGGGGCCGCGATACGAAAGGGAAGGCACAGTTCTTTTCGCACAAGCAAAGAGATACTATGGTTCGCCATGAAGGATGTCACCCGGCGGCAACTCCGCTTCCTCAGCTCGGTGGTGCAGACCGGCTCGCTGGCCGCGGCCGCCGAGCAACTCCATCTGACCGCGCCGGCGATCGCCCAACAGGTGAGGCTGCTCGAACGCCAAGTGGGACTGCCCCTGATCGAGCGGGGCCCGGGCGGGCAGCACGCCACCGAGGCCGGGCGAATCCTGGTGGAGGCCTCGCATCGGGTCGAGGCCGAGCTGGCCGATGCGGCCGAGCAACTGCAGACCCTGCGGACGGCCGGCAGCGGTCACGTCACCTTGGGGGCGGTGAGCACCGCGAAGTACTACGCGCCGTTCGTGCTGGCCGCCTTCCAGCGGGCACACCCCGGCATCAGGATCACCTTGAAGATCGGCAACCGCGACGAGGTGCTGGCCTGGTTGGAGAGCTTCGAGGTCGACCTGGCGGTGATGGGACGTCCGCCCGCTGCGGCTCAGATGCATGCCGAGGCTTTCGGCAAGCACCCGTATGTGATCATCGCCGCGCCCGACCATCGGCTGGTCGTCGAACAGGCGCGCACCGGACGTCCCTTGGACTTCGCGACGGTGGCCGAGGAGTCGGTGCTGGCCCGCGAGCACGGGTCGGGCACCCGGCTGCATCTGGACTCGCTGTTCGCCACCGCTGGCCGTGAGCCCAACATCGCCATGGTGCTGAGCTCGAACGAGACCATCAAGCAAGCGGTGATGGCCGGTATGGGGGTGGCGCTGATCTCCGGTCACACGGTGGCCGGCGAGATCGCCGACGGACGTCTGGCCGTCCTGGGGGTGAACGGATTGCCGATCTGCCGCAACTGGCTGGTGGTACGGATGAGTCGACGCGTGCTCACCCCCGCGGCCGACAATCTGTGGCGCTTCGTGGTGGCCGAGGCCGAGCGGCAGCTTCCCGAGCTGGATCTGCACGAGACCGTCTGCAACTGAGGTTCGGGGTTTCGACACGCGGCTTCGCCGCTGCTCAACCAGCGGGGGTGGGGTGGCGCTGGTTGAGCTCGTCGAAACCGATCAGCCGACGTCGCGGTGGTGGATGCCGGGCTTGGCGCTCGCCACCAGGGAGCCGACTGGCTGGCCGGCCAACTGCGGATGTCGCCGCTCAACCTTGGCCAGGAAGCGGGTCTCGGCCTTGGCCTGGCGCTCGGCGAACCTCTCCGGTGTCAGCCGCAAAGCCTCGGCCGCTTCGGCTTCGGTGAGGCCGTCCCAATACCGCAGCTGAAGGAGCAGGCGGTGCTTGTGTCGCAGGTTGCTCAACTCGAGCAGCATCGCGTCCACTGGTCCCGGACGCGACACCTTCATGCCCCGGGTGAGTCGGTCGAGGGTGCTCTCCTTGGCGGCCTGACGGGCGTAGGTCAGAGCCACCACTTCGTCGACCGCGGCGTAGAAGTCGGCGAAGCACGGGTCGTCGTAGCCGACCAGATACTGGAAGACCTCGTCGGCCATCCGTTCGGGGTCGGCCATGCCGAACGCGCGCCACTCACAGGCGGTGACCGCCAGGCTGCGGTGCCTGGTGGCGAGTACTTCGAGCCTCACCTGCCCAACCTAACCAGACATCGGGCCCGGCGTCAGGCCCCGAGGATGATCGGGCGCTTTCAACTGGCGAATAGTGCGTGGCCGACGTATCCGTCCCTGGCGATCCCGGGCGGCACCAGGAACACCGACGATGAGGTGGTCTTCAGGTACTCCACGAACATGTCGTCGCGCGCCATGTTGGTGTGGACGGCCGCAAACCGCGCCGGCGCCTTCACGAAGCCGATGAAGAACAGCCCGGCATCGAGGCGTCCCTGGTCGTCATTGCCGTCGACGAAGTTGTAGCCGCGGCGCAGCATGGCGATGCCGCCGTTGTTCGCAGGATTGGTTCGCGCCACGTGTGAACGTGGATCGATCAGGGGTCTTCCGTGGGCGCCGATGGCGGCGAAGTCGGGAGCGGTGAACTCGGTGCCCCCCGATAGTGGGGCGCCGCTGCCCTTGGCCCGGCCCAGCACCCGGTCCTGTTCGGTGAGCTGCAGGCCGTCCCACACCTCGATGGTCATCGAGATGCGCCGGGCGACCAGATACGAACCGCCATGCGTCCACGTTGGCCCGTCGCTGATCCAGACGTGTTCGGCCAGCCGCTCAGGCTCTTCGGCCTTCAGGTTGTTGGTGCCGTCCTTCTGACCGAAGAGGTTGCGCGGCGTCTGCTGACTGGTGGAGGTGGACGACGTCCGCCCGAACCCGAGCTGTGACCACGCCAGTGTGGCCCGTCCGATGGCGATGCGGGTGAGGTTGCGGATGGCGTGCACGGCGACCTGCGGGTCATTCGCGCACGCCTGAATGCACAGATCTCCACCGGAGCGAGCCGGCTGGATGAAGTCGTTGACCATGGTCGGCAGTTCGGTGAAGTCCGCAGGGAGTTGCGCGGCGAGGCCGAAGCGATCAGTGCCGTCGGCGGCAACGAACAACGTCCGACCGAAGCCGAAGGTGATGGTCAGCCCACTGGCGGGCAGGTCGGCCGCCTCCCCGGTGTCGTCGGGGGGCAGATAAGGCCCGCCGTCGAACGCGCCGCGGACGCTCACGTCCTGGCCCTGGGTGAGCCGGGAGGCCGCGTACGTCCAGTCCTGGAGAAGTTCGATCAGGTCCGCACGCGACGATCCGGGTCGCATGGTGAAGGCGGCGAAGTGCAGGCGGTCCTGGGCGGGGGTGGTGATGCCGGCCTGGTGTTCTGCGAAGAACGGATACACCAGGTCGGCACCACCGGCGACGGACGGACGGGAGAGTGTCGCCGCCGCACCCCCGGCGGCGGCGCCGACCGCAAGGCCGATGCCGCCGCTGAGGGCGAGGAGTCCCCGGCGGGAGAGTCCTCTGCCCGGGGCGCCGGTCGAGCCTTCGTGAGGCTCGGGCACGGCTTCGGGGTCGCGCGGAGACCCCGAGTCTGTGGGTGAAGACTCCACGCTCACTGGCCCGACTCGACGCCCAGGACCGCGTTGGTCAGCTTCGACAGCGGTTCTCGGGTGGCATCGATCTGCTCCACGAGTTGGCGCTGCTGGGCGCGCGTGACCTTGTCGTAGCTGACATAGCCGGTCTTCAGGGAGCCGTAGGTGTCCAATAGGGTCTGCAACTTGTCGAACTCGCTGTCGATCTGGGCGACGAGCTCCTTCCCGGTGGCGCTCTTGCGCTCAGCAATCGGCGCCACCAGGTCGAAGGCGATACGCGCGCCCTGCAGGTTGCCCTGGAAGTCGTACAGATCGGTGTGCGACCACCAGTCCTCTTCTCCGGTGACCTTAGAGGTGGCGATCTCCTCCAGCAGTCCGGACGCCCCGTTGGAGACGGTGGCGATGTCGAGGCTGTGAGTGGTGACGAAGTCGTCGGCGTGCACGGTGGCGTAGAGGCGTCCGATGTCGGCGACCAGCGTCTCGGCGATCACCTTCCGCTCGGCGGTGGTCGACGGCGCCCAGTCGTCCCAGGCGCGACTGCCATCGGGCTGGCGGGCGTCCTTGGCGGGCGTCCACAGATCTTTCTCGATGCGATGGAAACCCAGCCATTGGGTGAAGGTCGGGTCGTCCTTGGCGAGGGCGGCCGCTTCGGCCTGGTAGTCGATCTCGCGGTAGTCGATCCGAGGATCGAGAATGCCGAGAGCCTCGGCGATCGGCTCGATGCGTTCGTAGTGGACGCGGGTGGTAGCGAACAACGCGCGGGCGGTGGCGTCGTCCCCGTTGGCGTAGGCCTGGGCCAGCTTCTCGGCCTTGGGCTGGAGTTCGGCGACCTCGTTCTTCACGAAGTTCACGTAGTCGCTGACCACCTTCCCCAGGAGGGTCTGCTCCTCACCGCCGAGCTGGGGACTCTCTCCGGTCACGGTGAAGGCGGCCTTGCCGACGCTCTCTCCGCGCATGCCCGGTTTGCAGGCGGTGAAGTAGCTTCCCGGCTGCAGCTGCACGCTGAGCTCGCCGGTCACTCCGGTCGCGATGTTCTCCTTCTCGGCCACCACTCGCAACCCGTCGGCTGCCATGAGGTAGAACTCCGTGGTCTGGCTGCCGCCGTTGGTGATCCGGAACCGCACCGAGCCGCTGGGAGCCGTGGCGGGGGAGACCGCGCACGTGGTGTCGGTGCTGGTGACGGTGATCGTTCCCATAGTGGTGGACGGGTCGCCGGACGGCGGTTTGGCGACGCACCCGGTCAGCAGGACCGCGCAGCCGGCGGTCGCGGCGGCAAGGCGAGGGAAGAGAGTCATGAAGCGGTCCTCTCAGGGACGACAGACAGTGGCGCTGCCTCGACGGAGTTGGGGCGGGCGGACTCTGGCAATGACGCGGCGGCGTCGGCGGCCTTCTGGGCGGCGGACGTCCGGGCGGCCTGGCTGGCGACGCGGTTAGCGCGCGCCCGCCGGAAGAACTTCGGCAGCACCACGATCAGGTAGATCGCCCAGGCGGTGACCTCCAGCCAGCTCATTTGCGGGGTGAAGCCGATCGTCCCCTTGGCCAAGGTGGCCCACAACCCGGTGGGGTCGATCGTTCCGGTCAGGTCGAAGGCCCAGCCGAACGGGTAGGCGGCCATCCAGAACGGGCCGCCGGTGAGACCCACCAGCACCTCCCCGGTGCGGGCGTCGGTGGGGGTGATCGGCAGCCCGGAGAACGGGCCGGGCAGGACGGCGGCCTCCTGCAGGTCGTGGATGCCGTAGGCGAGGATGCCGGCTGCCACGATGATCAGGAACGCGCCGGTGAGGGAGAAGAAGGTGCCCAGGTTGATCCGCACCATGCCGCGGTAGACCACGTACCCCAGCGCGGCGGCGGCGAGGATTCCGACGAGGGCGCCGATCAGGGCCTCGGGCTGCAATGCCCAGCCCCACAGCATCAGCGTGGTCTCCAGGCCCTCGCGTCCGACCGAGAGGAAGGCGATCCAGGCGATCGTCCAGCCGCCACCGATGGCCAGGGCGGACGCGGCGCTGGATTCGAGTTCGGACTTCATCCGGTGACCGGTGCGCATCATCCAGAAGACCATCCAGGTGACCATGGCGACCGCGATCAGCGACATCGTCCCGCCGATGATCTCCTGCGCCTCGAAGCTGAGCCCGTAGGCGCCGAAGGTGAAGACCGCCCCCAGGATCACCGATAGGGCGATGGCCACCCCGACGCCCCACCAGACCCGTGCCAGGACGTCGTCGCGTCCGCGCTTGCGGACGTAGGCCACCAGGATGCCCACGATCAGGGCGGCTTCGAGGCCTTCACGCAGCCCGATCAGGAAGGAGGCGAGGAACATCAGCATCCGTTCGCTTAGGTTAGGCTTCCCTAACTTCAATATGCAACGCAAGCATTGCTAAAAAGGGGCGGGTTCGTCAAGCGGGGTTCCGCAGTTGCGGATGGCGTTGTGGCTGCGCGCGCTGGGCGGGTTGGTTTCGACACGCGGCTGCGCCGCTGCTCAACCAGCGGGTGGGAGCCGGGACACCGGGGACGGTTCCTGCTGTCCCACGATGGGCGACGCTCTATGGCTTTTGGGACGCGAGGAACCGTCCCCGGTGTCCCAGGGTTGGTCGGTGTTGGGACGCGAGGAACCGTCCCCGGCGTCCCGAGGTCAGAGCTTGCGGGCGGGGTCGGAGTGGCCGCAGGCGTACCAGTCGACGTTCAGGGCACGTAGCCGCGCCAGGGACGCGTTCGCCTTGCGCGGATCGTCGTCGAAGAAGGTGATCATCGGGATCAAGCGGCCTTCGGCGCAGCGGGCGGCGTCGCCGGCGAACAGGACGCCGTCGAAGCGGAACGCGTGGTGGCCGGGAGTGTGGCCGGTGGTCTGCAACGCCGTCAGGCCGGGCAGGATCTCGTCATCACCGGCCAGCAGCTGGAGCCGTCCGGGCAACTCCGGGGTGCCGATCTTGCTGGTGAACTGCCGCCGCGGGCTCACCGGACGCCCCGCGCCGGTCAGGATCGCCGCATCGGCGGCGCCCAGCCACACCCGCGCCCCGGTACGGCGCTGCCACTCGGCGGCCGCCTGGGCGTGGTCGACGTCGTGGTGGGTGAGCAGGATCTCGGTGACCTCATAGGGTGAGCGTCCGGCCCGACGCAGTTCGCGGGCCACCCGATTCAGCCCCAACGACGTCCCCGGGTCGATGATCGCCACCTGATCGGGTCCCAGGTCGATCCAGTAGCAGTTCGCGCCGACCGCATCGGTAAGCCAACTGACCTTGTCGGTGAGTTCTTTCATGACTGCCTCCGGGATCGATTCAGCGTCATACCCACGATACGAGCCACCACCACAGCCAGGTACAGCATCCCTGCAATCTGCTGAATCATCACCACGGAGCGGGCCAGTGGCTTGATCGGCACCACGTCCGACAGGCCGGTGCTGGTCATGGTGGTCGTCGAAAGGAACAGCAACTCCAGCCAGGTCCGCGGCGCCGCCGGGTCGGTCGCTGCGGTGAACGAACCGGGCACCAACAACTGAACGCTGGCGTAGGCGTAGGCCCACAGCCAGACGGCGACGGTGAAGGTGGCACCGATCGACCACAACTCGTCGGTGGTCACCTGGTCATCGGCGAACATGTAGCTGAGCAGGCCGATCAGCGTGTAGGCGTAGAAGGCCACATGCAGCAGATTGGACGCCAGGCTCCAGGACGGATCAGCGGTGCTCCACTCGACGAAAGTCACGATCACCGCCGGGATGCCGATGAGCACGCCCAGCCAGGTGTAGATCGGCGACTCCCGCAGGACGGCCAGCGCCAGCGCGACCACGACCATGCCGAACAGGCTGACCACCAGACGTCCGACCGAGCGGACGCCGGCCTCGTCGATGAAGGCGTACAAGAGGATGCCCAGCAATTGGGCGACGAGGAGAACCGCTGAGGGGTTGGCCTTCACCCATCGGAAAGCGGTGCTGAGTCCGATCCGCATGCCCTGACCCTACCGAGCATCCCCGGACATGCCACGCGCACCGCCCGACGAATCGGACGGTGCGCGCAGCGGGGTTGCCTAGACCAGGATCAGGCGGATCAGCTTGACCATGGCGTCGGTGTTGGTGTCCGAGCCGGTCAGCGTGGTGTGAGCGGTCAGCCAGGCGCCGCGTCCGTACCACTTGAGGTACTTGGCGTCGATGGTGATCTTCTTGGTGCCCTTGTCGGCCTGAGTCAGCGTGGTCTTAGAGACCAGCTTGCCGTGCAGGTAGGTCTTCAGGGTGCCAGTGGCCCACACGCCCGTGCCGAGAGCCTTGGTCTTCACCGTGAAAGTGAAGGGCTTCTTGGCGCTGGTGATGGACACCTGAGCCTTGTCGACGACCTGCACCTTGGCCTTGACGACCTTGATCGTCACCGGTGCGGAGCTGCTGGCTGCAGCCGCCGTGTCGGCCACGAAGCTGGCCACCACCTGCTGGGTGCCGACCGGGATGTCGTTCGGCAGGGTGGCGGTGGCCACCCCGTTCACCAGCGGCGCGGTCACGGTCTTGCCGGCCACGGCGAACGACACCGTGCCCGAGGTCGTCCCGGTGACCTTCGCGGTAGCGGTGACCGCGGTGCCGAACGGCACCTTGGTCTTGTTCACCGTCAGCGTGGTCGTGGTGGCCAGCGGAGTGGTGGTCACCGGAACCCGCACCACCGTCTTCGACGGCAGCGCAGTCAGGGTGACGGCCTCGGTGGACGGCATCGTGAAGGTGGCGCTGGCCGCACCGCCGGAAACCGGAACGGTGGCGACCAGGGTTCCGCCGACGCGCACCTCGAGCGAGGTGTTCTCCGGGGCGCCGCGCGAGGTCAAGTTCAGGTCGGAGACCTCAACGGTGTAGGAGTCGCCGACCTTCGCGGTGCTCGCAGCGTTCAGCACCACGCCCGCCTTGGCGTAGCTCGGCGAGGTGGGCTTGTTGGCCTTCAGGTACGCGATCCAGGCCTCGTAGTCGACCAGACCGGTGTCCTTGGCGTTGGTGCCTTGGGCCATGGTGAAGAAGTTGTCGCCACCGCCGGTGAGGAAGCTCACCGTACCCACGGTGAAGCTGTCGTCGGCCTTCACCAGCTTGCCGTTCACCCACACGCTGGTGATCCGGTTGTTGCGGCTGGCGGTGGGATCAGAGGTGTAGCTGACATTGCTCGACAGCCCCAGGGCCAGGTACGGGCGTGCGTTGCCGTCGGGCTGCCACTGCTCCTCCAGAACCTGCTTCAACTGGGCACCGGTGAGGGTGGTGGTCCACAGGTTGTTCACGAACGGCAGGACGGAGTTGGCCT
>JAJTBJ010000101.1 GCA_021286985.1 Propionibacteriales bacterium | reverse complement strand
TCTAAGCAGCCCTCCGATCGGGCAATTCGCGGATCGATGACGGTTTTCGGAGGGGTCGGCGACGCGGGCTGGTGAACTCGCGGATCCATGACGGTTATGGCGGTGGATCCGGGGCTGGTAACCGTCACAGATCGGCGAAAAGGACGGCCCACGCAACCCACCCGCGCCATAACGTTCGAGGGTCCGCGAGTGCCCGCAAAGAGGGGTTTTGCTGTGGATCAGGAATGAGTGTGCAGCTAGCACCTCTGCGGGGTCGTGGACGAACCTACGGAGTAGTAACTTAGGCCCCACACGCAATGGAGGCGCCTTGATCGACACTGCCCACCTGGCCGGGCTGCTCGCCCGCTCAGTGAACATGTTCGCCGACGAACCCGCTGTCCGGATTCATGACGGAAAAGACTGGCAGGTCGAGACCTATGCCGAGTTCGGCGCCAAGGTCCGCAGCCTCGCCGCTCGGTTGATCGACCGCGGGCTGGCTCCTGGCGAACGGGTGGCCATCTTCTCGCCGAACCGGCCCGAGTGGTCGCTGGTCGACTTCGCCTGTGCCGAGGCGGGCTTGGTGTCGGTGCCGCTGTACGCGACCAGCACCGCCGATCAGGTGCGTCACATCGTGCGCGACTCCGGGTCGCAGCTGATCTTCGTCAACGGCAAGAAGGACGCCGAAATGCTGGCCGGCCTGCGCGCCGACCTGCCCGACCTGGTCGAGATCATCTCGTTGACGGCTGTTGACGGCTTCCCCTCCCTGGACGACGAGCTGGCCGCCGCCCCGTCCGATGCCTCCGCGGTCGAGGCCCGACTGGCCGTCGCCGATCCAGACACCTTGGCCACGATCATCTACACCTCAGGGACGACCGGTGAACCCAAGGGCGTGATGCTCAGTCACCGCGGTTTCACCCATCAGGTGACCGCGCTGAACAAGTTCTTCCGGCTCGGCCCCGGCGACGTCTCGTTGTGTTTCCTGCCGCTGAGCCACGCCCTGGAGCGCGCGTGGACCTACGAGGTGCTGGCCAACGGCTGTCTCAACACCTACGTCGCCGATCCGCGTCAGGTCGCCGAGCAGATGATTCTGGCTCAGCCGAACCTGTTGGTGAGCGTGCCCCGCCTCTACGAAAAGGTCTACAACACGGCCAAGGAGAAGGTGGCCGACAGCCCGCTGAAGCAGAAGATCATGGCGTGGGCTCTCGACGTCGGCGCCGAGTACGCCGACGCGCTGCGCACCGGTCAGCGGCCACCGGCCGGCCTGAAGGCGCGGCTCAACATCGCCGACAAGCTGGTGCTGCACTCCGTCCGGGAGGCTGTCGGCGGCGCGAAGAAGGTGCTCGCCTGCGGCGGTGCCCCGATGCGTCGCGAGGTCGAGGAGTTCTTCTACGGCTGTGGCATGACCGTGCTCACCGGCTACGGGCTGACCGAAGCCTCGCCGCTGGTCACCTTCCCGCCGCCGCTGGACTACGAGATCGGCAATGTCGGCAAGGTGATGCCCGGTGGCGAGCTGCGGGTGGCCGATGACGGCGAACTGCTCTACCGCGGCCCCAACCTGATGATGGGCTACTGGAACAAGCCGGACGAAACCGCAGCCACCATCAAGGACGGCTGGCTGCACACCGGCGACGTCGGCGAGTTCGACGGCGGTTACGTGCGGATCACCGATCGGATCAAGGATCTGATTGTCACCAGCAACGGCAAGAACATCGCCCCTTCAGCCATCGAGGGCATGCTGGCGGCCGACCCCTTGTTCGAGTACACCCTGCTGCTCGGCGACAATCGGCCCTACCTCACCTTGTTGGTGGCCCCGTCGCTGCCGCACCTGGACGAGATCGCCAAGCAGTTGCAGATCACCTGGGGCAAGCGGGAGGAACTGCTGAACAATCCCGAGGTGATCGAGGAGATCAAGCGGCGGATCGGGGCCCTCACCGAGAAGCTGCCCAGCCACGAGCAGATCCGTGATCTGCGCTTGCTGGTCGACGGTTTCACCCAGGAGAACGGCATGCTGACGCCCACCCTGAAGGTGCGGCGCAAAGAGGTGGAGAAGCGCTTCGCGCAGTTGGTGGACGAGATGTACGCCCGCGTGGGCAAGGACCGCCGCTAGGACTGTCTCGGTCGGCGCGGGGAGGTGGCGGCCTTCCCGACCGGCCGAGACCCGGGCGCGGCCCCTGGCGCCGTCCTCGCTGACGTGACAGAGTCGAATCACGGTCCGCATACCGGTTTCCGATTTGACCGTCTCGATACCCCGGGGGGTATAGTTCCAGCCATGAGAACCCTGATTGTTGGAGGCGTCGCCGGGGGCATGTCCGCTGCCACTCGTCTGCGCCGGATGGATGAAAACGCCGAAATCCTCGTCCTCGAACGGTCTGCGCATGTGTCCTTCGCGAACTGTGGGCTGCCGTACTTCGTTGGCGGCGTGATCACCCGTCGGGAGTCCCTGCTGCTGGAGACGCCCGAGAGCATCAATCGCCGGTTCAAGGCGGACGTCCGGGTCAACTCCGAGGTCGTCGCCATCGACCGCGCGGCCAAGACCGTGACGGTGCGCGAGGTGCTCACCGGCAACGAGTACACCGAGACCTACGACAACCTGATTCTGGCCCCGGGTGCAGCGCCGTTCATCCCGCCGATTCCGGGCGTCGAGCGTGCCCTGACTCTGCGCAATGTCGCCGACACCGACACCATGGCCGCCAAGGTGGCCGAGGTGCTGGCCGGCGACAACAAGACCGCCGTGATCATGGGCGGCGGCTTCATCGGCCTGGAGTTGGCCGAGAACCTGGTCGAGCGCGGCCTGCATGTGTCGGTCGTCGAGTTGGCCGACCAGATCATGGCGCCGCTGGACGTCGAGATGGCGATCCGCGTGCAGTGGGAGTTGGAAGGTCGTGGCGTCGAGGTCATCACCGGAGCGTCGGTGACCGAGATCGCCGAGACCACTGTCACCCTTTCCGACGGTCGCACCCTGCCGGCCGGACTGGTGATTGCCGCCATTGGCGTGCGTCCCGAGTCGGGGCTGGCTGCCGCAGCCGGTCTGGAAGTCAACGAGCGTGGCGGCATCGTCGTCGACGAGTTCCAGCGCACCTCCGATCCGTCGATCTTCGCTGTCGGCGACGCCGTGGTGAAGCGGGACGCGATCACCGGTGACCCCGCGATGGTGCCCCTGGCCGGTCCGGCCAACCGCCATGGCCGACTGGTTGCCGATGTCATCGCCGGACGTCCGGTGTCCTCCAACACTGTCCTGGGCACCGCGATCGTGGGGCTCTTCGGTATGCAGGCCGCCGCCACCGGCTGGACGGAGAAGCGTGCGGTGGCTGCCGGTCGCAAGATCCGCGTCGTCCACACCCATCCTGACAACCACGCCGGCTACTACCCCGGCGGCGAGGAGATGCACCTCAAGCTGGTCATCGACGCCGAGACCGATGCCATCCTCGGCGCTCAGGGAGTCGGCGGAAATGGCGTTGACAAGCGGATTGACGTGATCGCCACGGCAATGCGCGGCGGCCTCACCGCGTCCGACCTGGCTGATCTGGAATTGAGCTACGCGCCGCCGTTCAGCTCGGCGAAGGACCCGGTGAATATGCTCGGCTTCCAGGCTGAGAATCTCCGCGACGGCCTGGTGGAGTCGGTGCAATGGCACGAGCTCCCCGCTCTGTTGGATGCCGGCGTTCAGGTGATTGACGTGCGCACCGCCTTGGAGTTGGAGCGCGGAATGATTGAAGGCGCAATCAACGTCCCGGTTGACGAACTGCGGGATCGAATCGATGAGATTGCCGACGACGTGATCCTCTATTGCTGGTCGGGCACACGGTCCTACGTCGGTGCGCGAATCCTCATGCAATCCGGGCGTCGTGTCCGCCACTTGGATGGTGGCTATCGAACCTGGGCGGCGATCTAAAGCGTCAAAGTGTACGAGTCTGTACGAAGTGGGGCGTTAGCTATCTGAATTTTCTGTGAACTGGCGTTCACTAGTGGCGCAGGCACTGATGCCAGTCCGAGGGGGGCACTGGTTAGTCGGGCAACCAATGAGGGGTGCGATCATGGCGGTGATCGCCTAGGACGTTGACCTGACCGCAGTCCGCTGGATGGCTCAGTGCCTGCACCCTGTTCCTTGGGGTGACTCCCGTCACCCCGAACGCCCCCGCAGGAGACACTTTGCACGAGCGGCCGAGTCGCACAGAGATAGCCGCGATGGTCAACCAAGCCCGCCGGGACAGACATCTCTCGGTCCGGGCGGCGGCGCAGATCTCCGGCGTTCCCGCTTCAACGATGCAAGGCTGGCTCCAGGGCCGCCATTTCCCCACGCCGGCGCTGCGTCCGAAGTTCCTTGCGCTCGTCGCGCACTTGGAACTGGGTCACTTCCTTCACGCTGGGCTTTGGCAGGACGACGAGGTGTGAGTCATTCCGGCTTTCGCTGCGAACGTCGATGATTCCTGAGACACTACGGACATGTCCGCTGGGCTTGTCAGTCGGGACTTCGCGAGGCGGGTGAACGAAGCTCGGCTGTCGCGTCATCTTTCCATTCGTGCCGTCGCCCGCTTGGCAGGCGTCCCAACGACGACTGCCCAGGGGTGGTTGAGCGGGGAGCACCTGCCTTCTGCGGCATTGCGCGGCCACTACCTGCGGCTGATTTCGCTGCTCGGTTTGATGGCCGAACTCCCCGATGAACTGCGCACTCATCTCGCCGATCGTTGAGTTGTATCGATCACCCACAATGTGAACGGCGTTCTTTTCGCGCGGTGTTGTGAACGCGAATTCGTCGGCATTGAGGGACAAATTCGCCGCCCGTCGCGGGGAATGATGAATTCCGCCGCTGCGGGCCCATCCTTGAGGGGGTCTCTCAGCTGACCGGACCGACCGGCGCGGAGCGCACCGGGGTGGTCGCGTAGCCGCTTCGAGATGCGGTGATCGTCAGCGTGACCGAGGCGCCGACTTGCTGTGCCGTGAGGGTGAAGGACGCCGAATTGGCGCCGGCGATCGGCGTGCCATCGGCGTACCACTGGTAGCGCACGGTGCTCGGTGCCGGGCTCGCACCGGCCAACGCCCCATTGAGCACTCCACCGACCACCGGCGAACCGGTCACGGCTACCGCCGCACTGGTGAAGCCCTTGATGATTTTCACCTTCGCTGAGGTGCGGGTCACCGTGGTGTAGCCCAGCAGTCGTCCGGTCACCCGTACCGAGATTTTGTGGCCGCGATCTTTGGTGCGCACGGTGAACGTCGACCCCGTTGCACCCGCGATCTTCTTGCCGTCACGCAGCCACCGGTAGCTCACGCTGCTGGGGGCCGGCGACCAGGGGCCGGGGTTGACGCTGAGGGTGTTCGCCGGGGCGGGCGTGCCGGCGATCACCGGCGTGCTGCTGCTCATCGGCGCGGGATAAACACTGGCGATGTTGTTGGAGGCGCGGGTGCCCAGCGGGGTGCCGTCGGCCGCGGTCGCGGTGACGCGTACCTCGACCTCATGGCCGACCTGTTCGGGCGGAATCAGGTACGTCGCCTCGGTCGCGCCCGGAATCGGAGTCCCGTTGGACGTCCACTGGTAAGTGACAGTGGCGTCGGCCGGCACCCAGGAACCGGGGACGGCCCGCTGCAGGATGCCCACCCGAGGGCTGCCGCCGACGCCGGGTCGGATCCACGGCGCCGGGGTGAAGGACGCCGGCACCGTGGTCGATTGGTAGGGCCAGGCTGCCGTCGTACGTCCGATCACCGGCAGGCAGGCCCGGACGCCGGGAGCGCCGCAGCGGGAGTTCAACGGATCGGCGATCGGCTGCCCGGTCCACCAGGACGTCTGCTGATAGGCGCCGTCCCAGGACAGCGAAATGTGGACGTGGTCTTTGTGGTTTGCGGTGGGGCCGCCGCGATCCTCCATCAGCCGCCATCCGAGCTCGGGGTAGTAGACGCTCCAGATGTGCTGATTCCAGATCACGTACATGATCCCCAGGCGCAGCGCGATCTCGCCGTTGTTGGCGGTGATCCAGTTCAGCGCGGCGTTCACCCGCTTGCGTTGGCTCGAACTCTTCACACTCATGTGCCAGTCGAGCGCGCGTCCCTCCTTGTGTTCGGAGCGGCTACCGGCGCCGCAGGCCCGCGAGATTCCCGATGACGACCCACCCCAGGTGTTGATCAGCAACTTCAGGACGGCCTTGGCTCCCGGCTTGGCCGACGGCGAGCAGGTCGACTGTGGCATGTAACCCAGGTGGGCATCGATCTGAGTTGAGGCAAGCGCGCGCGGTGGCGGTGGTGTCTTGGCGACTGCGGGCGTCGGGGCCAACGTCACGGCGACACTCAGCAGCCCCGCCAGCGCGGCGATCGCAAAGCGAACCGATGAACGTGCCCGGGTGGTGGTGGGGGCCATCGAACAAGACTAACGGTCAACGCCGCCAGCGGCGCGAAGGAGCCGACTGCCGTGCCGACGTCACGGGTCAGGCGCGGCACAGCCCGACGCCGAGGGAGGTGTCCTTGGTCGTCACGATGAGGCCCCGGAACCTCTGATCACCCTCAGGGGGTGCCCGAGGGTCTCGGGTCTTGCGACGCTCCTCAGTTGAATTACCACCTCGGTTTGGGTCACTCTTAAGGGGACGTTGGGGCGGGGGAGCCCCCCAACGTCGATGGAGATTCGGGGGAATCGATGAGGCGAGGCATTCGCATAATCGTGGGCGCGCTGCTCGGGCTGGCGCTCACCGTAGGCCTGCTGGTGGGGGTCAGTTCAGCGGCGTTGGCCGACGCTACCGCCACCACCTGGGTGGCCGGCGTCATCACTGATGCCAACGGAACACCGATCGATGGCGCGGTCGTCACCGTCTTCAGCATCGACCAGAGCAACCAGCGCACCGTGGTGGCGCGACGCACCACGCACTGGGGCGGCAAGTTCGTGATGCGGTCGGTCCCGGTCGGCACCTACTCGTTGCTGGTCACCGACCCGGCGCTCAACAACGCGCCGACCTGGTTGAACACCGACCCGGGGGCGTACGTCCCCGCGTCCTTCACCCTCACCACCGACGGCCTGTGGGTGCCGCTGGCGATGCAGCCGGGGTTGAGCATCTCGGGTACGACCACCTTCGACGGCGTGCCGCAGCAGGGCGTGCGAGTGTGCATCTCCCAGGACGTCCCCTGTGCGACGACCGACGCCACGGGCGCCTACACGCTGCGCGGTATCGGTGAGGGCTACTACAAGCTGGTCGCCGATCCGGTGGGCGATCAGCCCTACGTGCGGACTTTCTTCCCCAGCTACACCGAGTCCTCCTCGTATCTGGCCGGCCCCTATCGCATCGATGCCGAGTCGGCGAAGAACCCGTGGGACTTCACCCTTCAATCACAGCCGTACATCGGCGGCACCGTGGTGACCGAGGCCGGAGCAGGCATCGCCGGAGCGTCGGTGTGTCTGGGCGAGTCCTGCGTCACGACGGGCGCCGATGGTCGCTTCCGGATGAATGTTGATCTGGGCTTCCACAACTTCCAGCCGTTGAACATCACCGCCGCCGGCTACGAAGACAACGTCTACCTGATCGGCGCGGGCATGCAGGATGCGGTCATCACCATGACGGCGTCGGCCTCGACCCCGCCGGAGACGCCGACCGAAGTGACCGGCACCGTCCCCTCCATTTCGGGCAAGACCAAGGTCGGTGCGCGACTCACCGTCGACGCCGGCGCGTGGGGCCCGGCCGGCGTCACGCTCAGCTACCAGTGGTACCGCAATGGCGCCAAGATCAAGGGTGCGACCAAGTCCACCTACAAGCTGTCCTGGCGGGACGTGCGCAAGAAGATGAGCGTCAAGGTGACCGGCACGCTCGACGGCTACGCCACTGTCTCGATGCAGTCGAACCGCACCAAGAAGGTCACCTGGCGCTGAGCAATTTCGCGGGGTCGAGTTGTCGGCGCCCAGCGATTCGTGCACCCTGGTTGAGATCCGCCAACTCTAGAGCGGTTCGGTCTGCAGACATTCGGGGGGATTTCCTTGCAGCCATCAGCCACAGTGCGCCGGGTTGTCGGCGCGATCATCGGGGTCACCGTTGCTGCCGCCACGTCGTTGGTGGCCGTCCCGGCACAGGCGGACGCCAGCACGCTCACCTCGGTTTCCGGCACGGTGACGCTGGACGGTACGCCCACCGCCGGGCTGAAAGTCTGTGCGGGCGCATCGCTGTACGCCGCAGACGGCTACCACGACTTCTACGGGTGCACCGTTACCGCGAACGACGGCAGCTACACCGCCACCTTCGACTTTCCCGGCGCCAGTGACCTGGCCTCGTCCTGGGTGGATCCCGGCACCGAGTATCAGGACGTCTTTCCGCTGACTTCGGCGGGCCAGAACCGTTCCGGCACCGGGTACTTCCACCTCGAGCAGGGCAATGAGCTGACCGGCGTCGACATCGCCGTCCAGGCATTCCCCATCGCCGACAGCGTCGGTACGCCGACGATCTCCGGCTCCCGGCGGGTCGGCAAGAAGCTCACCGCCGTGATCGATCCGAGCGGCCTGAAGGGTGCCACGGTGAGCTACCGGTGGTACCGCAACGGAACCAAGATCGCCAAAGCAACCAAGTCGACCTACCGGCTGGTCAAGAAGGACCGCGCCAAGCGGATCCGCGTCGCGGTCACCGTCCGAGTGCCCGGCATCGCCCCGATCCTGGTGAAGTCTGCTCCCACGACGAAGGTCGGCCGCTGACGCACGGGCGGCAATTGGCCCGCCGGTGGCGCTGCCGGTAAGCTGGGCCGTCGGTCGTCCCTCGTGGACGGTCGAAGATACGCCCTCCTGCTACGGGAAGCGCCCGTAGCCGCTCTAGACCAGAGGAGGTGG
>JAJTBJ010000100.1 GCA_021286985.1 Propionibacteriales bacterium | reverse complement strand
AACACGATCAGTGCTCGGAGTTCGGCTTGAGTTGGGGCACGCCGGGGGGACGGATGCCGTAACGCTCCACGTGCCAGGCCACATAGCCCTCCACCGCTGTGGGCAGAGTGGCGAAGATGCGGTCGTCGCCCACATCGGCGATGAAACCGGCCGCGGCCAGCTGCTCGCGCACCTCCCATTTCACCCGGGCCATCGCGAACACCACGCCGGCCTCGGCCAGCGCACGCCGCAGCTGCACCAGCGCATCCACGGCAGTGAGATCGACCTCAGTGTTGGCCTCGGCGTTCAGCACGAACCACTCCGCCGTCGGCTCGGCGTCGCGCGCGGCGGCGAGCGCGCGGGTGAGGAAGTCGTCGGCATTGGCGAAGAACAACGGCGAGTCATAGCGGTAGACCACCAGTCCCGGCACCCGGGTCGCGGTGGGATAGTCGGCGATGTCGTGCATGCCGGCCAGCCCGGGCACGTAGCCGAGGATGCCGTCGTGCGGATGGGCGATACGCCTGATCAAGTCCAGCAGCGACAGCCCCACCGCGATCGCGATGCCGGGCAGCAGGCCGAAGATCAGCACTCCGACGAAGGTGACCATCGCCAACACCAGTTCGCTACGCCGGAAGGCCGCGATCCGCCGAATCTCAGAGACCTCAATCAGCCGCAACCCGGCATAGACCACCACGCCACTGAGGGCGGCCTGTGGGAAGGCCGCCAGGACGGGCGCGAACACGAAGATGGTGGCCACCACCATTACCGCAGCCACCAACGAGTGCAGCTGGGTGCGACTGCCGGCCGCGTCACCGATCACCGTCCGACTCGCCGAGGATGAGATCGGGAAGCCGGCCAGCAGTCCGTTGGCCAGGTTGCCGGCACCGACGGCGAGCAGTTCGGCGTTGGCGTCGATGCGCTCCTCGCGGCGAGCGGCGAAGCCCCGTCCGGTCAGGATCGCATCGCTGTAGCCGACGACCGCGATGCCCAGCGCAGCCGGAAGCAGGGCGAACACGTCCACCCCGGCCAGGCTGGGCAGAGCGGGTGTCGGAATGGTGGCCGGGATCGTCCCGATGACGTTGAGGCCGAGGGCACCCACCGGCGTCCAGGCCACCAGGGCGGCCGAGATCAGCATCACCAACAGCGGTCCGGGCCAGGTGGGCAGCCAGGCCCGGAGCATGAACAGCGCCGCCGCCACCGACAACCCCAGGACCAAGGTGGGCAGGTGCACTCCGCCCAGCTGACCGGCCAACGACAGCGTCTCCTGCCACGGGCTGTCGCCGGTGATGGTGAGTTGGGTGAGCCGCCCGTACTGGCTGACCACCATCAGCACCCCGATCCCGGCCAGATAACCCACTAGCACCGGCTTGGACAGCAACCGCGCCACGAAGCCGAGTCGCACCACCCGTCCCAGTACCAGCACCAGACCCACCGTCACGGCGATCACGGCGGCGACCGAGGCGCGCTGCCCTCCGCTGACCTGCCCGGCGACGGCACCGATGGCTGCCGCGGTCATCAGGGCCGTGGTGGCTTCCGGGCCGACCGACAGTTGCCGCGACGACCCCAGCACCGCGTAGATCGCCATCGGGGCCAGCACCGCCCACAATCCGGCCACCGGTGGCAGCCCGATGATCTCGGCGTAGGCCATCACTTGGGGCACCAGATAGGCCGTCACCGTGACTCCGGCGATCAGATCTCCGCGCAGCCAGGAGCGCTGATAGGAACTCAACACGGCCAGTCCCGGCGCCCAGCGCCGCCAGCCGTTCACCTCGGCCTCGCCCATGCGCTCACGCTACCGGCCAGCCCTGGGACACAGGGGACGGTTCCTCCTGTCCCACCAAAGTTGGGACACTGGGAACCGTCCCCAGCTGTCCCCACGCTTAGCGGGAGACGACGTGGAGCGGTAACAGCGAGCGGCCGGTGGGGCCGATCTGGATCTCGGTGCCCTGCGCGGGACACACCCCGCAGTTGTAGCAGCCGGCCCAGCGGCAGTCTGGGACGTCCGCTTCGGCGATGGCGTCCTCGTAGTCCTGCCACAGCCACTCGCGGTCGAGACCGGCGTCGAGGTGGTCCCAGGGCAAGACTTCGCGGTGACGCCGCTCCCGGGTGGTGTACCAGGCCAGGTCGACACCGAACGGCTCCAGCTCGCGTTCGGCGGCCGCAGCCCAACGGTCGTAAGAGAAGTGCTCGCTCCAGCCGTCCAGCTTGCCGCCGTCACGCCACACGGCCTCGATCACCGAGCCGAGACGGCGATCCCCTCGGCTGAGCAGCCCTTCGATCTGGCCGGGCTTGCCGTCGTGGTAGCGGACGGTGATGAATCGGCCGTAGCGGCGGTCGGAGCGCACCTTGTCCTTCAGCGCCCGCAGCCGACGGTCGATGGTCTCCACATCGGCTTGCGCGGCCCACTGGAACGGCGTGTGCGCCTTCGGCACGAAGCCGCCGATGCTGATGGTGCAGCGGATGTCGCGGGTGCCGGCAGCCTGACGGCCGGTCTCGATCACCCGGAAGGCCATGTCGGCGATGGCCAAGACGTCCTCATCGGTCTCGGTGGGCAGCCCGCACATGAAGTACAGCTTCACCTGCCGCCAGCCCCGACCGAACGCCGCCGCGACGGTCGCGATCAAGTCGTCCTCGCTGACCTGTTTGTTGATCACCTTGCGCAGGCGCTCGGAGCCGCCTTCGGGAGCGAAGGTGAGGCCCGAGCGTCGGCCGTTGCGGCTGAGCTCGTCGGCCAGATCGATGTTGAACGCGTCCACCCGGGTGCTGGGCAGCGACAGCGACACGAACGAGTCCGCATAGCGCTCAGCCAACTGGCTGGTGATCGGACCGATCTCACTGTGGTCGGCGCTGGACAGGCTGAGCAGGCCCACCTCGTCCAGTCCGGTGGCGGCGATGCCGCCTTCGACCATCCGGCCGATCGTCTCGATGTTGCGCTCACGCACCGGCCGGGTGATCATCCCCGCCTGGCAGAAGCGGCAGCCGCGGGTGCAGCCACGGAAGATCTCCACCGAGTAGCGCTCGTGGACGGTCTCGGCCAGCGGCACGATCGGGCGAGAAGGGTAGGGCCACTCGTCCAACTCCATCAGCGTGTGCTTGGCCACCGTGGTCGGCACCGCGGAATCGATCGGCGTGACAGCAGCCAACTCGCCGTTATCGGCATAGCTGACCTGGTAGAGCGAGGGCACGTAGGCGACACCGCTGCTGGCCAGCCTCCGCAGCACTTCGCCACGTCCTCCGGGACGTCCCTCGGCCTTCCAGGTTCGGACGATCGCCGACACCTTCAGCGCGGCTTCCTCGCCATCGCCCAGCACCGCCGCGTCGATGAAGTCGGCGATCGGCTCGGGATTGAACGCCGCATGTCCCCCGGCGATCACCAGCGGTTCGTCGGCGCCGCGGTCGGCGGCGTGCAGCGCGATCTGGGCCAGGTCGAGGGCCTCCAACAAGTTGGTGTAACCCAGTTCGGTGGAGAAGCTCACCCCGAGCACATCGAACGCGCGCACCGGCAGATGGTTCTCCCAGGTGAACTGGGGCACCTCGGCGTCACGCATCAGGGCGGCCAGATCGGGCCAGATACTGAAGCTGCGCTCAGCCAACAACCAGTCACGCTCATTCAGCAGCTCGTACAGAATCGCCAGACCCTGGTTGGGCTGGCCGACCTCATAGGTGTCGGGGTACATCAGCACCCAGCGCACCTCGGCCTCGTCGAAGGGCTTGCTGACCGAGTTCACCTCACCGCCGATGTACTGCACCGGTTTGGCCACCTGGGTCAGCAGTGGCTCCAGGCGCGGATACAGGGAGGCGACAGTCATAGCCGGACAAGCCTAAGTCACGGCCTCAGCGCTGGCGAACCCGGGTTGCTGACACAAATTGCGCGCTCGATGCGCTGTGAAGGCCGAAAACGGGCAGTTCAGCGCATCTGGCGCGCAATTCGTGTCGGGTCAGACCAATCCGAGCCGGGTGAGTACCGCTTCGCTGCGCAATTCCCGCAGCGCATCGTTGGCGATCCACCGCGCCGACCGGCTGCCTTGCGCCGCGATCCGTTCGGCGGCGGCGACGGCCGGCCCGTGGCAGGACGCCGACCGCTTGCCGATCTGCCGCAACGCCCAGTTCACCGCCTTCTTCACGAAATTGCGGTCGTCGTCGGCGTGACGCTCGATCAGTGGCAGGAAGGCGATCAGGTCGGCGTCCGGGGCCGACTTGTCGTGCACGGCCAGGGCGCACATCAGCACGAAACCGGAACGCTTGACGAAGACTGCTTCCGCCTCGGTCCACTCCCGGGCCTTGCGGTAGGCGAAATCGGTGGCCGCCCACAGCCCGCTGAGCTGGTCGCAGACATCCCAGGAGTCGAGCTCGGCAACCCAGGCATCGGCCTGGTCCTCCTCGACCAGCGCGGGCACGTCCACCAGTCCGGCCAGAATGCGCGCCTCATGGACGCCGGACGCCCACAACTCGGCTGCCACGGCGTGGGCCAACGCGGGGTTGACGCGACGAGTGCGCCGCAACTCCTTTGCACAGGCCCGTACCTGCGGCATCGACACGCCAAGCGTGCCGACTGGGCTGATCCCGTACCGCGCCATGCCGGCGACGTTGTCGGGGTTGGCCTCGGCTCGCAGCCGCGCCAGCAGGTCGGCCGCCTGCAGCGGGGCGGTGGCGGTCATCGCCTAGTCGGCGAGCACCTGCGGACCGGAGGTGTCCACCACCAGGTCGGCATGTTCGTCGGGGTGACAGTTCGACAGGTACAGCAGTTGGCCCTGGTAATGACGCTCGTTGACCGGGTCGTTCAGGTCGGGGCTGCCGCCGTCGCGTTCGGCCAGGCGCCGGAAGCCTTCGTCGAAGGGGACGTCCAACCACACCGAGAAGTCCCACAGCCGCTTGCCCGATTCCGGGCACCACGCCTTGCGATGCATGAACAGCCCGTCCACGATGACCACCGCATCGTCGGGCGCCACCCGCCACGGCGAGCAGACCTCGCACTCCTGGCTGACGTCGTACGCGGCGGTGCGATAGCGGCCCGACCCGTCCTGCGACAACGGTTCGAGGACTTCGTCGGTGAACTTGTCGTAGTCGTAGCTGTCCTCGAAATAGCCCTTGCCGGAGTACCGACCCTGGGCGTAGCGAATCGAGGCCGGGTTGAGGTAGTTGTCCAGCGAGATCCGGATCACCGTGAAGCCCGACTCGCTCAACAACTCGCCGAGGTCATTGGCGAAGGTCGTCTTGCCAGAGCCGTCGATGCCATCGATGGCCACCAGGACCCGTCCGGTACGAGGACGGATGCGAGCCCGCAACGTCTTCAGTGCACAAGCCCGATCTACCTTGTCAATCACCACGCTCGTCATCAACACCTTCGTCGTCGTCCCCACGACTTACCGAATTCACCCGGCCGGGGTTCAGACCTGGGTGGCGGCTCCAAGGGTGGCGGTTCTCACCATCCCCAGCCGGGAAGACTGCCACAACCCTAAGCCCGCCACCAGTACTGAGACGCCCATCTGGATCAAAATGCTGGGGTGGTCACCGGTGGGCCGACAAACGTGCTGGGGTCGGGCACCGGAGCCCACGAGATGAAGCCAGGCCGGCTATTAGCGGCTCGCATCCTCCGGCGGCAACTCCGACGCAGCGGCGGCGGGAGCTGCGGTTCGCACCATCCCCAGCCGGGAACCCTGCCACCACAACAAGGCCGCCACCGCGACCATGACGCCCATCTGGATCAAGATGGTGGGGTCGCCGACCCCGGCCTCGCGGTTGAAGAGTTCGGCCCATTGGTCGGGCTGGAACGGCAGCAACGCCTCACTGATCACGTTGTTGGCCACGTGCAGAGCCACGGCGGCTTCCAGTCCCCCCGTCCGCCACACCAGCATGGTCGCCGTGGTGGCGAACAGCAGGTAGAAGGCGTTCAGCCAGGGGTCACCGGCCCCGTGCAGCAACATGAAGCAGACCGCGTTGACCACCAGACCGACGGCCAACCCCAGCCACGGACGCGGGAACCAGGAGCCGACCGAGCGCAACAGCAGCCCCCGCATCGTGTACTCCTCGGCCGCACATTGGAACGGCGTGGTCACCACGATCGTGGCGATCAGCAGGAGCGAATATCCGTTCCAGCGCAGTTCGCCGAAACCGCCGCTCAGCAGGGCCTGGGCCACCGTGGCCACGGCCAGGCCGGTGGCCGCGATCGCCAGGAATCGCCAGAAGGGCCGCCAACGGAAGCGTCCGGTCACCGACGACAACCAGCCGGGACGCTGCCGGTAGACGATCCGGTGAGCGAGGAAGGCGAGCGGGACGCCGATGGCGATCGAGATGTTGTTCACGATGAACAACATGGCCGGATCGAAGTCACCGATATCTTGCGGCATCGGCTGCCCCGAACTGGACAGAACCGCGTACCACACGACCATCGGCACCACGATGAAGACGAGCATCGCGCCCACGTACAGCACCGCGAACAGCAGAATCGCCACCAGCGGCTTCCACCAGCGGAAAGCCGGGGCTCGATAGAACTGGTGGTAGGGCCGCGGCTCGATCGGCAGCGGCTCGGGACGCGTGGCGAACGCCGAGTAGGTCGGAGCCACGCCCGATGGGTAGGACGGCGGCGGGTAGCCCACAGCGGGGTACGGCGCTGGCGGCTGCGGCGCGGGAGGGTACGGCGGGTAGCCCACCTCGCCCGACGGCGGCGCGGGGGTGGCCGGCCACGTCGGGTACTGCGGCGGCATCAGCGGTTCGCCCGTGGGCGGCGCCGACGGCACCGGGGGTACTGGCTGGGGGGTGGGCGGGTTCAGCTCAGGTTCGGGAACCACAATCCAATCTCCTTCGCAGCAGAGGCCGGGGAATCCGACGCATGCACGAGGTTCTCGCGGTTGGACAGCGACAGGTCCCCCCGGATCGTCCCCGGTGCGGCGACCGCCGAGTTGGTCGCCCCGTTCATCAACCGCACCACCTCGATCACCGATGGCCCCGCCAGCACCACGGCCACCAGCGGGCCGGAGGTGATGTAGTCGCGCAGCGGCGGGTACCAAGGCTGGTCCACGTGGTCGGAGTAATGCCGGTCGGCCATCGCCGCGTCGATCTGACGTAGTTCGATGGCAACCGGGCTCAGGCCCTTGCTCTCGTAACGGGCGAGGATGGTACCCACCAGGCCGCGGCGCACCGCGTCCGGCTTGAGCAAAACGAGGGTCTGTTCCAGATCAGTCATGATTGCGACCCTACCGGCTCGGTGAGGCCGGATTCACCCACCTCTGTGGACGCAGACTCAGGCGCCCTCGGACGACGGCCGCACCAACAACGCCCGTGCTTCGCCGGCGGCGTACACCGACCCGGCGATCAGGACGCCCGCAGTCGGGCCCGCCTCGTCGGCCAGCGTGACCGCTCGTTCGATCGCCGTGGCCATGTCGGTGGCGGTGTGGACGCGTTCGCCGCCGAAGATCTCGGCGGCCCGGGCAGCCAGGTCGACCCCCGGCAGCGCCCGAGGCGAGCCGGTGATCGAGGTGCACACGATCGCCCCCATGGCTTCGGCGAAGATCTCCAATACCCCGGTGATGTCCTTGTCGGCCATCATCGCCACCACTCCGATCAGTGGTTCGAAGGCGAAGGCCTCCTCGATCGCGGCGATCGTGGCTCGGGCTCCGTGCGGGTTGTGGCAGGTGTCCAGCAGCACCGTGGGCGAGCGCCGCACGATCTCCAGCCGGCCAGGCGCACTCACCTGCTCGAAGGCCGCGGTGACCACCTCGACCGGCAGCGCCCGTCCGCCCAGGAAGGCTTCGACCGCGGCCAGCGCCAGGGCCGCATTGCGCGCCATGTGCTCACCGAACAGCGGCAGCAGGATGTCACCCACTGGACCGTCGGCGGTCTCCAGGCGCAACACCTGCCCGCCGACCGCCGGAGTGCGGTCGATCAGCCCGAACTCGATCCCCTCCCGGCGCACCTCGGCGCCGACGTCGGCGCACCGGGCCAGCAGGACGGGCGCAGCCTCCACCGATTGGGCTGCCAGCACCGCGCGTGATCCCTGCTTGATGATGCCGGCCTTCTCCACCGCGATCTCGGCGATGGTGCTGCCCAACAGGTTGGTGTGATCCAGGTCGATCGGTGCCACCACGGCCACGTCCGCCTCGACGATGTTGGTGGCGTCCCAGGTGCCGCCCATGCCGACCTCGACCACGGCGACGTCCACCGGCGCGTCGGCGAAGGCGGCGTAGGCCAGGCCGGTCATCACTTCGAAGAAGGTCATCGAGATGCCGTCGATGGCTTGCTCGTCGACCAGCTTCACCATGGGCATCACCTGCTCGACCAACTCGTCGAACACCTCGTCGGCGATGGGTTCGCCGTCGATGCTGATCCGCTCGGTGAGGTGCACCAGATGTGGGCTGGAGAACCGTCCGACCCGCAGCCCGAGGGCCCGCAGCAAGGCGTCGATCATGATCGCGGTGCTGCCCTTGCCGTTGGTGCCGGTGACCAGGATCACCGGGCAGGACTGCTCCGGATTGCCCAGCAGGTCGCACAGCGCCCGAATGCGGGCCTGGCTGCGTCCGACCTGATGCTCGGGCCAGCGGGATTGGAGTTCGGCGACGATGTCGGCGTGGGATCGGCTCATGATGAGCCAACCCTAATCGTTGCGGCGGCTCCCGATTCTTAACAACCCCGCATAGCTCAATAGGATGCCCCCATGACACTGCTGCCCGATCAGACCACCGCCCCCGCCTCGGCTGGGAGTGCCGGTGGTGTACCGGAGCGTCCGGTGCTCGAAGGCCTGGAGGCCAAGTGGTCTCAGCGCTGGGAAACCGACGGCACCTACCGCTTCGTCGCACCGCAGAGCCGCGATCAGGTATTCAGCATCGATACCCCGCCGCCGACGGTCTCTGGTTCGCTGCACGTGGGCCATGTGTTCAGCTACACCCACACCGACGTGATCGCCCGCTACCAGCGCATGCAGGGCAAGCGGGTGCTCTACCCGATGGGCTGGGACGACAACGGGCTGCCCACCGAGCGTCGGGTGCAGAACTTCTACGGCGCGC
>JAJTBJ010000099.1 GCA_021286985.1 Propionibacteriales bacterium | reverse complement strand
ACAACCGCTCGGCGCTGGTGCGGGTGCCGATGTACAAGCCCAACAAGGGCTCCTCTGCCCGGGTCGAGCTGCGCTCGATCGACTCGGCCGCCAACCCGTACCTGGCCTACGCCATGGTGCTGGCCGCCGGCCTGGACGGCATCGCCAACGAGATGGAGTTGCCCGAAGGCGCCGAAGACGATGTGTGGAGCCTGACCGACCGGCAGCGGCAGTCGCTGGGCATCCGCCCGCTGCCGCGCAGCCTGGGGAACGCCATCGATCTGATGGAGAACTCCCAGCTGGTTGCCGACACTCTGGGTGAGCACGTGTTCGACTTCTACCTGCGCAACAAGAAGGCCGAGTACGAGGCGTACCGCAGTGTGGTCACCGAGTGGGAGCTCACCAACTCGCTTCCGGGCCTGTGAGACGTTGATCGGGTAAAGAATTTCGGACTCCGATGGCCCGATGGTCTGCCAAATCTGACCAAAACACGATTGAATAGGAGTAGGTCGGCTGTCGCCGAGAGGCTTCAGTGATCGAGGGGTTCAGGTCTGCGGGGGGCGGACCACCCTAAGTTCATGCCGACATGGCGGGTCCGTCGCGATTGCAGGGGTGCATCTCGACGGACCCGCACCCAATTCCGGCAGGTGCGTGTTCGACTGCGTCACGGTCGCGCTGTGGGCGCGCCCCGTCCCAAGCACCACTGCAGATCAGAGCTTCGCTCTCCAACGACGAAGCGGGTCTGTCGCGATGTGAGATCGCGACAGACCCGCTTGGTGTTGTGACGTCAGCGAGAGGCGCTGGCCGTCGGCTGAGAGACCGGCGCGGTGGACGCCTTGGTCGAGCTCGATGAACTCGATGACGACGTCGTGGTGCGGGTCCGGTTGCGGGTCGAGTTGGACGGGATGTCCGCGGTGCTGTCGGCCAGCACCACCACCTGCCCGGCAGTGAGGCCTTCGGTGATCTCGGCCCGACCGCCGCCGATGGCGCCGGTCTTCACCGATGTGGTGGTGGGGCTGGAGGCGCCGGCGGCGAGCACGCTGACGGTGCCGGTTCCGGTACCCGTGGGAGTCAGCGCGGACGCTGGCACTGTGACCACGCCAGTGCTCGACTTCACCGGAATCGCCACCGATGCCTTCGCCCCGCTGGCGAGCAGGCCGTCCGGATCGCTCACAGACACCGTGGTGGTGTAGGTCGGCGAGCTGCCAGAAGTCCCGCTGGTCTCCAAGGCGTTGATCGCCGTGATGGTTCCGGTCAGCTTGGTCGTCGATCCGGCAGGCGTCACGGAGGTCGTCGTGCCCACCTTGACCGCATTACGGGTCGTCAGCGGCAACTCCAGGCTCACCAGAGCGCCGCCGGCGCCGACGATCTCGACGCTTCCCGACGACGAGCTGGATCCCTTGGCAAGGGTCACCGTGCCGACCGTGCCGGAGATCGGGGCCGTCAGTTCGGCGGCGTCGAGATCGGACTGGGCGCTGGCGAGGTTCTGCTGGGCCTGCAACAAAGCGGCCCGAGCCGAGGCGATGGCCGCCTTGCTGGTCGTGGTCTTGCTGGTTCCTCCAGACGACGTGCCCCCGGTGCTCCCGGCGGAGGTGTTGATCGCCGACATGACGTTGGACAGGTTCGTGTTGGCCGCGGTGACCTCTGCGCGGGCGTCGGCGCAGGCCTTCAACTCCTCATCGCTGGGTTCGGTGCTCGCAGCCGTGACCTGCGCCGCGGTCGGATCGGCCGTGGCCTGGCCGGCGGCGTCCACGCCGGTCGTGGTGGCAGACGACGTACTCACGTCGGAGTTCACCCAGGTCATGATCGCCTCGCAGGCGGCCGTCTCCGCGGTAGCCGCGTCGGTGGCTCGCTTCACGGCGGCATTCAGAGCCGTCAGGTCGATGCTGACCGTCACCTGGTTGGAGCTCTTCGTCTTGGACGACTTGGTGGCGGTGGTCGACGTCGAGGCGGGGTGCTGGGCGTTGTAGAGGCTCAACTCGGCCCGCGCCACCGACGTCTGGGCCTCCAGAACGGCGAGCTTGAGTGACCGAGTGTCCACAGTGGCCAGGGTTTGGCCTGCCGACACGGTGTCTCCGACGCTGACCAGCACCTTGTTGACCGTCCCGCTCGCGGAGAAGCTCGCGGTGGCGGTGTTCAACCGGCTGATCGTCCCCGTGGCCAGGTAGGTCTGGGTGACGTCGCCGGTCACCGCAGTGGCGGTCACCCAGCGACTGCTGGTGGAACCGGCACTCGCGGTGGCGACGCTGATGCCGATCGCGGCGATCACCGCCAGGCTGACCCCGGCGATCAGAACCGCGCGGAGGCGAAGGTTCTTCCAGAAGGTCATCATTCGCTCCTCAGCGCGTCGATCGGGGCCAACTTGGCCGCCCGGGAAGCCGGGTACACCCCGGCCGTGATACCGATGCCCAACGAGACGGCGAGGGCGATCAGGGTGGCCGGGACCGAAATCGCGACCGTCATGCTCAGGATGGGAGTCAGGATGGCCGCACCGACCAGGCCCAGGACGATGCCGACGATTCCGCCGAGCATGCCGAGAATGCCGGCCTCGACCAGGAACTGCCGTCGGATCACCCCCGGCGTCGCGCCGAGCGCCTTGCGCAGTCCGATCTCGCGGACGCGCTCGCTGACGCTGACCAGCATGATGTTCATCACGCCGATGCCGCCGACCAGCAGCGAGATCGCGGCGACCCCGCCGAGCAGCAGGGTCATGATTCCGGTGATCGAGGTGGCGGTCTCCACCAGCGATGCCTGAGTGGACACGCTGAAATCGGCGTTGTCGCTGGTCACCTGATGCGAGGCCAGCAGGGCGGTCTTCACCTCCTGGTAGGCCGCCGAGAGGCTGTCTGCGTCCTTCCCCTGCAGGTAGATCGAGGACACGCTGTTGGCGTTGCTCGAAGTGGACAGGCGGGCAGCGAAAGTGGTGCTGGGCACCACCACGGTGTCGTCCTCGTTGCTGGTCAGCGAGGAGCCGGCCGAGGCCAGCACACCGATCACCGTGAACGACTGCCCGTTGATGCTGATCGTCTGTCCCACCGGGCTGCCGGTGGTGAACAACTCCGAGGCGGTCTCGGTGCCGATGACCGCCACCGCAGCGGAGGAGTTGACCTCGGCGGTGGTGAAGAATCGGCCCGAGGAAATCTCGCGAGCTCGCACGCTCATCCAGTCCGGCACCGTCCCGACGACGGTCGAGGTCCAGGTGCTCGATGACGACTGCAGCGAGCCCGAGGTGGACGAGGTGGGTGCGACGGCCACCACGTCGGGGGCCACGGTGCGATCAGCCAGCATGGTCGCGTCCTGGGTGGTCAGCGTCGACGCTGAGCCGCCGCCTCCACGGAACCCACCCGAGGTGGTGGTCTGGCTCGGCGAGACGATGATCATGTTCGAGCCCAGCGAATTGATCTGTGAGGTGATCTGCGCGCTGGCGCCTTGGCCGAGCCCGACGGTCAGCATCACTGCGGCGATACCGATCAGGATGCCGAGCATGGTCAGCAGGGACCGCATCCGGCGCGCGTTGAGCGCGGCGACAGCGGTGCGGACGGTCTCGCTCCAGCCCATCATTTCGCGGCCCCCGCCCCGATCGGATCCTCGCGCAGCAGCCCGTCATAGATGTGCACCGCGCTCTTGGCGCGGGCAGCGACATCGGCTTCGTGGGTGATCATCACGATCGTGCGTCCGGCCTCGTTCAGCTCGGCGAACAGATCAAGAATCTCGGCAGTCGAGTGGGAGTCCAGGTTGCCGGTCGGCTCGTCGGCCAACACCAACGCCGGATCGGTGACCAAGGCTCTGGCTACCGAAACCCGCTGTTGCTGACCGCCGGACAACTCGCCAGGTCGGTGATTCACCCGCTCGGCCAGGCCCACCTTGGTCAACGCCGCCAACGCCCGTTCGCGCCGTTCGGCGGCCGGAACTCCGGCGTAGACCAACGGCAGTTCGACATTGCGCTGCGCGGTGAGACTCGCCAGCAGGTTGAACGACTGGAAGACGAAGCCGATCTTGCGGTTGCGCACCTCCGCCAACTCCTTTTCGGTCATCGAAGACACATCGATGCCGTCGAGTTCGTAGCGGCCGGCGGTAGGGACGTCCAGGCAGCCGATGATGTGCATCAGGGTCGACTTGCCGGAACCCGACGGCCCCATGATGGCCACGTAATCGCCGGCGTACACGTTCAGGTTGATGCCGCGCAGGGCCTCGACCTCGACGGCGCCGGTGGCGTAGGTCTTGCGAACCTCAGCCATGGACAGCATCGGGTTCATCGACCCGCCCCTTGGCCGCCGGGAGCGCCGCCGCCCCCCGCGGGCGGCCCGCCGTCCAGCCCTCCGCCGAGACCGCCGCCACCGCCGCCGCCACCGAAGCCGAAGCCGCCGCTGGAGTTGCTGCTGGTAGAGGTGGAACTGGGTCGGAAGGTGATCTGCACCTTGTCGCCCGAGGCAAGGCCACTGGTGATCTCGGTGGCGGTGCCGAAGACTCGGCCCACCTCGACGGTGGTGACGGTGGTGCTGTTGTCGGTGTTGACCTTGGTGACCACCGTCTTGCCGGAGGCGGTGGTGATCGCCGCCGTCGGGATGGTGAGGACGTTGTCGTAGGTGCCGGTGGTGATCACCGCAGAGGCGGTGGTGCCGGAGTAGAGGTCCTTGTGCGTGCCGGTGAGGTTGATGACGACCGGGAAGGTCGCCGCTCCGTCGCTGCTGGACGTGGCCACGATGCCCACAGAGGCCACTGTGCCTTCCGCCGTTGCGGTGTCGATGGTGATCTTGGCCGCCTGGCCGGCCTTCAGAGCGGAGAGGTCGGAGGCGCCGACGCTGCCTTCAAGCTTCCAGCTGGCGGTGGCGATCAGCACGATCGCTGCCGAGGAGGAGCTGGACGACGTGGTCGTCGAGCCAGAACCACCCTGGCTGCTGCCGCCTCCGGATCCGGACGAACTCGAACCGGACACCTGGTCGCCAGTGGCGATGTCGACGCTGGCGATCGTTCCGGCGAAGGTCGCGCGCAGGGTGGCGTTCTTCAGGTCCTCCTTGGCGCTGGCGAGAGACGCCGCCGCAGAGTCGACCTGGGCGGCCGCAGCCCGCTTGGCTGCGCTCGTGCCGGAAGAGGCCACCTCGGAGTAGTTCGCGTTCGCCGACGACAGGTTCGCTGAAGCCAGGTCAACGGCGTTCTGCAGCGAGGTGTCGTCGATGGTGGCCAGCTTCTGGCCCTTGGTGACCGTGTCACCGGCCTTCACATACACATGAGTGACTTCGCCGGACACCTGGAAGTTGAGGTCGGCCTGCTTGCGGGGGCTGAGAGTGCCGTCCAGCGAGACCGTGGCGGTCTGGGTGCCGAGCGTGGCCTCGGCGGTGGTCGTCCGGCCACTCATGCCGTTGGTCTTCGGGCTGAACAAGAAGAAGGACCCGACCCCGACGCCGACCAGGACGACCAGGGTGATCCCGGCTGCGATCCAGACCCGAGGTGAGCGCAACAATCGGCGGGGGCGGTGTGTGGCCTTCTCCCCGCCACTGGAATCGGGCTCTACGGCGTCGGTGTCGACGGGCGCGGGTGTGTCAGGGATGTTCATCAGGCTCCTCGGGCGAACTGGGTCACAGCTGCAACCTACGAAAGTGGCCTGTGCCGGTTCTCGGCCCAACCTGTGTCCAAGCTGTGTGCGGTCAGGTCAGCTCGTCCAGCGGCCACAAGGCGGCCAGCTCGGCGTAGATGCCGGAGGCCTGCACCCGATGGGTTTCGCGGGCTGCCGCCCAGTCCAGGGAGCCGTCGGCCAGCGCGAGCACAGTCAGCGGATCGGTCTGGACCACATTCGGTGGGGTGCCGCGGGTGTGGCGTCCGCGATCGCCGATACCCAGTTGCACCGCGGCGTACGGCGGCACCCGTAACTCGACCGTTCCGCCGGGGAATCGCTGTGCCAGAAGGGCGCACACGGTGCGTACTGCTGCGGCCACCTCGGACGCCGGTGGATCAGTGATGGCAGGGTCGCGCAAGGCGTGGACGGCCGCGCGCATCCGTCCGACTTGCATCGCTGACACCTGCTTGACCACGGCCTAGACGCTAGCATCGCCGCTGTGAGTCGCATCGGTAGTCAGTCTGGACGCCTGGCCCGTCTGGGTTTCGCCGACTCCTCGGCAGCCGCGGAGTTGGTGGCCGGCTGGGCCGACCTCGCTCCGGCCAGCACGGTCGACACCATCTTGGCCGAGTTGCAGACCGCCGCTGATCCCGACCTGGCCCTGACCGGCATGGACCGGCTGGTGCGCGCCCGTCCGGAGCTGTTCGCGGCGATGCTCGCCGACACCGACCTGATGAATCGGCTGGTGGCCGTGCTGGGCGCCAGCGCTGCTCTGAATCAGCACCTGGGTATCCATCCCGGCGAAGTGGACGTGCTGGCCGGCTCGGTGGAGCGCCGCGACCTGGACGCTCTCCGCGACGAACTGCTGACCGCGATCGGCGCGGAGGGGGATCCGGCCACACCGGTGGCCCCGGCGACCCGGTCCGACGACCTGCGGCGGGCGTACCGGCGCGCGTTGTTGCGGATCGCCGCGCGTGACCTGACCGCCGATGATCCGCTGGCGGTCCTGCCCGAGATTGCGGGTGAGTTGGCCGACCTGGCCGATGTCACGGTCGAAGCGGCTCTGGCGCTGGCGCGCGGCGAGGTGAGCGACTGGTCGTTGGCCCGCCTCGGTGTGGTCGCCCTCGGCAAGACCGGCGCGGGCGAGCTGAATTACGTCTCCGATGTCGACGTTCTTTTCATTGGCGAACCGGCGCTCGGTGAGGACGGCGCGCCAGTGTGCGACGCGTCCACCGCGCTGCAGGTGGCGACCAAGTTGGCCAGTGCGTTGACCCGGATTTGTTCGGCCCACACCGGCGCCGGCACGATCTGGCCGATCGACGCCGCGTTGCGGCCCGAGGGCAAGGCCGGGGCGCTGGTTCGGACGCTCGCCTCGCACCAGGCCTATTACGAGAAGTGGGCGAAGAACTGGGAGTTCCAGGCGATGCTCAAGGCCCGGCCGATGGCCGGCGATCTGGCCCTGGCCCAGGACTTCGTCGACATGGTTTGGCCGATGGTGTGGCGGGTCGCCGACAACGACCAGTTCGTCTCCGAGACCCAGGCGATGCGGCTGCGGGTGATTTCGCTGCTGCCCAGTCGGGAGGCCAATCACGAGATCAAGCTCGGCGCCGGTGGCCTGCGCGACGTCGAGTTCAGCGTCCAGTTGCTGCAGCTGGTGCACGGACGCGCCGACGAGCGGCTGCGCTTGCGGGGCACCTTCACCGCGCTGACCGCCCTCGTCGACCACGGCTACGTCGGACGTGCCGACGGCTATGACCTCGGCACCGCCTACCGGCTGCAGCGCCTCCTGGAACACCGGATCCAGCTGTATCGGCTGCGGCGCACGCACCTGATGCCGGCCGACGAGGTCAGCCAGCGCTGGCTGGCTCGCAGCATCGGCCTGGCCGAGACCGACGAGTTGATGCACCTGTGGCGGGCCACCACCCGCAAGGTGCTGCGGCTGCATCAACGGCTGTTCTACTCCCCGGTGCTGGCCGCCGTGGCACGGATCCCGTCGGCGGAGGTGGCGCTGACCAACGAAGCAGCCGAGACCCGGCTGCGCGCGCTGGGCTATGGCGATGCCAAAGCTGCCCTGCGCCACATCGAGGCGTTGAGCGCGGGCATGAGCCGGTCGGCAGAGATCCAGCGCCAGATCCTGCCGGCGATGCTGACCTGGTTCACCGCCGGACCCAACCCCGACCATGGCCTGCTGGCCTTCCGGCAGGTGTCCGAGGCGCTGGGTTCGACGCCGTGGTACCTGCGCACCCTGCGCGACGGCGATGCCATGGCCGAACACTTGGCGCGCATCCTGGCGTCCTCGCGCTACGCGGTGGATCTGTTGATGCGGGCGCCGCAGAACGCGTCGCTGTTGGGCGATCCTGAAGGTCTGGCTCCCCGCTCAGCGGCCGACATCGCCGGCGAGATGCGCACCGCAGCCCGCCGGTATGACGATCCCGATCAGGCCGTGGCCACGATCCGCGCCTCGCGTCGCAATGAGCTGCTGCGGTTGGCGATGGCCGATCTGCTCGGCCAGATCGAACTGGTCGATCTGGGGGCGGCCCTGAGCGCGGTCACCTCGGCGACCATCGATGTGGCTCTGGAGGTGGCCTCGCGCGGGCTGTCGCTGCCGCCGATGGCGGTGATCGCCCTGGGGCGCTGGGGTGGGGCGGAGCTGTCCTACGGCTCCGATGCCGACGCCATGTTCGTCCTGGCCGACGCCGACGACCCGAACGCCACCGCCAACGCCACCACTGCGATCAGCCGGCTGCGCGCACTGCTGGCCAAACCTGGCGCTGATCCGGCGTTGGAGATCGACATCGATCTGCGACCCGAGGGCAAGCAGGGCGCGATCGTGCGCAGCCTGGCGTCCTATCGGGCCTACTACCAGCGATGGTCGTCGACCTGGGAGTCCCAGGCGCTGCTGCGGGCCGGCGCCGGAGCCGGCGATGAGGACGTGGCCGCCGAGCTGATGGCCATCATCGACCCGATCCGCTACCCGGCCGACGGCCTCACCTCCGCCCAGGTGCACGAGATCCGCAAGCTGAAGGGGCGGATGGAGGCCGAGCGTGCTCCCCGCAGCGGCGACGCTGCCCGCAACGTCAAGCTCGGGCCCGGGGGACTCAGCGATGTCGAATGGGTGGTGCAACTGTTGCAGTTGCAGCACGGCGCCGGGCTACGCGGGCTGCGCACCACCTCGACACTGTGGGCGCTGGAGGAGGCTGCGATCAGTGAGCTGCTGACTGCTGAGGATGCCCAGGTGCTCACCCAGGCGTGGACGATGTCGAGCCGGATCCGCAACGCGGTGATGCTGCTGCGGGGACGGGCAGGCGACAACCTGCCCACTGACGTCCGTGATCTCTCGGCGGTGGCGCAGATCCTCGGCTACGCCAAGGGCGAATCGTCGCTGATGGTGGAGGAACAGCGCCGTCGGGCGCGGTTGGCCCGCCAAGTGATGGATCGGGTCTTCTGGAGCGAGGACTGAGGTTTCGACACGCGGC
>JAJTBJ010000098.1 GCA_021286985.1 Propionibacteriales bacterium | reverse complement strand
GTGGCGATGAATACCGGCACCTCGGCGGCCAAGGAGGCCGGAAATATGGTCGACCTCGACTCCGACCCGACCAAGCTGATCGACATCGTGGCCATCGGCAAACAGTTGTTGATCACCCGGGGCGCGCTGACCACCTTCTCGATCGCCAACGACGTGGCCAAGTACTTCGCGATCATCCCGGCGATGTTCGTCGGCGTCTTCCCCGGGCTGCAGGCGCTCAACATCATGGCTCTGCACTCGCCGAACTCGGCGATGCTCTCGGCGGTGATCTTCAATGCGCTGATCATCTTGGCCTTGGTGCCGCTGGCGCTGCGCGGGGTGGCTTATCGACCAATGAGCGCCTCGGCCATGCTCAATCGGAACCTGCTCATCTACGGCCTGGGCGGCCTCATCGCGCCGTTCATCGGCATCAAACTCATCGATCTGTTGGTCGCACTGATCCCAGGATTGGGGTGAATGTCATGGCGTGGCTTCGTCAGCTGTGGGCAGCGCTGCGGTTGCTGCTGGTGATGACCGTGTTGCTGGGAATCGGCTATCCGCTGGTGATCCTTCTGGTCGCGCAAGCCCTCCCTGCGCAAGCCCACGGCTCGCTGGTCATCGACGCCACCGGACGGATCGTCGGCTCGTCCCAGCTGGGTCAGAAGATCGACGGACCGCAGTGGTTCCAGCCGCGTCCGTCCATGTCGGACTACGCCGGCACCACCTCCGGGGGCTCCAACCTGTCCCCGGTCTCGCAGGCCCAGGCGACGGCCGTCGAACAGCGCCGGGCCGCGCTGGTGGCGGCCAACCCGAATGCTGTCGGGGCAATCCCGGACGATGCGCTGACTGCGTCGGCGTCGGGGCTGGATCCCGACATCTCCGTGGCCTATGCCCGCTGGCAGGCACCACGAGTGGCCACCGCCCGCCAACTGAGCATCGACGAGGTGAACCGCTTGATCGACCAGGCCACTACCCGTGCGCCGCTGGGCTATCTGGGTCAAGACGCGGTGAATGTGGTGAAGCTCAACGCGCTGCTGGCGACCAGATGAGAAGGTGAGCCATGGCGCGTGGGAAGCTGCGGATCTACCTCGGGGCCGCCCCCGGGGTCGGTAAGACCGTGGCCATGCTCGACGAAGGACGGCGGCGCCTGGAGCGCGGCACCGACGTCGTCGTCGCGCTGTGTGAAACCCACGCCCGCCCCTACACCGCGGAGAGCTTGAAGGGTCTGGAGGTCATTCCGCGTCGCGAGTTGTCCTACAAAGGGGCGGTCTTCACCGAGTTGGACGTCGACGCGACGCTGGCCCGCCAGCCACAGGTGGCGCTGGTCGACGAACTCGCCCACACCAACGTTCCGGGCTGCCGCAACGAGAAACGCTGGCAGGACATCGAAGAACTCCTTGACGCCGGCATCGACGTGATCTCGACGGTGAACATCCAACACCTCGAATCGCTGAACGATGCCGTCACCGCGATCACCGGGATCGTCCAGCGCGAAACCGTGCCGGACGAGGTCGTCCGGGCCGCCGACCAGATCGAGTTGGTGGACATGTCGCCCGAGGCGCTGCGGCGACGCATGGCCCACGGCAACATCTACCGCGCCGAAAAGGTCGACGCCGCCCTGGCGAACTACTTCCGGGTGGGGAACCTGTCGGCGCTGCGGGAACTGGCGCTGCTGTGGCTGGCCGACAAGGTCGACGCCGCCCTGGAGGGGTATCGCGCCGCCCACGGCATCACCCAGAGTTGGCCGACCCGCGAACGGGTGGTGGTGGCGTTGTCGGGAGGCGCCGAAGGCGAAACTTTGCTGCGGCGCGGTGCCCGCATCGCCTCTCGGTTGGCCGGCGGCGAACTGCTGGCGGTCTACTCGGTGCGCAACGACGGCTTGGCCGCCGCGCCACTCAGCCAGGTCGCCGAGCTGCGTCGACTCACCGAGGAACTCGGTGGCGAGTTCCACACGGTGTCTGGTGAGGACGCCGCCGAAGCGGTGCTCGCCTTCGCGCGCGGAGTCAACGCCACCCAGATCCTGGTGGGAGTCTCGCGTCGCTCACCGTGGCAGCGCGCCATCTCCGCGGGGATGGCCGAACGCATCATCGCCGGGTCGGGGGACATCGACGTCCACGTAGTCACCCACCAGGCCGCCGGGCGCAGTATCGGGCGACGCGGACGGGGCGCGCTGTCCCAGCGCCGGGTCGCGGCGGGGATGGTCGCGGCGATTCTGGTGCCGCCAGCGCTCACGATGGCCTTGCTCGCCGATCCGCTGACTCGCGACCTTCCGCTGGTGATCCCCATCTTCCTGCTCGCGACCGTGGTGGTGGCCGTGCTCGGCGGCATCGCTCCGGCGATCGTTGCCGCCGTCTTCGGCTCGCTTCTGCTGAACTGGTTCTTCGTCCCGCCGGTGGGCACCCTCACCGTGGCGGATCCGCACAATGCCCTGGCGTTGGTGATGTTCGTCCTGGTCGGCGTACTGGTGGCCGTCATCGTCCATCGCAACGCGCGGCGCTCGGAGGAAGCCCGAGCCGCCGAGCGGGAGGCCTCAGCACTCGCCGACCTCTCCAACTCCCTGCTCGGGGCGACCGATCAGCTTCCGCTGCTGTTGCGTCATGCGGTGGACATGTTCGCGGTGGAAGCAGCCGGAGTGACTCGGCGGGTGCCGATCGGTGTCGCACCGGTGGTGGCCTCGTTCGGGCCGTTCGACCCCACGGCGGTGGGCGACCATGAGCGTGCCTACGGCGACTATGAGCTCGTGCTGCAGCCAGCCGGCCTGGGCGCTGATCGGCGCCGGCTGTTCACCGCCTTCGCCACCCACGCCGGCGCGATTCTGCAACGCCAGGAGTTGCAGGCCTCCGCGCAAGGAGCCGAGCGGCTGGCCCGCGACAACGAAGCCCGCACCGCCCTGCTCTCCGCGGTGTCTCACGACCTGCGGACGCCCTTAGCCGGCATCAAGGCCGCTATCGGCAGCCTTCGCTCCAAGGAGGTCCACTGGTCCGCGGAGGACGAGGACGATCTGGAGGAGGCCATCGAGGAGTCGGCGGATCGGCTGGAGGCGCTGGTCGGCAACCTGTTGGACCTGTCCCGTCTTCAGGTCGGAGCGCTGGTGGCCAGCGTCGTCCCGACCGATCTGGAGGAACTCGTCCCCTCGACTCTCGCCACCGTCAGTGACCCCAATCGGGTGAGCTGGGTGATCGAGCCCGATGCGCGTTCGGTCAATGCCGACGGCGGGCTACTCGATCGAGTGCTGAGCAATCTGGTGGAGAACGCGCTGCGCTACCAGCCCGCAGAAGAGCCGGTGTTGGTCAGCGCGAGTCGGGTGGCCGACCGCATCGAGCTGCGGGTCGTCGATCACGGAGTCGGGGTTCCTGCCGATGATCAGGAACGCATCTTCGAGCCATTCCAGCGGCAGTCGGACGTCCCCAGCGGCGACGGCCTCGGACTGGGACTGGCCGTTGCGCGAGGGCTCACCGAAGCGATGAGCGGCACCCTCAGCGCCGAACCGACCCCTGGTGGCGGCCTCACCATGGTGGTCGCTCTGGGGGTGGCTGGCGGTGCGGAAGTGGTGGAAGGTGGTGTCACGTGAGCCGAATCCTGGTCGTCGACGACGACTCGGTGTTGCAGCGAACACTGCGCATCAATCTCCGTGCTCGCGGCCATGAGGTACTGCTGGCCTCCTCCGGCCTGGACGCCGTCTCGACCTTCTTCACTCAGAAGCCCGAGTTGGTGATTCTCGACCTGGGTCTTCCCGACTTGGACGGCGTCGAAGTGCTGAAGCAGATTCGAGCGCAGGCCGACGTGCCGATCATCGTGCTGTCGGCCCGCCAACATGCCGACGACAAGGTGGAGGCACTCGATGAGGGTGCCGACGACTACGTCAGCAAGCCGTTCAGCATGGACGAGCTGCTGGCTCGGGTCCGGGTGGCGTTACGTCGCACCGCCACCGATCAGGAACCGCCGCCCACCTTCGTCTCCGACGGGTTGTCCTTGGACTTCCAGAACCACGAGGCCCACCTCGATGGCCGGTTCGTCCACTTGACCCCAACCGAGTGGCGTCTGCTGGCCGAACTGGCCCGTCACGACGGACGACTGGTCTCCCATCAGGATCTGTTGCGCAACGTGTGGGGACCGACCTACGGCAACGAGCACCACTACCTGCGGGTGTTCTCCAACCAGATCCGCCGCAAGATCGAGCGCGATCCGAGCCGTCCGCGTCATCTGGTGAACGAGCCCGGCGTCGGGTACCGGCTGCAGCCATAGACTTCCGGCGTGCTTCCCGATGACTACTCCGCGTTGATCCAGGCTCGCCACAGCATCCGAGACTTCCGCCCCGATGCCGTTCCCGGCGAGGTGTTGGACGGCATCCTCGACGACGCTCGGCACGCGCCCAGCTGGAGCAACACTCGTCCGTACTGTGTGGCGGTGGCCACCGGCGAGCGGCTCGACCGGCTGCGTGAGGGGTACGTGGCTGCGTTCGACGCCTCCCTGCCGCTGCAACACCGCAAGCGCTCGGCGATGGTGAAGGCCGTCCTCACCGGCACCCTGCCCGACGGCGACTTCAAGACCTGGGGACGCTACCCCGACGACCTGCGTCCGCGCAGCGTGAAGGTGGGCGTGGGGCTGTACCAGCACCTCGGCATCGAGCGCGGTGACCGGGAGGCTCGAGACGCCCAGTCACGCCGGAATTGCGAGTTCTTCGGCGCCCCCGTGGTGCTGTGGATGTTCGTCCACGATCAACTGCTGCCGTTCTCCGCGCACGACGCGGGGCTGATGCTGCAGACCCTGATGTTGGCCGCGCAGGCTCGCGGGGTCGACTCCTGCGCGCTCGGCGTACTGACCACGTGGCGCGGTCCGGTGGAGGCCGAGTTCACCATCCCGCCCCATTACAAGCTGATCACCGGGCTCGCGTTGGGCTACGCGTCCGACGATCCGGTCAACGACTTCCGCGCCGAGCATCCGCCGCTGCAGCTGCTCGACCCGCGCTGAACCCGTCGCGGCCTGGCCGGCCACGGCCATGGGCCGTGCCGACCTCCCGGTCGTGAGGTACCGCCGCGTTTCCGTCGTTATGACGGCCTGCAGACATGCCGCAACCGATCAGTGCTGCGTTTCCGTTGTTTTCAGGCCGTTGACGAGGGCTCAAAACAACGGAATCTCAGCGGTGGTGACGGACAGGGGCCATACCGCCTCCCAAAACCACGGAAAGTCGGCGCCAGGGGATCTCGCCTCGCCAGCCGAAGAAGGTCGACCGTGGCTGGGTACTCAGGGGGCTGGCGCGGCGCATCCGTCCGCCGCCGCCGCGACGGGGCGCGGCGCGGCTGAGCGTTAGGCTATTGCCCGTGATCGACCCGAAATTGCTGCGTACCGACCCTGACTTCCTCCGCCGCGCCCAAGAGGCACGCGGGGAGTCCGTCGAACTGGTGGACGAACTCATCTCTGCCGATGAGGCTCGGCGCGCAGCGATCGCGTCGTTCGAAAGCCAGCGGGCCGAACAGAAGGAGCTCGGCAAGCTGGTGGCGCGCGCCCAGGGCGAAGAGAAGGCTGCGCTGTTGGCCCGCACCAAGGAGCTCGCGGCCGGTGTGAAGGAGGCCGAGGCGGCGTCCAATGAGGCCGGTGCCCGTTTCGACGAGCTCATCAAGGCCCTGCCCAACCCGGTGTTCGCCGACGTTCCGCGCGGTGGCGAGGACGACTTCGTCGTGGTCGAGACCATCGGCACCCCGCGCGACTTCGCCGCCGAGGGCTTCACCCCGAAAGACCACCTCGAGATCGGCGAGGCGCTCGGCGCGATCGACATGGAGCGGGGCGCGAAGGTGTCCGGCTCGCGGTTCTACTTCCTCACCGGCATCGGCGCGCAGCTGGAGTTCGCGCTGCTCAACCTGGCCGTCAGCAAGGCGATGAGCTGGGGCTTCACCCCGGTGATTCCGCCGGCGCTGGTGAAGCCGTCGGCGATGGAGGGCACCGGCTTTCTCGGGCAGGCCGCTCAGGACGTCTACCACCTGCCCGCCGATGACCTGTACCTGGTCGGCACCTCGGAGGTGGCGCTGGCCGCCTACCACTCCGAAGAGATCCTGGACGCCGCCAGCCTGCCGCGCTACTACCTCGGCTACAGCCCCTGCTACCGCCGCGAGGCCGGCAGCTACGGCAAGGACACCAAGGGCATCTTCCGGGTGCACTGGTTCGACAAGGCCGAGATGTTCGTCTACTGCGATCCGGCCGAAGCCGAGGAGCAGCACCAAAAGCTACTGGGCTTCGAGAAGGAGTTCATCAACGCTCTTGAGATCCCGTTCCAGGTGCTCGAAGTGGCAGCCGGCGACCTCGGCCTGAGCGCGGCCCGCAAGTACGACTGCTACGGCTGGCTGCCCACTCAGGACAAGTACCGCGAGATCACCTCGACCAGCAACTGCACCGAGTTCCAGGCTCGCCGGCTGAACATCCGGATGCGGGACGGCGAGGGCGTCCGCTCGGTCGCCACCTTGAACGGCACCCTGTGCGCGATGACCCGAACGATCATCATGCTGCTGGAAAACCACCAGCAGGCCGACGGTTCTGTCTACGTACCTTTGGCCCTGCGTCCGTTCCTCGGCGGTATGGACTATTTGCGCCCGCAGGGCTGAAATGAGAATTGCATTTGGAGGGGACGTGACCAGGGCTATCCGGGCAGTAATCGGCGTGTTGGCCGTCCTGCTGACGACGGCCTTGGTCGCGGCCCCTCCCGCCCAGGGCAGCGGCACCCTCGTCGGTGGAATCCCGATCGTCGGCAAGACCTACACCACCTGGAAGGCCGCCGGCGGCACGGCGAAGTTCGGCAATCCGGTCGCGGCGCGGGTGTCGGCCACCATCGCTGGACGAACCGCCCGACTCCAGCGCTTCGAGAAGGGTCAGGTCTTCTACTCCAGCCTGGGAAAGCAGACCTTCACCTACCCCTCGACCCTGAAACTCAGTGGCGTCACCAATGAGCGCGACGCGCTGGCCCGCTACGGCTTCGCGCCGGGCGTCCTGCTGCGGACGGCCAAGCTCAACAAGGCCACCAAGCTCGACAAGCTGAAGCTGGCCGCCGAGCTCAAGGGCGGGGTGATCATCGACCTGCGAACCTCCTCGGCGATCAAGATCGCACCCGACCCCAAGCTGCCGGGCGTGACCCGCTACAACTTCGCGATCGACCCCAACGGCACCTACGCCAACTTCGTCACCGACAAGGTGCGTCGCGACGCCTTCGCCAACGCGCTGCGGACGGCCGCCAAAGCCAAGGGCACGGTGCTGATCCATTGCACGCTCGGACGGGATCGCACCGGCTGGATGACCGCGATGCTGATGTACATCCTCGGCGCCAGTGATTCCCAGGTGAGAAGCGAGTACCTGCGGACGTCCACCGCCTCGGCCAGCACCCTGCAGGTCGGCCTCGACCAGGCGATCGCCAGCTATGGCAGCATCGACGGCTACCTGCGCACCGGGCTGGGTCTCAGCGATGCCGACTTCGCCGCGCTGACGGCCAAGTTCGCCTGATCGTCAGGCCTTCGGCTTCTTCGGGTAGTACGCCAGCGTGGCGGGCTGCGCCAAGAGCACCACGGCAGCGATCGGAAGCATCACCTGCACCACACCTCGCAGGTCGCCACGTCCGAAGGTGCCCACGCCGCCAAGGATCCACAGCGCCGCCACGACCAGCGCCAACACCCACCACACCCGCTTTCGCGAGCCCATCCCGAACGCGACGATCAGGGCCAAATAGCCCGGCAGTGTCGAACCCACCAGATACCCCAACTCACGCGCCGAGGCCCCCATCAGAATGGCTCCGACAAGCATGAGAATCGCGAAGCCGGCACCGACGAAGAAGATGATGCGCGCGGCGAGCGCGCTGCGTGGCATCTTCACCGAGGCCGCCAGGGCTGCCGCCTGCGCCGGGGGAGGTGGCGGGTACAGCGGCGGAGGCGGCGGGGGCACCATCCCCGGGTTGGGCTCGGGCAGGTCCGCTGGGGGTTGACTCATGCGCCTCAGCCTAGGGATCGGCATGTCGAGCGTCAGCGTGCGCGCCGTGACCCGGGCGGAACTCCTCGGTCCGGGCCGGGCCCTGGGCGGCCCGCGGAGCGCGCGCCCGGGTCGGTAGAAGGCCTATTGGGTCGCTAAGCAGGATTCATCACGTGTTCACCGCCTTGTCAGCGGGCCCGGCTACCCTGGAAGCACGATGAATAACAGTTACTACGCGGATTGGAAGCCGCGAGTGGTAGCGCTCGATATCGACGGAACGATCGTCGATCACGAGGGAGGGCTACCAGAAGAGATGCGTCGAGCAATTCGACGCGTAGCGATGGCCGGGGTTCCGGTCGTCCTGACGACGGGACGCAGTTGGCACGCCACGCGTCCGGTCTTTGAGGCTTTGGAGCTGCCCCCGGGCCCGGCGATTTCGTCGAACGGCGCCGTGGTGGTGCAGTTCCCTCCCTTTGAAGTTATCCAAACTCATACCTTCGACCCCTCCGAGGTGGTCGAGAAGGTGCTGCGCGAACACCCCACTGCGGCCTTGGCCGCCGAGGTGGTCGGCACCGGCTACCGCATCACCCAGCCGTTCCCCGAGGGCGAACTGCACGGAGACATCGAACTGGTCACCCCTGAGGAGTTGGCCGGCAGCGACGTCACCCGCATCGTGGTGCGTGACCCGAACTCCTCCGATGCGGAGTTCATCGCCCTGGCCGACAAGCTCGGCCTGAAGGGTGTGAGCTATTTCGTCGGCTGGAGTGCCTGGCTCGACATCGCCCCGGCTGGGGTGAGCAAGGCCACCGGCCTGACGAAGGTGGTCAGCGAGCTGGGGTTCACCGCAGCCGACGTGCTGGCCATCGGCGACGGTCGCAACGACATCGAGATGCTCACCTGGGCCGGACGAGGAGTCGCCGTCGGCGACGCCTGCGCCGACGTCCAGGCCGCTGCCGACCATGTCACCGGGACCTTCGCCGAAGGTGGCACCATCGCCGAGCTCGAACGCTGGTTCGGACGCACTCGCGCCGGGGCTGGCACCCGGCTGGCCGCAATCGTCTGAGGACGGTCCGGCCAGGGTTTCGACACGCTCGCTCCGCTCGCTGCTCAACCAGCGGGCGGAGTGCTGCTCAACCCG
>JAJTBJ010000097.1 GCA_021286985.1 Propionibacteriales bacterium | reverse complement strand
CTCGCCGATGTAGACCTGGCGGGGACGGTTGATCTTCATGCTCGGATCGGTGGTCTGCTCCCAGTAGTGAGCGATCCAGCCGGGCAGGCGACCCAGGGCGAACAGCACGGTGAACATGTTCTGCGGGAAGCCCATCGCCTGGTAGATCAGGCCGGTGTAGAAGTCGACGTTCGGGTAGAGGCGGCGCTCCTGGAAGTACGGATCGCTGAGGGCGGCGTCCTCCAGGGCAACGGCGATGTCGAGCAGCGGATCGTGACCGACCAGCGTGTTCAAGATCGCGTCGGCATGCTTCTTCACGATGGCAGCGCGCGGATCGTAGTTCTTGTAGATCCGGTGACCGAAGCCCATCAGCTTGGTGGAAGCCTTGTTGTCCTTCACCTTGGCGACGTAGTCCTTGACGCTCTCGCCGGACTCCTGGATCGCCTTCAGCATCTCCAGCACGGCCTGGTTGGCGCCACCGTGCAGCGGGCCGGACAGGGCGTTGACGCCGGCGGCGACAGAGACGTAGACGTTCGCGCCGGACGAGCCGACCATGCGGACGGTCGAGGTGGAGCAGTTCTGCTCGTGGTCGGCGTGCAGGATCAGCAGCACGTCCAGGGCCCGGGTCACCGCATCATCGAACGGGTAGGGCGTGGTCGGGTTGCCGAACGACATCCGCAGGAAGTTCTCGATGTAGGAGTGCGCCTGGTCGGCGTACAGGAACGGCTCACCGACGGAGTTCTTGTAGCCGTAGGCGGCCAGGGTCGGCACCGCGCCCATCAGGATGTGGGTCGAGCGCTCGCGCTCGAAACCGGCGTCGCCCCACTTCGACTGAGCGAAGGTCGACAGCGCGTTCAGGCCGGCAGCCAGCACCGGCATCGGATGCGACTTACGCGGCATCGAGTTGAACATGCTCTTGAGGCGCTCGTCGATCAGGTGGTAGCGCGCGACGCTCTGGGAGCACTGCTCCAGTTGCGCCTTGGTCGGCAGTTCGCCGTGCAGCACCAGATGGGAGACCTCGAGGAAGGTGGCCTTCTCGGCCAGCTGCTCGATCGGGTACCCCCGGTAACGAAGAATGCCGGCGTCGCCATCAATGAAAGTGATGGCTGAGCGGCAGGATGCGGTGTTGGCGAAGCCGATGTCGATCGTGGTGTCGCCGGTGGCCGCCAGTAACTTGCTGATGTCGTAGCCGTTGTTGCCTTGCGTGGCAGCTACGAGCGGCAGTTCAAGGCTGACCTCATCACGGCTGAAGGTTGCGTTGCCCATCCATGCTCCCTATCTGTCAGGCGGACGCGGCGGCGTCCAGCTCGATGGTGGACGTCACCTTACATCGCGGAAGAGGCTGGGGGGAGAGGCCAATCTCGACTCTGGGCGAACCGCTAATTGGTCTATCAAAGTCGGGGTCGGACGGGCCGCGGTGGCGACTTTGGGAGGACATTCTTCCAATATTCATCTCCGGGTCGGGACGCCATCTCGCCTAATCGGGGCGGTGTTCGTCGCGCTGAGCCGGTCAGCTCCGCTCATTTTCCTCGGTCGGGCGGCGGATTTCCGGGCGGCATTTTGCTGATGTCGATGGGGAGTGCGACAGGGAAACTGACACCACCTCACCCGGCGCCCCGCCTACCGACCGGCAACGACACCGTTCTGGACCAGGTGGGCCTGAGGCGGGGCCCCACCGCCATTGGAAGAATTGCCCAGCCCGAGAGGGTGTCGAATCGGTCCTCGGCGGCGGTTTGCTTTCGGGGGCCGCAGACCCTCTTGGTTCTGCGGCGGTATCGAGGCGATGATCAAGACGAGCGTCTGTCTCCCCTGCGGACGCTACGCCAGCAGCACTGCCCGCCAGTGGCGCTCTGGCCCGGGGGCCACCTTCGCTGTCGCGGTCGACCTGATCGCACCGGGGGTGGCCCCTCAGGGAGGCACGCTTTAGGCTCAGGGGCGTGAACGACGGCACCGCACTGTTGGATTCGGTGGCGGCAATGCTCCGGGCCAAAGGTGAGCGAATGACCGCGCCGCGTCGCGCCGTGCTCACCGCCCTTTCTGAATCCGCCGGCCACCTGTCCATGGAGGAAGTGGTCGCCGCCGTCGCCGAGGCCGCGCCGTCGGTGCATCGAGCCAGCGTCTACCGCACCCTGGTGGCGCTGAGTGATCTCGGCGTCGTCCAGCACGTCCATCTCGGACACGGCGCCACCGCCTATCACCTCACCGGTGCCGACGGTCCCCACCTGCATGCACAATGCCGCCGCTGCGGGGCGATCCAGGACCTCCCCAACGACCTGTTGAGCGAGGTCGCCCGGCGAATGGACGCGACTCACGGCTTCGAACTGGACGCCACCCACGTTGCGCTGTCGGGACTGTGTGCGGCCTGCGCGGCCAGTGAGGACGACGGCGAAGCCGCTGAAGCGATCACGCCCGTCCATCGGCACGGGCATAGCCACCCGCACCCGCATTCACACTGAACCAGGCAGGTCGGCGTCCGAGGGACGCACCAAGATGCGCCCCCGGCGTCCCGAGCGTGGGCGGTCAGCCCAGGCCGGCGGCGGCGCGGGCCTCGGCGAGCGCCTCGGCGAGCGCGTCCAATGCCTGGTCGAGTTCGTCTTTGGTGATGACCAAAGTCGGTGCCAGTCGCAAGGTCTGGCCGTGGGTGTCCTTGGCGATCACGCCCTTTGTCAGCAGCCGCTCGCACAAGTCCCGCCCGGTGCCGAGCGCGGGATCGATGTCGACCCCCGCCCACAGGCCGACGCCCCGCACCGCGGTGACGCCGTGGCCGACGAAGGTGGCCAGGCGGGCGTGCAGATGCGCGCCGAGTTCACGGGAGTGGGCTTGAGGCTCACCTGTCTGCAGCAGCCGGACCACCGCCAGGCCGACCGCGGCAGCCAGCGGATTGCCGCCGAAGGTCGAGCCGTGCTGGCCCGGACGCAGCGTGCCGAGCACGTCGGCATTGCCCACCACGGCCGAGACCGGGACGATCGCGCCCCCCAAAGCCTTGCCCAAGAGATAGAGGTCGGGGACCACGCCGGCCTGCTCGCAGTAGAACGTGGAGCCGGTGCGGCCCAGGCCCGACTGAATCTCATCGGCGATCATCAGCACGTTGTGAGTGGCGGTGAGCTCACGCACCCCGGCCAGATAGCCCTCCGGCGGGACGATCACGCCCGCCTCGCCCTGCACGGGCTCGACCAGCACCGCGACAGTGTGTTCGTCGATCGCCGCGGCCAGGGCGTCCAGGTCGCCGTAGGGCACCGGGACGAAGCCGGGAGTGAACGGCCCGTAGCTGGTGGTGGCCACCGCGTCGTTGCTGAACGAGATCACGCTGATCGTGCGCCCGTGGAAGTTGCCGTCCATCACGATGATCCGGGCCGCGTCCTCGGGCACGCCCTTGACCTCGTAGCCCCATTTGCGGGCCAGCTTGAGTGCGGACTCCACCGCCTCGACGCCGGTGTTCATCGGCAGCACCATCTCTTTGCCGCACAACTCCGCCAGGGCCTGAATGAAGGGGCCGTAGGTGTTGGAGTAGACCGCCCGGGAGGTGATCGCCAGGTGTTGGAGCTGCTCGGTGGCCACCGCGACCAGTTCAGGGTTGGAGTGCCCGAAATTGACCGCCGAGTAGGCCGAGAGGAAGTCCAGGTAGCGGTTGCCGTCGATGTCGGTGAGCCACGCGCCCGAACCGCTGGCGATCACGACCGGCAACGGATGGTAGTTGTGCGATCCGTAGGTCTCTATCTGCTCGATCGCCTGACGCTGGGTCGGGCTCTGGGCGGGATCAGCCATGGTCCACTCCTTCTGACCCCACGATGGTAGCGGCCCGCACTCGCGGCGTTGACCCGTCGGCCCCCTTACCCGACAGCCGTTGCCGCTACAGTGCCGACATGGATCAATCGGCTGCCATTGTCATCGGTTACGACAGTTCGGTGCCGGCCACGGCGGCGCTGCGACGAGGACTCGAACTGGCTGCGTTCTACCAGGTGCCGGCCCGGGTGGTGCGGGCGTGGACCACCGGCACCGCGCCGCGTCCGAAGACCTGGGAGCCCGGCTATGTGCCCCCGGTGGACGATTTCGCTGCTGCCGTGATCGAGCAAGTGGGTGCAGAGATTGCTGGTCTGATCGCCGAGTTCGGTGGCGTCGAGGTGCGGATCGAAGCCCCGCACGGCCCGGCCGGACGAGAACTGATCGAGGCCTCAGCCCAGGCGCAGTTGGTGGTGGTGGCCGCCCGGAATCTCCACGGCATCAGCGAACTTCTGCTGGGTTCGGTGAGTAAAGAGGTCGTCGAGCACAGCCACTGCGACGTGCTGGTCGTTCGGCCCCAGCAAGCCAACCGCTAGAACGACAGAAACGCCGGTAGGTGCGGGAACATCACCGGGCCCAGGAAGGCACCGGCGACGGCCCCGAGGATGAGGTAGGGCCCGAACGGCAACGATGAGGACCGGTCGATCCTGCGCAGCGCCAGCAACAGCAGCGACACCGCCGCCATCATCACCCAGGCCAGCAGGAAGCCGGCCAGCGTCTGGGACGCCCCGAACCAGCCCAGGAAGCCGCCGACGACGCCGCTGAGCTTCACATCACCGAAGCCCAGATCAGGGGCGAAGATCGCCATCACGAAATAGAGGACGAACATCGCCACCGCCACCAGCGCGGCGCGGCCCAGCGTCGGCCAGCGATCCTGCGTCCAGGCGGCCACGCCCAGCCCGACGGCCAGGACGCCGTACAGCGGCAGCACGATCACGTCCGGGAGGCGGTACTCGCCGAAGTCGATCACGATGAGCATCGCCGAGGCCACCGCCAACACGGTGAACGTGGCCTGCTCAGCCACCGAACCGGCCAGGCCGGCCAGTCCACCGAGGACGGCCGCGATCGGGACCTGAGCCCAGGTCTTGGCGATCCGGGTCTCGGTCTCGAAGCGGGCGCGCATGAAGGAGTTCAAACCCGCGGCCAATCCGGCGGCGACCAGCGCCGTCAGCAGCCACACCATCAGCGGAAGCTGTTGGAGAAGGCGTGAATGGCCTGAATCGCGCCGGGTCCGATCACGACGATGAACATGGCGGGCATGATGAACAGAATAAGCGGGAAGACCACCTTGACGGGGATCTGCATGGCGCGACGCTCGGCGTCCTGACGGCGTTCCATCCGCAGCTCGTCGGCTTGGGACTGCAGCACATCCGACAATGCGATGCCGTAGGCCTCGCCCTGGATGATCGCCCGGACGAAGCGTTCCAGCTTCTCCACACCGGTGCGCTCAGCCAGGTCGGTGTAGGCGTCGCGGCGGGTCATGCCCACCTGGATGTCCTGCAGGGTGCGCACCAGCTCATTGGACAGCTCACCGCGACCGTTCTTGGCCACCCGAGCCATGGCGGCGTCGAAGCCGAGGCCGGCGTTCACCGCGATGCTCATCTGGTCGAGGGTGTCAGGCAGCTGCAGGCCGATCGCTTCCTTGCGCTTGATCCCGTTGTTGTACAGCAGGATCTCCGGCAGGAAGAACAGCGCCACCATCACGCCGAGACCCAGCAGGACGCCGCGGAAGTCGCGCATGCCGAGGATCAACCCGAGCATCAGCACGAAGCCGGCCAAGCCGCCGACCAGTTTCATGGTCAGGACACGGTCGATCGGCCACTGCTCCGGACGTCCGGCCGCAGCCCACAGGCGGTTGATGGTCTTCATCATCGCCGGGGGCGTCCGCCGCCGCAGGGCGTCAGCCAGTTCGCTGTTGGCGACCTCGCCGACGGCATGGAGGTCGGTCGGTGCTTCCAGGTCTCGATTCAGGTTGGCCAGCACCTTGCGGCGTCCGGCCGGAGCCCCGGAGATCAGCAGGAACCACAAGATCGCGCCGCCGACGAACATCGCGGCGATCCCAGGAAGGAAAAGGAGGGGGGTCATGGCTGCTCCTAGAACTTCAGGTTGATGATCTTGTACAGCCAGATGCCACCGATGCTCATCATGACCGCACCAGCGGCGAGCATGCCCCACCCCAATGGGTCCGAGATCAGCTGGCCGATGTAGCTCGGGCTGGCGATGGACAGGAAGCCGGCGACGGCAAACGGCAGCGCCATCAAGATGACGGCCGATAGCTGACCATCAGCTGCCAGCGACTTCACCTGGCCGCGGATCTCGGCCCGCTGGCGGATGGTCTTGCTGACCCCGTCCAGGACGTCGGCGAGGTTGCCACCGACCTCACGGTTGATGCCGATGGCCTGGGTGACCCAGAAGAAGTCCTCGTTGCGCATTCGCTCGACGACATCATTGAGCGCTTCCTGCATCGACCGGCCGACGCGTACCTCGTTGGTCACGCGGGCGAGTTCGAGCGAGGTCGGCGCGGAGCCTTCCTGGCCGATGGTGGCCAGCGCCTGCGGGAGGCTGTAGCCGGCGCGCAAGCTACCGGCGAGCATCTGCAGCGTCTCGTCGAGTTGGGACTCGAACTTTGCGCGCCGCCGTCCAGCCAGCACCGAGAGCGCGACGCGCGCCAGCACCGGAGTGAACAACGCCAGCAGGACGCCCAAGGCCACCTGCCCGGTGACCAGGCCGATCGCGAAGAAGGCCATACAGGCGGAGAAGACGATGACGACCAGCTCCTTCAGAGGCATGGTCACCCCCGCCTCTTCGAGAATGGCGCTGAAGGAGTTGCCGCGTCCCGACAGGAACTTCTCGACCGCATTGGTGGTGACGTCGGCGGCCCGGCTGAGCGTGCCCCCGGACTGTGCACCCATGCGGCGACGTTCGAGCGACACCTTGTGCTGAGGCAGCAGCATCAGCACGAAGAACACGACGCTGGACACTCCGATCAGTGACCACGCCACAATCAGCAGGGGGCTCACTTCTGCTCCCACATCGCTGAGGTGCCGAAGATTCCGGGAGACAGCTTGATCCCCAGGTCGTTGAACTTCTGCAGGAACAGCGGACGCAGACCGGTGGGCTGCACCTTGCCCAAGAACTTGCCGTCAGCGGAGACGCCGGCGGAGAAGTCGAAGGTGTAGATGTCCTGCAGGGTGACCGTCTGGCCTTCCATGCCGACGACCTCGGTCAGGGAGGTCACCCGACGAGTGCCGTCACGAAGACGGGTCAGCTGGACGATCACGTCCACGGCGGAGGCGACCTGCTCACGGATGGCTCGCAGTGGCAGGTCCATACCCGCCATCAGCACCAGAGTCTCCAGACGAGCCAGGGCGTCGCGGGCACTGTTGGCGTGGATGGTCGACAGTGAGCCGTCGTGGCCGGTGTTCATGGCCTGCAGCATGTCGAGGGCTTCCGCGCCACGACACTCGCCGACGATGATGCGGTCGGGGCGCATACGCAGGGAGTTCTTGACCAGATCACGAATGGTGACCTCGCCACGACCCTCGACGTTCGCCGGACGGGACTCCAGTCGCACCACATGCTCCTGCTGGAGCTGAAGTTCGACAGCGTCCTCGATCGAGACGATGCGTTCCTTGTCGGGGATGAAGCCGGAGATCACGTTCAGCAACGTGGTCTTACCAGTACCGGTACCGCCGGAGACCAGGATGTTCAGTCGACCGAGCACGCAGGCTTCGAGCAACTCGGCCATCTCCGGGCTCAACGACTGCCACTTGATCAGGTCGGCGACGCCGAGGGCTTCCTTGGAGAACTTACGGATGGTCAGGGTCGAGCCGCTGACGGCCAGCGGCGGAATGATCGCATTCACGCGGGAGCCGTCTTCGAGTCGAGCGTCGACAAGCGGGGAAGACTCGTCGATGCGCCGGCCGACGCGGGTCACGATGCGCTCGATCACGCGGCGCAGGTGAGGCTCGTCCTTGAAGCGCACCGGGGTCAAGGTCAGCTTGCCCGAGCGTTCGACGTACACCTTGTCGGGGCCGTTGACCATGATTTCGGTGACGCTCTTGTCGGCCAGCAGCGCCTCCAGCGGGCCGAGGCCCAGCACGTCGTCGTGAACCTCACGGATCAGGCGCTGACGTTCGCGGGCGGTCAGCGGAAGCCGACCGCCCTCGATGATGGAGTTCAGTTCCTGCTGCACCAGGGTGCGCAGCGCAGCCTCGTCCAGGTTGGGGTCGTTGAGTCGGGCACCCATTCGCTCGAACAGTTGCTCGACGGCCTCTTCCTTCAGCCGGGAGAGCGCGTCGTGGGTCTCCATGACCACCGTCTGGGTCGGTGCCCGGCTGGCCAGCCGGCTGGGATCCATCGGGCTGTCCGGGGACGGGGAGGCCACCGGCACCCAGGACACGGTCGGCTCGGCCACCGAGACGGGGGCGTGGGCGTCCGGGGCTGCCAGGTACGGGGCAGGGGCGGCGAAGTCATCGACCAGAGCCCGCATCGGCGCGGCAGAAGTGGTGGCTTGCCCTTCGTCGAGCGGGATACCCCGCTCGCCCTTCATCGCGTTGACGCGTGCTGCGAGGTTCATTCCTTATCCCCCTTCTTACTGAAGTCGAGGAAGCGGCGTCCCTTGGCTTCAGCCTTGTCGCCGGCGGCGACCATCTCGACCAGCGCCTTCAGCTGCTTGGCGACCGGATCCTTGCTCCCGGCTTGCAGCAGCGGAATGCCCTGGTTGGTGGAGATGGGCACGGCGTTGGACTGAGGCACGGGGAAGTCGACCTTGCGGCCGATGGATGCCTCGACATCGGCGATCGACAGGCCACGGCTGGGGTGCATGAAGTTGAGCACCACCGCACGCGAGTCGAGCACGATGCTGATGTCACGCAAGGTATCGAGCTCCTTGCGCAGACCCCGGACGCCAGGGACGTCCAGGCTGGTGACGAGCACCAAGGTGTCGGTCTGGTCGAGCACGCTCAGGGTGTGCTCGCTCAGGCCGGGCGCGGTATCGACCACGACGAACTTGAACATGCTCGCGAGCATGTTGAGCAGATTCGCGATCTCCTTCGGCGCGACCGCGTCCGCGGCGGCCGGGGAGTCCGAGCCGGGCACCACGAACAGCCCGGTCTTGTGCTGGGTCAGGTACGACTTCAGAGCCACCGAATCCCGGGACGCCGGCCCGTGGGCCATGTCGGGAAGGGAGAACTCACCGGAGATGTTGAGCGCGCTGGCCACGTCACCGAAGTGAATGTCGAGGTCGACCAGGACGACCTGGTTCGGCTCCTTCTGGGCCAGTCCGACAGCGAGGTTGGTGGACACGGTGGTCTTTCCCACACCGCCTTTCGGCGAGGCCACCGTGACCACCTTCCCCCGCTGGGG
>JAJTBJ010000096.1 GCA_021286985.1 Propionibacteriales bacterium | reverse complement strand
CGTGCAGTGATGGACGTCACCCCGCTCGGCCTGCCACGTCCGGCCGCGATCGCGTTCGATTGCGACGGGCTGTTGGTGGAGACCGAATCGTGTTGGAGCGAAGCGCTCGTGGCAATGTTCGCCGCCCACGGCCGCGAGTTCACGCCTGCGTTGAAGGCGGACCTGATCGGCACCACGGTCGACTACAACGTGGAGTTGATGGCCCAGTGGTTCGACCGTCCCGGCGCCGAGGCGGCGCTGAAGGCCGAACTGCTGGCGACGGTGGCCGAGGTGATCGGCGAACGGGCCGAACCGATGCCGGGCGCGGTCGAGTTGGCTCGTTGGGCCGCAGCCCGGCTGCCGGTGGCTGTGGTCAGCAACTCGGCGCGGCACTTGGTGGAGTTGTCGCTGGCGCGGGCTGGACTGACCGACGTGTTGACGGTGATCGTCGCCGGCGAGGACGTGGTCGACGGCAAGCCGGCACCGGACCCGTACCTGCGGGCCTGTGAACTGCTCGCAGTGGCACCGGCCGCTGCGGTGGCGTTCGAGGATTCCCGGGTGGGGGTGGATGCGGCCAGGGCTGCCGGGCTCACCGTGATCGGTGTCCCCACCGTCGTCCAGGACGGCTTTGCTCCGCACGTGGAGCTGGCGTCGCTGACCGATCCGGCATTGATTGCCTGGGCGCAGACCTGGTAGCCGCTCCTTCGGCCGACCGGAGGAGGACAATGGAGTCATGGACGAGAAGGGCGATGACGCCCGACGATCCGTGGTCGCTGCGTGGCTGTCGATGTGGTGGCTGGTGCCGGCCTTCTTCGCTGCCTTCTTTGTCGGCGAGGGCCTGATCAGTCTGTTCGGTTATGACGTGGGTGGCCCGACGCGTCCGCCACTGTGGGCGGGATTGGCCGCCACTATTCCGGCGCTGGTGGTGTTCGCTCTGCCGCTGTGGCCGGTGTGGCACTTCAGCCGCCGCGCGGTGGCGGGTGGACGTCCGGCCGGTCGGGTGCCGCTGATCGTCACCGCCGTGATCGTGGCCGGATTCGTGATCCTCAACCTGGTGCCGATGGGGCAGTAGCCGCTGCCGAGACCGGAATAGTTAGTTCAACTAATGAGTTAAGCTAACTACTATGAGTCCGACCGCGATGACCTCCCTTGCCAACGACCTGCGCATCGCCTGCCAGCGGGTATCCCGCCGCGTGCGCTTCGAGTCCAGTGGCGAACTGCCACCCCATCAGGTGAGCGCGCTGTCGAACCTGAAGCACGGCTCGCTGACCCCCGGCGAACTCGCCGAGGTCGAGCGGGTGAGTGCGCCGTCGATGACCAAGACCGTCAACTGCCTGGTCGACAAAGGCTTGGTCACCCGCGTCGATCACCCCGACGATCGGCGCTGCAAAGTGCTCACCCTCACCGACGAAGGTCGCGCTGCGCTGACCCGGATCGCCCGCGCCCGCGACGACTGGATGGTGCACCAACTCGACGGCCTCAGCGAGGACGAACGCCGGCTGCTGCGCGAGGCGACCGACCTGTTGAATCGGGTGCTGGCACAGTGAGCGCGGCAACCGCTGAGCGGGTGCCGCTGTTCTCATCGTTCGCCATCCGCAACTTCCGACTGTTCTGGTTCGGGGGTTTCGTCTCCAACATCGGCACCTGGATGGCGCGGGTCGCCCAGGACTGGCTGGTGCTGACCATCCTCACCGACCACTCCGCGATGGCCTTGGGGATCGTCACCGGCCTGCAGTTCCTGCCCACCCTGGCCTCGCCGTGGGCCGGATCGCTCGCCGACCGGATCCCCAAACGCCGGCTGCTGATGTACACCCAAGCCGGGCTCGCCCTGACCGGGACGATCCTGGCGGTGCTGGTGGTGGGCGGCTGGATCCAGCTGTGGCAGGTCTACCTGCTCGCCTTCGCCCAGGGCGTCGCCGCCGCCGTGGACGGCCCGGCCCGGCAAGCCTTCTCCCCGGAGATGGTGCCGACCAAGTTGATCGGCAACGCGGTCGGACTGAACTCGACCAGCTTCCACACCGCGCGGTTGATCGGCCCGGCAGTGGCAGGCCTGACCATCGCCTGGTGGGGAGTCGGCCCGGCTCTGGCGGCGAACGCGGCCAGCTTCGTCGCCGTCCTGGTCGCGCTGGTGGTGATGAACCCCGACGAACTCACCCCGGCGCCACGCTCGACGACTGCCGGCGGAGTGGCCGAGGGGCTGCGCTACGTGCGACAGCGTCCCGACATCATGCTGGTGCTGTTCGTGGTGTTCATGCTGGGCACCTTCGGCATGAACTTCCAGCTGACCAACGCGCTGATGGCCACCGGGGTGTTCCACGTCGGACCGGAGGAGTTCGGCTACATGGGTTCGGTGATGGCCATCGGATCGCTGAGTGCCGGACTGATCGCCGCCCGACGCACCCAGGTGCGGTTGCGGCTGATCGTGACCGCGCTGGCCGGGTTCACCGTGGTGACCGCGGTGATGTCGCTGGTGGGTGGCTTCTACGTGTACCTCGCCCTGCTGATGCTGGCCGGCTTCACCGCGCTGACGGTGATGACTGCGGCCAACACTTCGGTGCAGTTGAGCGTCGATCCGGTCATCCGCGGCCGAGTGATGGCGTTGTACATGGCGATCTTCCTCGGCGGGACGCCGCTGGGCTCGCCGCTGCTCGGCTGGATCGGTGACGCCTGGGGCCCACGCTGGACCATCGCCATCGGGGCGATCGCCTGCGGGGTGGCCGTGGTGGTGTCGGTGATCTACTTGCTGCGCCGTCGTGGCTGGGCCTGGCCGTGGCGCCAGACTCCCGCAGAGCTGGCCTACATCGCCATGCCGGACGAGGCCCGCTGAGCTCGGCTCAGCCGGCCAGGTGTTCGCGCACCTGCTTGCGGATCACCTTTCCCAGGATCGAGCGGGGCAGTTCGGTCATCGCGATGATCTGGCGGGGCACCTTGTAGGCGGCCAGACGCTCCTTGCACCAGGCGCGCATGGCGACCTCGTCCAGCTCGGCGCCCGGACGCATGATCACCGCTGCGATCACCGACTCCCCACCGTTCGGGGACGGGATGCCGACCACGGCGGCCTCGACGACGTCGGGATGGGCGTGCAGCACCGCCTCAACCTCAGACGGCGAGACGTTGAAGCCGCCGGTGATGATCAGCTCCTTCACCCGGTCGACGATCGTGGTGAAGCCGTCGGCGTCGACGCTGACCACGTCCCCGGTGCGCAGCCAACCGTCGGGCAGCAGCGCGGCCTCAGTGGCTTCGGTGTTGTTCCAGTAGCCGCCGAACACCTGCGGACCTTTGATCAGCAACTCGCCGGGTTCACCGGGAGTGACCTCGACCGTCGGATCCTCCAACGTGACCACCTTCATCAAGGTGCTGGGGAAGGGCACGCCGATGGTGCCGGGCCGTCGGCTGGGCGCAAACGGATTGCCAAGGCAGACCGGTGAGGCTTCGGTCATGCCGTAGCCCTCGACCAGCAGACCGCCAGAGACGCTCTCCCACAGTTCGACCACGTCGTCGGGCAGATTCATCGCCCCAGAGATGCAGTACTTGGCGCTCTTCAGGCTGATGCCGCGCTCGATCGCCCGCTCGGCGGTGCGCCGGTAGATCGGCGGCACCGCGCAATAGACGGTCGGCGGGGTCTTCTTGGCGGCGTCCAGCACCAGGTCGACATCGAAGCTGGGGAAGATCACCAGCCGGGCCTGCTTGAGGATCCCGTAGGTGAGGAAGAGCGTCATGCCGAAAGCGTGGAACATCGGCAGGATCGCGTAGAAGTTCTCTTTTCGATACTGCGCCCCGTGCATCCACGCCTCGCCCTGACGAGCGTTGCTGAACAGGTTGAAATGGGTGAGCATCGCGCCCTTGGGCACCCCGGTGGTACCGGAGGTGTACTGAATCACCGCCAGGTCGTCGACCGCCGGACGGGGGTGGCTGTCGTCCAGCAGCCCGCCGGAGAGGAGGTCTTCCCAGCTGGTAGTGCCCGAGACCGGGGCGGTGAGCTTTGCCCGCGTGCGCCGCAGGCTCGGAATCGGCAGGCCGAGGGCGAGGCGTTTGACGGTCGGGAAGGCGCGCAGCAGGTTCACCGAGACGATGGTGTCGATCCGGACGTCGCTCGGCATGGCCTGCAGTTTGGAGACCGCGACGTCCCAGCAGATCGCCACCCGGGCGGCGTGGTCCTCGAAGATATGGCGAAGCTCACGCTCGGTGTAGAGCGGGTTGTGTTCCACCACGATCGCGCCCAGCCGCAGGATCGCGTAGAAGGCCACCACGTGCTGGGGGCTGTTGGGCAGCACCAGCGCCACCCGGTCGCCGGCCCGCACCCCCAGTCGCCGCAGTCCTTCGGCGGCGCGACTGATCTGCTCGCCCAGTTGGGTGTAGGTGGTGGTCCGGCCGAAGAACTCGCAGGCCACCGACGGGCCGGCTTCGCGCACCGATCTCTCGTAGAGGGCCACCAAGGACTCCGACGGCAGTTCGATCTCGGCCGGGACGCCGGCCTGGTAATGCTTGACCCACGGTGCGTTCACGAGGCGACGATAGACCCGCGGCGGCCCGTGCGCTGGCTGGACGAGCAACTGCGGCCGAGCGTGGCGGCGGCGGATCGGCTCGAATAGTGCCGAAACAATAGACAAATGCGCATTTGCCCGGCAGGATTAAGCTGCGAGAGTTTGGCGCGAAGACGGCGTGGTATCGATTTACCTCGCATTTCCACTCCACCAGACCCGAGAACCAGGGCCGCGAAGGGCCGAGGCGAAGTGGCCTCCACCTCGATCGGCACCAACTCGACCCGGGCTACGCACTTTGGCGCAGGCGACCCCGCATTGAGCCCCTCGGTTGAGCTAGCCTCGCAAGCGAGCGACGCTCCCGCAGGAGAGGCGTGTCATGCTAAGACATTCGATCTTTAGGATGAACGCACAAACTAACGCATTTCTGTAACCTGCCGGTAATCCCCTACAATCCGATTTGCCCAGCCGATCGGTGCTGCGACGTTTGCGCCACAAGCGCGCCCAGCAAGGAGGATCATGAACTTCACCGCCGCCTTCCTTCCACTTGAGATTCAGCCGCTCAGTCCACCCAGCCTGATGATCATGGGCGTGATCGCTGTGATCGCGGTCGTGTCGCTGGTGATCGCCGCAGTCCTGGCGCGCAACGTGCTGGCAGCCGATGAAGGCACCGTCTCGATGAAGACCATTGCTGCTGCGGTGCAGGAAGGCGCCTCGGCGTATCTGGGGCGGCAGTTCCGCACCCTCGGCATCTTCGCCGTCCTGGTGTTCGGGCTGCTGTGGCTGCTGCCTGGGGAAGTCGACACCAAGCTGGGCCGATCGGTCTTCTTCCTGCTCGGTGCCGCCTTCTCCGCCGGCATCGGCTTCCTCGGCATGTGGCTGGCCACTCGGGCCAACGTCCGGGTGGCTGCGGCGGCTAACACCGAGAACGGCCGCGCGCTCGGCGCCAAGATCGCCTTCCAGACCGGCGGCGTCGTCGGCATGAGCGTGGTCGGCCTGGGCTTGCTGGGCGCGTCCGTGGTGGGCCTGCTCTTCGGCACTTCCGCTCCCGGCGTCCTGGAGGGCTTCGGCTTCGGCGCGGCGCTGCTGGCGATGTTCATGCGTGTCGGTGGCGGCATCTTCACCAAGGCAGCTGACGTCGGCGCCGACCTGGTCGGCAAGGTCGAGCAGGGCATCCCCGAGGACGATCCGCGCAACGCGGCCACCATCGCCGACAACGTCGGTGACAACGTCGGCGACTGCGCCGGCATGGCCGCCGACCTGTTCGAGTCCTACGCGGTCACCCTGGTGGCGGCACTGATCCTGGGCAAGGCCGCCTTCGGCGAACAGGGCCTGGTCTTCCCGCTGCTGATCACCGCCATCGGCGCACTCGTCGCCGCGTTGGGCATCTTCATCACCCGGGTGAAGGGCGAAGAGTCCGGCCTGACCGCGATCAACCGCGGCTTCTACATCTCGGCGCTGATCGGCGTGATCCTGGCCGCGGTGGCCGCGTTCACCTACCTGCCGACCACCTTCGACGCGATCCCTGGCCTGAATGCCGAACTGAAGGGTCACGCCACCGGCATGGCCGTCCTGTCCAGCCCGCAGCTGGTGGCCACCTTGGCCGTCCTGATCGGCGTCCTGCTGGCCGGCATCATCTTGTGGCTGACCGGCTACTTCACCGGCACCACCTCCAAGCCCACCCTGCACGTGGCCCGCACCACCCTGACCGGCGCGGCCACCGTGGTGCTGTCCGGCATCGGCGTCGGCTTCGAGTCGGCGGTCTACACCGCCGGGGTCATCGCCGCCGGCATCCTGGGGCTGTTCCTGCTGGCCAACGGCTCGATCTCGCTGGCACTGTTCCTGGTCGCGCTGGCCGGCTGTGGCCTGCTGACCACCGTCGGTGTCATCGTGGCCATGGACACCTTCGGCCCGGTTTCGGACAACGCTCAGGGCATCGCCGAGATGAGCGGCGACATCAGCGAGGAGGGTGCCCGCATCCTCACCGACCTGGACGCCGTGGGCAACACCACCAAGGCCATCACCAAGGGCATCGCGATCGCCACCGCCGTGCTGGCTGCGACCGCACTGTTCGGTTCCTACCGCGACGCGGTCGTCAACGCTCTGGCCGGCCTGAGCGCCGATGCCGGACCGGAGATCGTCCAGGCGATGATGCAGTACGACATCATCTCCCCGGTGACCCTGGTCGGTGTGATCCTGGGTGGCGCGACCGTGTTCCTGTTCTCCGGTCTGGCCATCGACGCGGTCACCCGCGCTGCCGGCGCCATCGTGTTCGAGGTGCGGCGTCAGTTCCGCGAGTTCCCCGGCATCATGACCGGCGAGGTTCGTCCCCAGTACGGCAAGGTCGTCGACATCTGCACCCGCGACTCGCTGCGGGAGCTGGCCACCCCCGGCCTGCTGGCCGCCTTCGCCCCGATCGCGGTGGGCTTCGGCCTCGGCGTCGGCCCGCTGGCCGGCTTCCTGGCCGGTGCGATCGCCACCGGTGTGCTGATGGCGGTGTTCCTGGCCAACTCCGGTGGCACCTGGGACAACGCGAAGAAGATCATCGAGGACGGCAACCACGGCGGCAAGAACAGCCCCGCGCATGCTGCTGCGGTGATCGGTGACACCGTCGGTGATCCGTTCAAGGACACCGCCGGCCCGGCCATCAACCCGCTGATCAAGGTGATGAACCTGGTTGCGCTGCTGATCGCCCCGGCCGTGGTGACCATCTCCGTCGGTGCGAACGCCAACCACCTGGCGCGCATCCTGATTGCGTTGGTGGCCGCCATGGTCGCCTTCGGCGCGGTGATCATCTCTCGCCTCCGGGCGGCGCGGGTCGACCGCACCGGCCCGATCGAGCCGGAGATCTACGAACACCAGTTGGAGACCGAAGAGGCCACCGCTGCGCTGCTGCGCGAAGCCACCAAGGTCAAGGACGACGCCGCCGCGGCGGCGGTCTCGCCCACCGACGAGTCGTAACTGATTGCAGCTTCGAGGGCCGGTTCCGCAGAGCGGGGCCGGCCCTCGGCGTTAGCCGCCACCCCCGGGTCGGTGGTTCCCGTCGACACCGGCGCCGGCCCACTGACGGGGGTTTCGACACGTCGCTGCGCTCCCTGCTCAGCCAGCGCCCACCACTCGCTCGCCCCTCCTCACCCAGCGCTTGCCGCGGGTGGGTGGACATCGTGGGCGTCGTGTCCGCGGTGGCAGCTAACCTGAGCCGGTGAGTCAAGACGCCGTGATCTCCGACACCGTGATCTCCGACACCGTGATCTCCGACACCGTGGGCGAACGCTGCGGGTGGTGCGGTACCGATCCGCTCTATGTGGACTACCACGACCATGAGTGGGGACGCATCGAGCGTGGTTCCCAGGCGTTGTTCGCCAAACTGTGCCTCGACGGCTTTCAAGCGGGTCTGGCCTGGATCACCATCCTGCGCAAGCGGGAGGCGTTCATCGCCGCTTTCGCCGGCTTCGATCCCCACGTCATTGCCGAGTGGGGCGAATCAGAGGTGCAACGCTTGCTCGCTGACGCCGGCATCGTCCGGCACCGCGGAAAGATCGAGGCCACCATCGGCAACGCCCGCGCCTGGCAGGAGCTCGAGCAACGTCCGGGCGGCTTCAGTGAGTTCATCTGGTCGGCGGTCGACGGCGTCCCGGTCGACAACCGCTACACCGCACTGTCGCAGGTGCCGGCGACCGATCCGCGCACCGATGCGTTGTCCAAGCGGCTGAAGGCAGCCGGATTCCGCTTCTGCGGGCCGACCATCGTCTACGCCTTCGCCCAAGCCACCGGCTTGTTCAACGATCACCTGGTGACCTGCCCGGCTCACGCTGAATGCGCCCAGCAGTGACCGCCCAGCTGCCGCGTTGGCTGAGCCCGGTGTGGCTGGTGATGGCCGGCATCGTCTCGGTGCAAGTGGGTGCCGCCTTCGCCAAGTCCATCTTCGGCGTGGTTGACCCCACCGGTATCGCCTGGCTGCGGATGACGGTGGCGGCCGTGATCTTCTGGGCGGTCGCCCGTCCGCGGCTGCGCGGACGCACCTGGCCGGAGTGGCGGGTGGTGATCGGCTACGGCATCGCGCTGGCCCTGATGAACTGGTCGATCTACATGTCGTTCGCTCGGATCCCGCTGGGGCTGGCGGTCACCATCGAGTTCCTCGGCCCGCTCACGTTGGCCCTGATCGGATCGCGGCGGCTCCGCGACTACCTGTGGGTCGCCTTGGCCGCGATCGGTGTCGCGCTGCTCGGGGTGTTCCCGGCGACGGTGGACTGGATCGGGGTGGTGTTCGCCCTGGTGGCCGGTGCGGCCTGGGCCGGCTACATCGTCCTGGGTCGGCGCACCGGGCGCGTGTGGGAAGGGATCACCGGCTCCAGCGTGGGCTCACTGGTGGGGGCCACCGTGTTCGCCGTGCCGGGCATCCTGCTCGGCGGCGCCGATCTCCTGTCCCCGCGGGTGCTGCTCTTCGGTGCCTTGGTCGGGCTGCTCAGCTCGGTCATTCCGTACGGGCTGGAGATGGTCGCGCTCCGGAGCATCCCGGCAGGCGTGTTCGGAATTCTGATGAGCATCGAGCCGGCAGTCGCGGCCTTGGCCGCGCTGGTGGTGCTCGGCGAACAGCTCAGCGTGATCGAAATGGTGGCCATGGTGTGCGTGGTGATCGCCTCGATCGGCGCGACTCGTACCGCCGCCGAACC
>JAJTBJ010000095.1 GCA_021286985.1 Propionibacteriales bacterium | reverse complement strand
TCCGGTCGATGCGGCGACCACCGAGGCGATGGCCGCGCTCGGCCGGGCCACGGTCACCATGGGCGGGCCGACCCACACCCTGGCCGAGCTGTTCCTCGGCTACAGCCTGCTCATGGGACTGATGGTGATCGGGTTCGGTGCTGCGATCGTGGTGTCCGCGCCGCGGGTGAGCCAGCTGCGTCCATTGCTTGCCGTTGTCGCCGTGACTGCCGCCGTCGGGTTGGGGCTGTCGGTGTGGTTGATGCCGCTGCCGCCGATCATCGGGCTGACCGTGTCCCTCATCGGGGCGCTATGGGGGCTGAGCGGGGAAGAGGGCCTGGCTTAGCTTTCGGCGGTGGAGCGGGCGGCGTCGATCTTGGCCTTGGCTCCGTCCAGCCAGGTCTGGCAGATGCCGGCGAGTTCCTCACCGCGTTCCCACAACGCCATCGACTCACTCAGTGGCACCGAGCCGGCCTCGAGTTTGCGGACGATCTCGACCAGCTGATCGCGGGCCTCTTCGTAGCTGAGTTCGGTCTTCTTCGCGCTCATGGTTGCTCCACGATTTCGGTCTTGGTGGGTTCGGTGTTGGTGACAGTGAGGCCAAGCTGGCCGTCGGCCAGTCGGGCGGTGAGCTTGCGGCCCTTGGCGGTGGCTGACACCCGATCGACGGTGCCGCCGGTGGCATCGGTGAGGATCGCGTAGCCGCGCTGCAGGGTGGCCTTCGGCGACAGCGCCCGCACCCGTTCGATGGCGTGGGTCAGTCCGGTGCGCTCCTCGCGGAGGCGGACGTCGATGGCGCGCGCCAGTCGCTCCCGGGCGACGGTCAGCCGTTCGCGATGACCGTCCAGGGTGGCCGACGGATCGCGGAGCACCGGACGGGTGCGCAGCTCGTCGAGACGACGTTGCTCAGTGCCCACCCGCGTCACCACCGCCTGCCGCATCCGTGCCACCGCGGTACCCAGCCCCGCGGCTTCCTCGGCCGCATCGGGAACCACCCGCTTGGCCGCATCGGTGGGGGTGGACGCGCGCAGATCGGCGACCAGATCAAGAATGGGGGTGTCGGTTTCGTGGCCGATGGCGCTGACCACAGGGGTGCGACAAGCGAAGACGGCCCGCGCCAGGGCCTCCTCGCTGAATGGCAGCAGGTCCTCCAGCGAGCCGCCTCCGCGGGCGATGATGATCACCTCCACGTCGGGGTGACGATCGAGGGCGGTGACCGCGTCGATGATCTGCTCGGCCGCATTCGGACCCTGCACCAGGGTGTGCTTCACCTCGAGCTCGGCGGCTGGCCAGCGGCGGGCGATGTTCTCGATCACGTCACGCTCAGCGGCGCTGCCGGCGCCGGTGATCAGCCCGATGCGGCGGGGCAGGAATGGCAGCCGCTGCTTGCGCGCCGGATCGAAAAGACCTTCGGCCTGCAGCATGCGTTTGCGCTGTTCGATGGCGGCCAGCAGCCGTCCCTCCCCGGACGGACGCAGCTCGCGGCATTCAAAGGTGAGGTCACCGGACTTGGTCCAGATGGTTGGCTTCACCCATGCGGCGACCACGGTGCCCTCGGTCAGTGGCCCGGCGGCATCGAGGACGGCCTGGGTGGTCGAGACCGTCACCGATACTTCGGCCAAGGTGTCGCGCAGAGTGAGGAACTGGGTGATTCCCGAGCGGCGCTTGATCTCGATCAACTGGCCCTCGACCCAGATCGGATTCAGGCGCTCCACCCAGTCCTTGGTGGCGTTGACCACCACCCGCAGCGGCTGCGGTTGCTCGGCAGAACTGCTCAAACCCATGCGAGCAGGCTAGTGGCTGCCACCGACGCTCGCGCCGCAGCGTCGTGACACGATTTGCGCTCCAGATTGCCGTGAGGCCCCGTTTTGGGCGGGTTTTGCCGATCTGGCGCGCAAATCGTGTCAGGGTGCTCCGCGGCCGGGCTCCGATCGAGGCACCTAAACTGGTGCCCATGCCAACCAAGCGGGTCGTGGTCGCTGCGCCACGCGGATACTGCGCCGGGGTCGACCGGGCCGTGGTCACGGTCGAACAGGCCCTCGACCTTTACGGGCCGCCGGTCTACGTGCGCAAGCAGATCGTGCACAACCGCCACGTGGTCGAAGACCTTGAAGCTCACGGCGCGATCTTTGTCGACGAACTCGACCAGGTGCCCACCGGCGCCACCGTGGTGTTCTCCGCGCACGGGGTGTCGCCGGCCGTCCATGCCGAGGCTGCGGCGCGAGGCCTGAAGACGATCGATGCCACCTGCCCGCTGGTCACCAAGGTGCATCTGGAGGTGAAACGGTTCGCTGATCAGGGTTTGCAGATCATGCTCATCGGCCATGCCGGCCATGAGGAGGTCGAAGGCACCACGGGCGAAGCGCCAGAGGCGATCACCCTGATCGAGCATCCCGACGACGTGGACGCCGTCGAGGTGGCCGATCCCACCAAGGTGGCCTGGCTCACCCAGACCACCCTTAGCGTGGACGAGACCACCGAGACCGTCTCCCGGATGCGCGCGAAGTTCCCGGCGCTGATCGATCCGCCCAGCGACGACATCTGCTACGCCACCCAGAACCGGCAGCAGGCGGTCAAGCAGATCGCCACCGGCGCCGACCTGGTGATCGTGGTCGGCTCGCGTAACTCCTCCAATTCGGTTCGGCTGGTCGAGGTGGCCCTGGAGGCCGGCGCGAAGGCCGCCTACCGGGTCGACAACGCCAGCGAGATCGACCCGTCCTGGCTGGACGGGGTGGACGTGGTGGGTGTGACGTCCGGCGCTTCCGTGCCCGATTCGCTGGTGCGCGGCGTGCTCACCTACCTGGAGTCCCGGGGATTCCCGGCCGCAGTCGAGGAACGGCTCACCGAGGAGAATCTGACCTTCGCGCTGCCGCCCGAGCTCCGCAAAGACCTTCGCGCCGCCGGCGTGCCCGACCCTTCCTGATGCTCGCTGCCTCGAACCCGCGGCAGTGGGGCGTCCGCTGACCGTGTCCACGCGTCCGGCGGAGGCGGCCGATCGACGATCTACTGCGGGGGCGGGACGGCGCGAGCCCGGGTGACCCGCCACAGGTTGCGCGACTCCTGCCAGCGGTGGTCAACCTCGTCAGCAAGCAGGTAGATCAGCGGCAGGCCGCGGCCGTGCTCGGCGTGGTGCTCGGGCATATCGGCGTCCGGCTGGGGGGCGGGTGCCTCGTCGCCGGTGTCGGAGGTTTCGATGATCAACTGGGTCGGGGTGACCTGGACCCGGACATCGCAGAAGATCTCGCGGTGGGGGTTGTTCTGGATCACATTGGTGACCAACTCGCTGAGGATGGTCTCGACTGCCATCCGCTCCGCCGAGCTGACGTCAGGTCGCTGATCCCAGACGCCGGAGAGGAAGTCGTGGGCGTCGTCCACCGTCTCCGGTGGGCTGCGGATCACGGCCTGGTAGTCAGTCTGCGAAGGCCGATTCAGGGGTTTCATACGGCCTCAGGATCCTGTCCATGTTCGACAACTGCAGCACCATCAGTACCTGCTCGTTGGCTCCAGCGATCCGCAGATCGCCGCCGGCGGCTCGCGCCGTCTTCAACGCTCCGATCAAGGCACCCAGCCCGGAGGAATCCATGAAGGTGGCCTTGGTCAGATCGATAACCAGCCGCTGTCTGCCGGCAGCGACGGCCTCGATCACGGTGTCCTTGAGTTGGCCGGCCGTGACCATGTTGAGGCGCCCATCGACCCGGATCACCCCCACGTCGGGGTCGAGTTCATCGATCGGGTAGCTCATGGGGTCTCCTCGCTTGCGTCGAACCCGCGGTAACGGACCGCTCCAACCAGGGCACTCATCGACACCAGGTCGAAGACCACCCAGGCCAGGTTGATGAGGGTGCCGATCGGCTCGGCGTGCCCCACCACTAGCCATATCGTACCGACGACGATGCTGATGATCAGGGCAATCGATGCCGCCAGTTGCCACCCGATCAGCCCCCATTGGACGCTCGTCGCGCGGGTGTTCGCCTTGGGGGTGACCGCGAAGCCCAGCGGACGTCCGGCCCACACATTGGCCGCTGCGGTCCAGCAGGCCTTGATCCACACCGGGAACAGCGCCAGCGTGTACTGCTGGCCTCGCCAGGTGGGCAAACCACGGGAGGCAAACACGAAGAGCAACTGGTTGGCCACCATGAACGGGAGGAACCGCAGGAAGAACGGCGCGGCATAGCTGTTCACCGGCAACACCCCGGCGGTCAGGAACAGGATCGGCGCGAGCAGGTAGACCACGGTGGCGAAGCCGGAAAGGTAGCTCCACATCGTCGACAGGTACATCATCCGCTGCGGCAGGGTGAGCCCCCGCACGACCAGCGGGTTCTCCCGGAAGAACACCTGCATCGTGCCTTGTGCCCAGCGCAGCCGCTGGGTCAGCGAGACGGACAGGCCTTCGGGGGCCAACCCCTCGGCGAGGGTTTCATTGGAGTAGACGCTGGTCCAGCCGCGGGCGTGCAGTCGCATCGCCGTCGCCATGTCCTCGGTGACCGAGATCGTCGCCATCGGTAGGACGGCCTGTGCTTCGTCGGAGCGGCCGATGTCGATGGCGCGCAGGGTGCGCTCGACCGCCTCGACGGCGTTCAGTGGGGAGATGTCGATCGCCGCCAGTCGGGCGATCACCTCGTCGGAGTCGATGTTGAAGGCCGACTGGTCGAAGCCCAGTTCGTCCAGATCGCTGGCGAGCTGGGCGAGATCGGTGCCTACCTGGGCGTGCGACAACTGGTGGAGGTCGCGCTGCAACTCGTAGGTCACCTCGGCGATCGGCTCGCCGCGCCCGATCTCGCCGAGGGCGTGATCGATGGCGTCGCGGGTCTTGGTCAGGATCGGCGCGGACGCCGCGTCGGCGCGGCGCATCGTCCGCCACACCAGGCCGCGGGCCTCCTTGAGGCGATTCACCACGGTGCGCTGGGTGGCGGCCACGTAGCCGGTGATGCCGAGATCCATCAGCGCTTCGCGGCGCAGGACGGCGTTCGAACCGCAGAAGAAGGCCGCGCCCCAGCCGTCCTTGCCCTCTTGAATCGGGCCGTAGAACAGCGGCGCCTGGCTGCCGAGCGGGTCGCTGGCCGGCACGTTGATGAAGTGCTGCGGGGTCTGCACCAAAGCGACCTTCTCGTCGGCGAAGTAACCCAAGGTGCGGTCCAGGATCGCCGGATCGGCCACCATGTCGGCGTCCAGAACCAGGATGAACTCGCCGTGGGTCTGCATCAGCGCGTTGTTCAGGTTGCCGGCCTTGGCGTGGCGGGGCTTGCCATGCCATTCGTCGCCGCGGGTGATGTAACCGGCGCCGAGCTGCTCGGTGGCCGCGCGGAGTTCTTCGCGGTCGCCGTCATCCAACACCCAGGTCTGGTGGGGGTAGCTGATGGTGATTGCGGCTTGCAGTGTGTTGAGCACCAGCTCGGGCGGCTCGTTGTAGGTGGTGATGAACACATCGACGGTGGCGTCGTCCAGGGGTGGCGGCGGCTCACCGCGCTGCCGCGAGCGCCAGATCGTGAGGGAGAACAAGGTGAGATCGATGATGCTGTAGGTCTCGGCGAGCACCAGCGGTACCGCGATCCACCACGCCGACCAGTTGATTGAGGCCAGCCAGCGCCAACCCACGTAGTTGAAACCCAGAGCGAGGGTGAGCACGGTCCAGATCCGCAGCCATAGCAGGCGGCGGCTCTCGGCTTGTTCACCGCGGTAGTCGCGTGATCGGCGGGTGGTCATCAGGCCTGCCTCTCTCGTCGTAGCAGGACGGCGGTGGCGTCGTCGGTGCGTTCACTGGTGCTGTGCGGTCCGGCGCACAACGCCTCAACCAGAAGGTTCGGCGCCTTGTCGAGGTAGCGCTGATTGAGCCGTCCGATCGCATCGGCCAACTCCTCGATGGTGGTGCCCCATAGTTCGAGGACGCCGTCGCTGACCATCAGCAGGCCTTCGCCGGGGTCGAGGCGGGATTCGAGCTCTTGCCACTCCGACTCCACCCCCAGAGGCAGGTCGAAGGTGGCCAGCCGCTCGACTTCGCCGCTGTCCCGAAGGGCGAAGCTCAGCCCGTGGCCGGCATCGACCAGCCGGACGCGTCCGGTGACCAGGTCGATAGTGGCGTAGCCGACGGTGACGAAGGCGCCCGCGCTGGTGAGGTCATCTTCGATGATTCGGGCGCTGTCGGCCAGCGCTTCGGCCGGGTGGGCCGGCACTTCGGCGGCTCGCAGCGCGGTGCGGGTGGCGGCGGCCAGGATGCCGGCGCCCATGCCTTTGCCCATCACGTCGCCGAGGATCATCGCAGCGGTCGATCCGCTGATCCGCAGATCGTAGAAGTCGCCGCCCACCTCGCGAGCGGTCGTTGCGGTGGCCGCGTGCTCCCAGCCGCGACGAATCGGCAAGGTGTGGGGTGACAAGGCGCGCTGCACCTGCTGGGCGCGTTCGAGGTCGGCTTCCATGAGCCGCTGGGCGATGAGCGAATCGGTGATGTCGATCAGTTGGATCGAGGCACTGCCCACCGGCGGTTCGTCGCTGAGCGGAGTGATGCTGGCGGTCAGGTGGCGGCCGTCGGACAACTCCAGTTCGGTGGGGCCAACGGCGGACGCGTCGCTGGCCGAATCCAACGCGTTGACAGCCGTCTGGCCGAGCAGAGCGGCGACGTCCGACTCGCCGGGACGAACCTCGGGCAGGAGCTGAGTGGCCGCCGGGTTGGCGGTCTGCACCGTCCAGTGGGAGTCGTCCCGGTTGGCGATCAGCATGCCGGAGACCGAGTTCTGGAAGCTGCGGCGATACAGCACCTCGCTGGCAGTGAGCAGCCGGGCGACGTCGCGTTCAGCGTCGGCGGTGAGAGCCAGCAGCAAGGCCAGAGCGACCATGGCCACTTCGAACACCTGGAGGATGGCGGCACCACCGTCGCTGCCGAGTCGAGTGAACGCGAACGGTCCATTGCCGATGGTGCTGCCGTAGGAGGCGATCGTGGCGATGCCGATCATCTCGACCATGAGCCAGCGGGCCGGGATCACCAGCGCTCCGGCGATCGGCGGGACGAGCGGGAGGAAGGCCAGTGGGAGATGCTGCGGGGTCAGGAAGACCAGCGCGGCGGTGACCAACCCGGTGGCGATGTGGGCGGCAGCGCGTCCGTCCATCTTGCCGAGATGGTCTTCGGGCAGGCGGAGGAACAGGGGCGTGATCAACAAGATGCCGGCAGCGCGTCGAGGGCCTGCGGAGGCGAGGTGGAAGATCGCCTCGGTCGTGCCGCTGAGGGCCAGCGCCGCGCCGCTGAGGATCAGATCGAAGGCTGTCGCGGCGAGGAGAGCGGCGATCAGAAGCCTGCCCAGATCGGCGCGGGTCGCCAGAGTCGGCTCTTTGTCGTTGCGCCAGCGAAGGATCTGCACCCCGACCCAGATCTCGACGCTGGCACCGATGGAGGCGGCAATGCTCATGCCGATGCTGTGGAACTGGGCGAAGTTGGCGCCGAGCACCACGAGACCGGCGGCCAGCGAGAACCACCACAGGTCTCGTTTGGGGAGCCGGAGTGCGGCGCCGATCGCGATGCCGGAGGCCGGCCACCAGGTCTCCACCAGGGCTTGGGTCGGTTTGGTGGCGATCGAGAACCAGGACAAAAGCAGAATGGCGACGAGCGCAGTAATGGGCACGACCAGTGAATGCCGCGATGAGCCAGCAGGGCGTGCGGCTGGGGGCGGAACCAGCGCCATGGCTTCATTATTGGGTGCACAGTGCGTGCCTCACCGGCATTTCGCCATTTCGGTGCGGGGGCGGCGGATTGGTTTCGACACGCTCGCCGGCGCTCGCTGCTCAACCCGCGGTATGAACCCCTTCGCCGCGGGTTGAGCTTGTCGAAACCTCTGAGTCCGTGGGGCGGGGCTACACCAGGAAGCGGTAGAAGGGGCTGTCGGACGACACGATCTCGAAGGTGATCGGGCTGGCGTCCAGCCGGACGATGAAGTCACCCAAGGTGGACGGGTCGCCCAACTCGATGCCCACCAGCGCCGGGCCGACCTCGCGGTTGGAGCGCTTGACGTACTCGAAGTGGGTGATGTCGTCGTCCGGGCCGAGGACTTCGTCGAGGAAGCGGCGCAGGGCGCCCGGCTCTTGGGGGAAGTTCACCAGGAAGTAGTGCTTGCGGCCTTCGTAGACCAGCGAGCGCTCGATGATTTCCGAATACCGGGAGATGTCGTTGTTGCCGCCGGAGATGATGGCCACGACCGTCGCTTCGGGCGGCGGTTGGTAGAGACCCAGAGCGGCAGCAGCAAGGGCGCCGGCCGGTTCGCTGACGATGCCTTCGGTCTGGTAGAGCGCCAGCATCTCGGTGCAGATTCGCCCGGTGGGCACCGCGTACAGCTGGGGGGAGTGGGCGGCCACGATGCTGTGGGTGAGCCGTCCGACCTGCCGGACGGCGGCGCCGTCGACGAAGGTGTCCATGTCGGCGAGCTGCACCGGATGCCCGGCAGCCAACGCGGCGGCCATGGACGCGGCCTCGGCCGGCTCGGCACCGATCACCACGGTCTCAGGGTGGCGCTCGGCCAGCCAGGTCAGGCACCCCGACAGCATGCCGCCGCCACCGACCGGCACCACGATCACGTCGGGGGCGTAGCCGAACTGGTCGACGATCTCGGCCGCCACGGTGCCCTGTCCGGCGATCGTGTCGGGGTGGTCGAAGGCCGGCACCACCACTGCGCCGGATGCGGCAGCCTCGGTCGCCGCGGCAGCCGCCGCCTCGTCGTAGGAGTCACCGACCACGACCAACTCGATCATGCCTTCGCCGAGCGCCCGGATCCGGTCGCGCTTCTGGCGCGGAGTGGTGGCCGGCACGAAGATCCGTCCCTGAATGCCCAGGGTCGCGCAGGCGAAGGCGACGCCTTGACCATGGTTGCCGGCGGACGCACAGATGACGCCGGCGGCACGTTCCTCGGCGCTGAGCTGGGCCATCAGGTTGTAGGCGCCGCGAATCTTGTAGGAGCGCACCGGCTGGAGGTCTTCACGCTTCAACCACACATAAGCACCGGTGGCCGCGCTCAACCGCTCGTTCAGTTGCAGCGGCGTGCGGGTGACCACACCGGCCAGTCGGGAAGCAGCGGCCTCGACGGCCTGGGCATCAATCGTCACCGGCTCATTGTGGCATTCACGCTCGGTGGCGATGGGGTTTCGACCACGGCGACAACGTCAATCCCGCGACGAGCGGCGCGGGACGGGGTTTCGACACGC
>JAJTBJ010000094.1 GCA_021286985.1 Propionibacteriales bacterium | reverse complement strand
ATAACAATGATTCCCCGCGGACGCGAGCCCCCCGACTTGCGTCCGCCGCGATCTGAGATCGCCTGGGGAGCCTAGCAACAGAGGTCGATTTCCGCGCAAGCCACGACACCCCCGGCCCCGAATCGTCCACTATGCGAAACGGCTACATCATTAGAACAAAGCCCTGACGGATCCTTTGATCGCACCCACACGGGCGGCGGCATCGCAGTAGCGTCGGCCTATGTTGCGTCGGATCATCCCCGTGGCCGCCATCGCCACCCTCGCGCTCACCGTCAGCGGTTGCACCATCACGCTTCCGTTCCCGCCCGGCCCCGCATCGCCGGCCAGCAGCACCACCCCCTCCCCCGTAGCGGCTCAGCTCACCGCCGAACAGATGCGCTCAGCCCCGGTGCCCAGCGTCTGCGATCAACCGGCCGGCCACCTGAAGGACGGCACCCTCGGCACCCCCGGCGGCGGCAGCGGCGGGGTGAGTATCGCCACCTACGGCACCGACTCCACACCGGCCTTCCTCGCGTGGCAGGGGGCAGATGGCGCCCCCTACGCCGTCCTGGTGGTCGACTGCGATCAAGGCGGCGTGGCCTGGCCACCGCACGCGATCTTCTACAGCGCCGGGCCGACGGTGCTCGGTGAGGTCGACATCTCCGACGTCCTCGGAAACGGCCGACAGGTGATCAAGACCATGGCACCGGCTCCCAACGGCGTCCGGTTGTCGGTGGCCAACACCTACGCCTCCCACGAAGACGGCTGCTGCGGAACCGTGGACGCTGTCGCCGACTTCACCTGGGACGGCAACAAAGCCCAGGGCAAGGTCGTTCAGCGAATCACTGAGGAATCCACCGCGAAGGCCGCTTTCGTAGCGGCGCTCACCGGCGACAAAGCCGCGATCGACAAGCTCTACAACGCGGACGGAAAGGCCGAAGCCTTGGAGTTCAAGGACATCGTGGTGGTGCCGAACCCCAAGAAATGGGATTCCGACGCCTCCTGCGACGCCGCTTCCGAGGACGAACTCTTCGAGGGCGACGGACGCAGCTACGAACGGGTCTGCTACTTCGGCGCCAAGGGTGTGTACGTGGCGGCATTCGTGGCCATGAAACACACCGGTTTCGGCACCTGGCAAGCCGCCGGAGTCCAGTTCATGACGACCGACTAGGAATCGGGCAAATGTCCCCGAACGAGGACTGACCGCCCCGCAGCCGCTCCGGTTAAGGTCAGGGCACCCGCATGAAGGTTGCCCCCCAATATGTCTGACTTCTCATCGTCGGGACCGGTGAGCGGCGTCGCCGTGGCCAGTCCCCCCGAGCCTCCGGCGTACCCGGAGGCGTCTGGCCCCACCGCCGAGTGGCTGCGCTCGCTGGGCTGGCGCGAGTTCGAGGAACTCATCGGACGCGCCTACCGACAGCAGGGCTACGAGGTGCTGACCACCGCCCACGGCGCGGACGGTGGCATCGACCTCATTTTGACCCGCGGCTCTGAGCGGATCTTCGTCCAGTGCAAACACTGGCGCTCCCAGCAGGTGGGCGTGAAGGTCGTGCGCGAGCTCTACGGTCTGGTCGCCGCGCACGGCGCCACCTGGGGAGTGGTGGCGACCTCTGGCGGCTACAGCGTCGAAGCCGAGGAATTCGCTCGCACGACCCGCATCACTTTGCTGGACGGCCGTGCGGTCGGCCAACTCTTGGTGTTGGCCCGAGACGCCGGACCTGCCGAGGGCCCGCCGGTCACCCAGGTGTCACCGGTGCCGGAACCGACCAACCGTCACATCGAACCGTCCTGCCCGATCTGCTCGGCGCCGATGATGCTGCGTACCGCCCGTCGCGGTCCTGCCGCCGGCTCCCGCTTCTGGGGCTGCACGCGCTACCCGGGCTGCAAGGGCGTCCGTCCGGCGCCCAGCGGCGCAGTGCCCCCCGGCCGCACCCAGCGACACCACAAGACCTCGCCGGCGCGCCGCTCGCCGCTGCGTGCCGCAGGGGTGGCCACCGCCATCCTGGCGCTCATCGGCGGCAGCATCGTCCTGGCCGGTGGAGTCTTCCTCAATGTCATCGGGGGCCTCACCCAGACGAGCAACCAGACCGCGATGACCAGCGCCAAGGTCGGTTTCGGTGAGCAGCCGTCCGACGTTGCCCTCGACGCCTCCGGCACGCAGGTCTACACGGCCAACTACGTCAGTGGTGATGTGACCGTCGCCGACGCCGCCGGGTTGACCCCGAGCCGCACGATCGACGTCCCCGGCAAGCCGACGGCAATCGCCGTCGACTCGACCCACCATCTGCTCTTTGTCGCCGACGCCGGCGCCAAGAAGGTCCATCTGTTCGACACCCGTAACGGCCATTCCGCAGGCACCATCGCGACCGCGGCCAAGCCGTCCGACCTGGCCGTCGACCCTGCTCGCCAGCGCCTCTTTGTGGTGAGCAAGTCCGGCGACCGGCTGGAGGTGTTCAACACCGCCACCAAGACCCGGGTGGGTAGCCGCACCATCACCAGCCACCCCAGCGCCGTGGCGGTCGACCCCACCAACCATCAGGTGTACGTCGCCGGGGTGACCCTCACCGTCCACAACGGCGCCACGCTGCGTCCCATCGAGACCCTGCCCCTGGCGGTACTCAGCGCTGCGAACGGCCTGGCCATCGACTCCCGTACCGACCGGGTGTACCTCACCCGGCGCGCCGCAGTGACCGAGTACAACCTGGCCACCCACAAGCAGCGCCAGTTCGCCACGGCGGACATCGCCGGTGGCATCGCCGTCGACCCTGCCAAACGCAAGGTCTACGTCACCCTCCCCGACCAGAACGCCGTGACCGCGATCAGCGTCAAGTGAGCCGTGTGGTGCCATAGGCTGACTGCGTGATCGCAGAAGTCGTCGCGCGCATCTACTGGCGCTTCAGTCGCTGGACCTTGCGCAACGATCCCCAGCCGGACACGCCGCGGATCATCATCGGCGCTCCGCACACCTCCAATTGGGACTTCGTGTTCATGCTGGCGATCTGCTGGCGTTCCGGGGTGCCGGTGAAGTGGCTGGGCAAGCACACCTTGTTCACGGGTTGGCGCGGCCCGATCATGCGTGCTCTCGGCGGCGTCCCGGTTGATCGGGCCAACCCCGGCGGCATCCTGGACGAACTGCTGAGCCAGCAGCGCAAGGGCCCCTACTCGATCGGGATCAGCCCTGAGGGCACCCGTGGGGCGGGCAAGCAGTGGAAGTCGGGGTTCTACCGGCTGGCGCTGGCCTCAGGCCTGCCGGTGACCTTGGGCTATGTGGATCGCAACACCATGACCGTCGGCCTCGGCCCCACCCTGACCATGACCGGCGACGCGACCGTCGACATGGACGCGATCCGCGCCTTCTACGCCGACAAGGCCGGCGTTCATCCCGAACTGGCCACGGTTCCGCGGCTGTCGATCGAAAGCCCGTAGGCCACCGGTGACCACGTTGCTGAAAGTCGGCGGCACCACCGAGGTGCCGGTGCTCACCTTGAACCGTCCAGAACGCCGCAACGCGCTCAACATCGAGCTGTGCCAGGCGATCCTCGACGGTGTCACCGACGCCGCCGTCGCCGGTGCCCGGGCCATCGTGATCACCGGTGAAGGAAAGTCATTCTGCTCCGGGGCTGATCTGAGCCAGGTGTACGGTCCGGAGTTCACCGCCGCGCTCTACGAGATGCTGCACGGGCTGTCCCAGCTGGAGGTGCCGTTGGTGGCGGCGGTCAATGGGCCGGCCATCGGCGGCGGCGCCCAATTGGCGATCGCCTGCGATCTCCGGGTGGTGGCACCCACGGCAGCCTTCGCCGTGCCGACCCCGCGCAACGGCTTGGCTACCGACGCCTGGACGATCCGGACGCTGGCCGCCCTGGCCGGGGTCGGCGTCGCCCGCCGACTGCTGATCGCCGCCGAGGTCGTCGACGCTGAAACAGCGCTCTGCTCCGGCTTGGCCGACCGACCCGGCGAACTCGACGATGCCGTGTCCTGGGCGAGCGAGGTCGCCGACTTCGCACCGCTCACCCTCGCCTTCAACAAGCGCATCCTCAACGGCTGGGCCGATGAGGACGAGATCGCTCAGCGTTATGCCGAGATCTGGGCCAGCGCGGACGCCGCCGAAGGCGCCGAAGCCTGGCAGGAGAAGCGCGCTCCGCGGTTCACCGGCCGCTGAACTGTTCACGCCACACCCTCCCCTGACGACGCATCACCCTCGTCGGTCACCGGCGAGTCGCTCAGCCGTGGCCGTGGGCCTCACTGTCGGCGCACGCCTGGGCGTCGGCCACTCGGCCGTCGAGGAAGTCCGCGATCGATTCCGCGACCGTTCCGGACGCACCCGTGGCCGGCTGAATGCCGAAGCCGGTGAAGAACTGGATCGCCCGGCCGCCCATCCCGCCGCTGAGCATCACCTCGGCGCGTTGCTCGCTGATGAACTGCGGAATCTGGCCCGGCTGATGGCCGGCAAGGAACGGGTTGGGGAGCACCTCCACTCCCGTGACTTCGGCAGCGTCGGTGTCGACGAGCACGAAGTAGGGCGCATGCCCGAAATGCTGCGCGACCGGGGCCTGCAAACCCTGATCGGTCTCGGCAGTAACAGCAATCCTCATCTGAGTCTCCTAGGCATGACCGGACGGAAGCGTCGTCAGCCTAGGGGCCGGGCCGATCCCCCCACATGCCCGCTTGCGGAAATGGCAAATCGACCGGCTCAATCAGGGCGACAGATCTGTCCACGCGCGGCCGCAACCAGCGTGAGGACGAACAGCGTGCCAATAGCCACCGTGGTGATCCCCAGCAGCACCGCCCCCAACCAGCCGTAGTTCAGCCCACCACCTGCGGCGGAGCCGAGAACGACCGAGGTCAGCGCGGCCAGCGGGAACGAGTAGGCCCAGGATCCGAGCGCGAACGGCACCGCTCGCAGTGACGGCGACAAGATCACCAGAAGGAAGAACTGGAACAACGCCACCGGCACCAGGAGCTTCACCAGCGGGTCATTCCACCCGCCGCCCAGCCGCACCCAGGCCAGCGTCAGCACCGCCGGCGGCGCGATCAGGATGGCGAGTGTCGGCGCCAGCTTCGGCGGCAGCGTGCCTGCGGTGAACAACCGTGCGAGCACGATCGGCAGAAGGCCGAGGTAATAGACCACTCCGATCCCGGCGAAATACCACGTGACCTCCGGCGGAGCGATGCCAACACCGGCCACCGGCGCGATCAGGTTGCCGACCGCAGGAATGAACCAGGCCGGATGGACGTGCACTTGCTGAATGGCCGCGTCAACGATCCAGGTCCGCACAACCCACAAGGTGATCGCGAACTGGGCCACTGCCCCGACCCACCACAGCACCGCCGCCACACCTGGCGCCAGGTCGGCCCACAGCGCGGCCAGCAACAGCGGCGACACCGAGATCGCGCCGGTGAAGGCGGCGCTGACCGGGTGATTCCACTCGGCACGCACCTGCGCGAAGTGGCGAACCGCTTTGACGACATACCCGACGGCAACCACTGCCAACACCGCCGTGGTCAGCCCTGCCAGCAGATCGCCGGCTGTCGAGCCGAGGCCCCACAGCCGACCAGCGGTGTGCCAGGCGATGGAGAGGCCACCGAGCCCGAGCACCATCGCGAAGGCACTGACGGGCAAGTAGGCCAAGCTTCGCGAGGCGGGAGGCGCAACGGTGGGCGCGGCGTGGGACATGGTGCTTCCTCAATCCAGACGAGTCTGGGCCTGACAGTGGCGAAGGTTCGCCGACATGGAATAGGGCCAATTACGACAGGGATCGCGCCGACCCAACCGCGCGGGCGCGCCGGGGATGACCCGGCTTCGCTGGCGACCGGTTCCTGTCGAGGTAACGCACGCCTCAAGGGCATGGGAACGCTGGTTGCGGTGACGCGAGTGACCGACGTTCGCGATCAGCGACATCGACGCCCGATTCGGGCACCGACTCCTGTCTGGTCGCCGCCAATCCTAGCCCTGCGGCCCGAGCGGGAACGACCACCCCGCGCTCAGCTCAATCACGATCCAGCCTGAGCTATGACCGGATTTGCACTGTGGATTCAGTTTGCAGCGTTCAAAAGGGGCGATCGGCGGATCTGGAGCGCAATTCGTGTCAGCGGTCGTGCCCTCAGCGGGATGCGCACACGCCACTGTGCAGGATCGCCAGCAGCCCCGTCCGGGCTACTCCTGGGCCAGACCAGCGGCGGCCAACAGCTCCAGGGCGCGGTCGACCGGGTCGAACTTGAACACCAACAGGGCGCTGTCTCCGCCCGAGGCGAGTTCGGCGTAGAGGTATTCGATGCTCACCTCGGAGTCGTCGAAGATCGCCATGATCTCGGCCAGGCCACCGGGACGGTCGGGCACCTCGATGCCGACGACTTCGGAGATGCGGGCGGTGTTGCCGAGCTCGTGAACCGCTGCCAGCGCCGCGTCCGCGTCGTCGGCGATGAATCGCAGAATGCCGAAGCGGTCGGTCTCGGCCAGCATCAACGCTCGCAGGTTCACCCCGCGGTCGGCCAGATGTTGCAGCACCGGCGCCAGCTTGCCCTTGCGGCTCTCCAGGAAGACCGAAACCTGCTTGAGTCTCATCATCGTTTCCTCACGCTCCGGTGGTGACAGTTCGCCGGTCGACGATCCGTTTGGCCTTGCCCTCGCTGCGTTCGATGGTCTTGGGGTTGACCAGTTTGACCACCGCCTGAATACCCAGGGCCAGCCGCAGTTCGTGCTCGATCTTGCGCTCCAAGGCCAGGATCACCTTCACCTCGTCGGAGAACAAGGTCTCGGCCATCTCGACCTCCACCTCCAGGGTGTCCATCACGCCGTCGCGATCGACCACGATCTGGTAGTACGGCTCCACACCTTCGACGCGCAGCAGCACCTCCTCGACCTGCTGAGGGAAGACGTTGACGCCGCGGATGATCAGCATGTCGTCGTTGCGTCCCATCAACCGGTGGATCCGCCGGGACGTCCGCCCACACGGGCAGGGCTCGTCGATCAGGTAGGTGATGTCGCGGGTGCGGTAGCGCAGCACCGGGGTGCCGGTGCGGGTGAGCGTGGTCAGCACCAGCTCGCCCTTCTGCCCGGCCGGGAGCCCTTCGCCGGTCTCGGAGTCGATGATCTCGGGGTAGAAGTGGTCCTCGAAGATGTGCAGGCCGTTCTGCTCGCTGCATTCGGCGGCCACGCCGGGGCCGATCAGCTCGGTCAGCCCGTAGATGTCATAGGCCTTGATGCCGAGCTTGGCCTCAATGTCGGCGCGCATCTCCTCGCTCCACGGCTCGGCACCGAAGAAGCCGACCCGCAGCGGTCCGCCGGCCACGTCGATGTCGTGCTCGCGGGCGTACTCGGCGATGAACAGGGCATAGGACGGGGTGCACAGCAGCGCGGTGGTGCCGAAATCCATCATCGTGTTCAGCTGCCGGAAAGTGTTGCCCGAGCTCATCGGCAAGGTCATCGCACCCAGAGTGGTGCCGCCGTAGTGGCCGCCCAGGCCGCCAGTGAACAAGCCATAGCCGTAGGCCACCTGGACGATGTCGTCGGCGGTCGCTCCCCCGGCGTCCAGGGTGCGTGCCATCACCTCACCCCAGATGTCCAGATCACCGCGGGTGTAGGCGCCGACCACCGGCTTGCCGGTGGTGCCCGAGGACATGTGCACCTCGACGATCTCAGACTTCGGCGAGGCGAACAGTCCGAACGGGAACACCTCCCGCATGTCGTATTTGCTGGTCAGCGGCAGCCTCGCCAACACGTCCAGGTTGGTCACGTCTGCGGGGGTCAGGCCCGCCTCGTCCAGTCGGTCTCGGTAGAACGGCACCTTGTCGTAGACCAAGGCGACCAGCGCCTGCAGGCGCTGCAGTTGCAGCTCGCGCAGCTGATCGGTGGGCAGTTGCTGGACGTCTTCACTCCACATGACTGGCCTCGCTCAGCTGTTGTTCGGCCAAGCCACGGCCGATGTCGAAAGCGGCCTGGTTGGCCTCGAAGGTGCCGCGTGGTGAGAGTGCCTGCAACGCCTGCTGCAGGTAATCGGGAGCCAGCGGGAAGAACACCGACGCCGCGCCCAGCAGCGCGGTGTTGCGCACCTTCAACGGCACATTGCGCCGGATCGCGCTCAACTCGACACGGACGACCTGGGCGAAGAGCCGATCGATCTCGGCGTCCAGCCCTTCGGGATAGTCGCTCACGCCGACCGGCAGGATCGGCTCGGCGAGGTAGCAGGCGGCCGCGTCGGGACGGGCCCAGGCCGACCAGCGCAGCAACTCCATCGGCTCCATGGCCAAGATCACGTGGGCCTGGCCGTGGTCGATCACCGGCGCGTAGACCCGCTCACCGAAACGGACGTGGCTGAACACCGGCCCGCCGCGCCGCGACATGCCGTGGATCTCGCTCTTCTTGGCGTCCAGTCCGGCCAGCGCGGCAGCTTCGGCGACGATGTCGGAGGCCAGCACGATGCCTTGGCCGCCGACGCCCACCATCAGCACGTTGAACACGTCGCTCATTTAGCGCCCTCCTGATCCACAGCAGCCGACCGGCGGGTTTCGGCCGGCTCAACACGCCCCGGACCGTCCAGCTTGTTGAGGAAGATCAGTTCCTTGCGGGAGGCCTTCTTGGCGTCCAACTTGTTGATGCGCTTCAGCTTCTGGCCCTCGATCAGACACAAGCCGAGCACCACCAGCAGCCGGACGCCGGACCGCTCGGACAAGGTGTCAATGGCAGCCGAGATGCCGGCGGTGTCGTAGGCGTCCACCATGCCGATGTTCTCGGCCGGGATGCCGAACGAGCGGGCCAGCATTTCGTAGTCGACGCTGATCGCGTCCTCGCGGCCCATCCGCTCCCCGCTCATCGGGTTGGGCTGCATGCCGGTCATCGCGGTGGTGCCGTTGTCGAGCACGATGTAGAGACCGTCACGACGGTTCCAGACCGCGTTCAGCAGCCCGGTGATGCCGGAGTGGGCGAACGTCGAATCGCCGATGACAGCGGCGATCTTGCCGCGCTGCTCCGGCGGGGCGACGATGTCCATGCCCTGCGCCATGGTGATCGACGCCCCCATGTCGAGCAGGGTGTCCATCGCGTTGTACGGCGGCAGCACCCCCAGGGAGTAGCAGCCGATGTCGCCGGAGATCAGCATCCCCTTGCGCCGCAGTTCGAGGAACACGTGATCGTGCGGACAGCCCTGGCACAAGCCCGGACGCCGCGGCGGCACGCTTACCGACGGCACGATGCCGGCGGCCGGTTCACCCAGCCCCAGCCCGGCGGCCACGATCGCCGGGGTGAACTCGCCGATGGCGGGGAAGGCGTCCTTGCCGATGCAGTCGATGCCCC
>JAJTBJ010000093.1 GCA_021286985.1 Propionibacteriales bacterium | reverse complement strand
CAACCCGTTCAATCAGTGCTTGACGCTGACGTTGGCCAGGTCGTAGTAGCCGGTGAACGTGGTGTTCACGATGGCTCCCTGCACGTTGCTGCCGTGAGCGAACAGGAACTGGTCGTTGATCAGCGGGACAACAGCGAAGTACTTCGTCGAAGCATCCGCGTCCAGCTGGCCCCAGGCCTTGTCAGCCTCGGCGCCGGTCAGGGTGTAGGCCTTGTCGATGCCGGCATTGAAGTCAGCATTGTCGAAGTAGCCGTAGTCCTGGCCCGGGCCACCGGAGGTGATCTGGCTCCGCGAATCCAGCAGCTGCGGGATCACGGTCGAGGCGGACGGGAAGTCAGCGCCCCAGCCAGCCCAGTAGACGTCGTACTTCGGAGCCGAGTCCGGGGACTGCAGCGTGCCGTAGTACTGGTCGGCCGGGATACCGATCAGGTTGGTCTGGAAGCCAGCGGCGTCCCAACCAGCCTTCAGGCCCGAGAACACCTTGTCGAGGGTGTCGTTCTTGCGGTAGGCGACGTTGATCTTCACCGGCAGGGTCAGACCGGACGCCTCCAGGGCAGCCTTGGCCTTGGCCGCGTCACCCTTGTCGCCGGCGAGCAGCGGGGTGTTCGGGAAGGCGGGCAGAGCCGGGTTGATCAGCGAGTTGGTCGCCTTCACGACCTGGTCGCCGCCGGCGGCGGTGACGTAGGCGCTGCGGTCGGTGGCCAGAGCCAGAGCCTCGCGAGCCTTGTCGTTGCTCATCACCTTGGACTTGAAGTTCGGCACCAGGTAGCGGGTGTACGGCGAAGCCACGATGGAGTTGCGGCCGGTGGCAGCACTCACGACGTTGGCCAGCGCGGTGACCGGAGCCTGATCGAAGGTGATCGCGTTCTGGTCGTCGCCCTGGTTGGCGATCAGGCGCTCGTACAGGGTCTCCTGGGTGAGCGACTCATCCCAGGTGATCTTGTCCGGGTAGGCCTTGCGGATCGTGTCGGTCTTGGCATCCCAGTTGGGGTTGCGCACGAAGGTGCCACCCTTGTTGGCGGTCCAGGTGCCTTCCAGCATGTACGGGCCGTCAGAGAAGATGGCGTAGTTCGACTTGTCGCCCTGATCCTTGTCAGCGCGGAAAGCGCCGAACGCGGTCATGGTGAGCGCCTGGTTGAAGTCACCGGACGGCTTGGCCATCTTGAAGGTGATGACGTTGCCCGCGCAGGAGACTGCCTTGTCGTACAGGTCCTGACCGGTCTTCTTGTACGGACCGGCGTAGGCCGAGGAGCCGTCCTTGTTCTTCGGGATGTCGAGGTACTGGATGGCGTAGTTCGGGCCACCGGTGATCACGTCGACGGCGAAGGTGCGGGAGATGCCGTACTTGAAGTCCTCACAGGTGACGGCCTGGCCGTCCTGCCACTTGATGCCGTCCTTGAGGGTGAACTTCCACTCCTTGCCGTCGGCCGAGACGGTGCCGGTGTCGGTGGCCGCGTCAGCGACCAACGCAGCCTGCTCGCCGTCCTTGGCAACCGGGCCGAAGGTGGTCAGGGTGCGGGTGAACAGACGGTTGCCGGCCTCGATGTTGACACCGACGTAGACGCGCTGGGGATCCCAGTGCTCGGTCGCGGTGCCGGACAGGATGCTGAGGGTGCCGCCAGCGGTCTGGGGTCCGGCAGCGCCGCCTCCGGTTCCGCCGGTGCCGCCACAAGCGGTGGCGGTCAACGCCAACGCCAGCGTCGTCGCGACACCCGCGACGATCTTGATTTGTTTCATGCGCTCTCCTTGGTTGTTGTGTTGGGGCGGAGAATCTTGGGTCTTCCTCACTGACGGTCCGCTTTGGGATCCAGCGCGTCGCGCAGGCCGTCACCGAGCAAGTTGAAGGACAGAACCACCAAGAACAAGGTGACTCCGGGGAAAATGAAGTACGCCGGATCGGAGGTGGCGTAGTGCACCGAGTCGTTCAGGATCGAGCCGAACGACGGTGTGGGTGACTGGATGCCGACGCCCAGGAAGCCGAGGGCGGCCTCGGTGGCGATGTTCTGCGGCATGATCAGCGTGGTGTACACCAGGATCGGCGCCCACAGGTGCGGCAGCAGTTCGGTGAAGTAGATCCGAGCCCGTCCGGCACCGAGCGACTGGGCCGCTTCCACGAACTCCCGCTCACGCAGGCTCAACACCTGTCCACGGACGATGCGGGCGAAGTACGGCCAGCCGAAGAAGCCCATCACCAGGATCATGAACACCATGGAGGGCACCGTGCGATCGGTGTTCAACCAGGCTTGCAGTGCATCAATGACGATGGTCGACAAGGCGATCAGCATCAGCGTCTGCGGGAAGCTCAGCACGAAGTCGACGACCCGGGAGAGGAACCAGTCGGCCCGTCCGCCCGCGGTGCCGGCGATGATTCCGACGATGGTGCCGATGATGACCGAAAGCAGGACGGCCAAGGTGGCCACGGTGAGGGAGACGGTCAGGCCGGCGACCACGCGGGAGAAGATGTCTCGTCCGGTGCCGGGCTCTACGCCCATCCAGTGCTGCAGGGAGACGCCGCCGAAGGGGCCGAGCGGCATGGATCCGAGCCCGCCGACCAAGTCGGGATGAAGGTTGTAGGGGTCGATCACCTTCAGCTGGGTGAGGAGGGGAGCGGAGACAGCGAGCAGGACGAAGAAGACGGCGGCACCGAACGCCACCATGGTGACGCGATCGCGCGTGAGGCGCGCTCTGGTGATCTGCCAGGGTGTGCGGCCTTGGATGGACGCACTCAGGAGGCCAACATCGTTGTGGCCTTCGACAGCAGGGCTGTCTGTCATACAACTTCCTCTCGACCCTCCCACTGAGCACGAGCAAAAGCTCTCGCACCTTTGTGGGCAAGTGCCGCGTAATCTAGCACGCCCTGAGGGAATGTCAGCGGCCTTGGTGGAGCGTAATCCAAGCGTTACCAACGGGGTTTATCGTGGGAACGCACCAGGCTGGCTTGGGTCACTCCGCCGCCGTTCGGTGATACCGCTCCCTCGCCGGTGAACGTCGCTCTTGCCTATGCTGGGCAGGTCGGCGCGTGCCGGGGCACGCCGTCCGCGGCGGTCGACGATGACGGAAAGAGGGCGCGATGTCGGTGCGAGCGATGGTGGCCACGGTGGTTGCGATTCCGCTCGTGGCAGCGTTACTGCCGGCCATCCCGACCGCGGACGCCGCGCCGCTGCCCACCCTCGAAGTCAAGGCCCATCGCGGCGGCTGGCTGGCCTACGCCGCTCCCGAGGAGAGCCTGAAGGCAGAGACCGCTGCCGCCGAGGACGGGGTGGACTGGATCGAATTCGACGTGGTCTTCACCGCCGACGGGGTGCCGGTGCTGCAGCACGGCGATGCGATCGGTGGCGGTTCCACCGGGAGTGCCACATGTACCCATGCAGGCGAAGCGATCCACCTGATGACCTGGGCGCAGGTCGCTGAGGTGCAGTGCACGGACCGTGCCAGCGGCGACACCCAGCCGATCGCCCGGCTGGATCAGGTGATGAACATGCTGACCACCAACCCGTTGGCGGCCCGTACCAAGGTCGACCTGGAAGTGAAGACCTACTCGGGTCAGTCGTTGACCCAGAAGAAGGCGTGGATGAAGGCGGCGCTGATCGCCACCAAGCCGATCCACTCGCGGATGAGCATCTCCACCTTCTACTGGCGGCAACTCGCCAGCACGATCCGCAGCTACGGGCCGAAGGCGTACTTCTTGGCGTTGGAGTACGCGAAGTACCTCACCTTCGCCAAGAACCCGGTGTTCTCCAACGTGGTGGCGGCCAAGAAGGCCGGTGCGGACGGTTTCGCCTACAACGTGAGCGTCTCTGCGGTCGGGCAGCTGAAGTTCCTGACCGCCAACAAGATGGGCATCCACCTGTACGACTTCGACACCTACGGGCCGAACTACGCTCCTCAGGTGCGCTTCGCCATCGCCAACGGGCAGCGGGTCATCGGTGCCGACAACCCCCACCAGCTGCGGGCGCTGGTGGCGTCCCTCGGCGGTCAGCGTCCGGTCGGTCAGTTGGTGGTGACCGACCTCGCCCGGGCCTCGGTGCTGAACAAGACGCTGACGGCGTCCAAGCGGGCCTACCCGCAGGTGTTCGGCTCAACCCGGACGGTACCGGCCTCCGCCCAGAATCAGTTCGACTCGGTGCGACTCGACGTGGTGGTCACGGCAAAGGCGTCCGGCGGCACCCTGGAGGTGGCACCGCGAGGCTCCCGGGTGGGCAAGGACGGGGTGCGGCTGAAGCTCCGCAAGGGCACCCACACCTACCAGCTGTTCGTTTCCCCGGGTGACTATGGCGATCTGCGGGTGAAGACAACCCGCAAGGCGAAGGTGAAGGTCATCGTGACCGGCTATCGCACCCAGCAATACAGCTAGCTGCAAAGGGGTGCGATGTTAGCGGTATCCGCTAACATTCTCTTCGTGACGAGCAGCGCTGCCGAAACCTTCCGCGCCGCCTTCGGAGCTGACCCGGCCGGGTACTCGCGAGGGCCGGGGCGAGCGAACCTCATCGGGGAACACACCGACTACAACCACGGCTTCGTGCTGCCGTTCGCAATCGACCGCGAGATCGTCGCCGCGTTCGCCCCTCGCACCGACCGGACGATCCGGCTGGCCACCGCGTTGGAGCCCGGTTTCCTGACCGCTGATCTCGACCACCTGGAGCCCGGCGACAGCTGGGCCGCCTATCCACTGGGCGTGGTCTGGGCCTTGGCCGAGTTCGGCGTCGACCTGGCCACCGTGACCGGCTTCGACCTGGCCGTGTCGTCCACCGTGCCGGTGGGGGCGGGCCTGTCGTCGTCCGCGGCACTGGAGACTGCCACCTTGATGGCGCTGACCCGGCTGTGGGGGCTGAGCCTGGACCGTCCAACGATGGCGCGGGTGGGTCAGCGGGCCGAGAATGTGGTCGTCGGCGCCCCGACCGGTGTGATGGACCAGTTCGCCTCGCTCCTGGGCGCCCAGGACGCTGCGGTCTTCCTCGACTGCCGCAGCCTCGACCACGAGGTCGTCCCGCTGGGGCTGGACGCCGCCGGACTGGCGGTGCTGGTCATCGATACCCACGTCAAGCACGCCCACGCCACCGGCGGCTACGGCCAGCGGCGGCGTGAGTGCGAGCAGGGTGCGAGCCTGCTGGGGGTGGCGAGCCTGCGGGAGGTGACCCTGCCTCAGTTGGAGGACGCGCGGGACGCACTCGGTGACGTGGTCTACCGGCGGGTGCGGCACATCGTGACGGAGAATCAACGGGTGCTCGACACAGTGTCCACGCTGCGGGCTGACGGCCCGCTGGCGATCGGGGAGTTGTTGCGCGCCTCGCACGCCTCGATGCGCGACGACTTCGAGATCTCGGTGCCCGAACTCGATCTGGCCGTGGACGTCGCGTGCGCGTCCGGAGCAGTCGGGGCGCGGATGACCGGCGGCGGCTTCGGTGGCTCGGCGATCGCGCTGGTGCCCGTCGGGCAGGCCGACGTGATCGCCGCTCAAGTCAGCGCCGCCTTCGGCGCTGCCGGCTATGCGGCTCCGTCCACCTTCGTGGTGCATCCGGTCGCCGGCGCGGAACTGGTCGGCTGAGGAGCGTCGCCAGGGTTTCGACACGGCCGCTGCGCGGCCTGCTCAACCAGCTTCGGTGAACGCAGCCGCTGCGTGGCCTGCTCAACCAGCTTCGGTGAACACGGCACTGCGCGGCCTGCTCAACCAGCAGGCAGCGTCGCTGGTTGAGCGTGTCGAAACCCTTGGGTAGAGCCTGTCGAAACCCGACGCTCAGCGGCGGGCCGTGCCCCAGAAGGTGCGGGCCACCTGGCCGCCGACGCGAATCACCTGGTTCCAGAAGGTCGGCGAGCTCAGCACCTTCTCCACGCCCGACTTCGGGGCCGGACGGGTGCTTGTGCGGGTGGACGTCCGGGGCGTGCTGCGCTGGGCTTCACGCTCGGCTTGGGCCTGTTCCTTGGCCTGCTGGGCGGCTTGCGCCTCCTGCTCGGCCTGGGCCCGACCGGCCTCCAACTTGCGGGTGAGCATCTCGTAGGCCGAGTCTCGGTTGACCACCGGGCCGTACTTGGCCTGCATCGCCGAGGCGGCCACGCCCTGGGTCATCGAGGTGGGATCGAGCTGGCTCATCGAAGCCAATGGGGCCAGCATCCGCGTCCAGGCCACCGGGGTGGGTGCGCCGTTGGGATTCAGCACGGTCACAATCGCCTCGCCGATGCCCAACGACTGCAAGGTCTCGGTGAGGTCGTAGTGACTGGTCGGGTAGGTCTCCACCGTCGCCTTGAGCGCCTTGGCGTCCTTGGGCGTGTGGGCGCGCAGCTGGTGCTGCACCCGCGAACCGAGCTGGGCCAGCACGTCATCGGGCACATCGGTGGGCGACTGGGTGACGAAGAAGATGCCCACGCCCTTGCTGCGGATCAGCCGGACGGTCTGGGCGATCGCGTCCAGGAAGGCCTTGGACGCGCCGTCGAACAGCAGGTGCGCCTCGTCGAAGAAGAAGACCAGCTTGGGCACGTCCACATCGCCGATCTCGGGCAGATCGTGGAACAGGTCGGCCAGCAGCCACATCAAGAAGGTGGAGAAGATCGCCGGACGATCCTGCAGGTTCGGCAACTCCATCAGCGAGATCACGCCATGGCCGTCGGCCGTGGTGCGGATCAGGTCGCGAGTGTCGAACTCGGTCTCGCCGAAAAAGTCACCGGCGCCCTGGGTCTCCAGGGTGACCAGGCTGCGCAGGATCACCCCGACCGTGGCCGAGCTCAGCCCGCCGAGCTCTTTGAGCACCGGCTTGCCTTCGTCGGAGGTGAGATACATCATCACCTGCTTCAGATCGGCGATGTCGAGCAGCGGCAATCCCTGGGTGTCGGCGAAGTGGAAGACCAGGCCCAGGCTCGACTCCTGGGTCTCGTTGAGTCCGAGCACCTTGCTGAGCAGGATCGGGCCGAAGCTGGAGACGGTGGCCCGGATCGGGACCCCGGTGCCCTGGCCGCCCAGGGAGTAGAACTCGGTCGGGCAGCCTTCGGGCTTCCAGTCCTGGCCGATCGCCTGGGTGCGGGTCAGCAGCTTCTCGCTCGAGGTTCCCGGGATCGCGATCCCCGACAGGTCGCCCTTGATGTCGGCGGCGAACACCGACACCCCGGCGCGTGAGATCTGCTCGGCCATCAACTGCAGGGTGCGGGTCTTGCCGGTGCCGGTGGCGCCGGCGACCAGGCCGTGCCGGTTCAGCATCGACAGCGACAGCCGGATGCGGGTGGCCGGGACCGGGGCGCCGTCGGCGATGAGAACGCCCAAGTCGATGGACGGGGTGGTGAACGTGTAACCAGCGGTGATCTCGGCGATCGGATCAGTTGAGGCAGCCATGGGGAAAGACTGGCACAACCGCGGCCGGATTGGGCGGGGGTGCGCCGTCGAAATCCGGCTGCCTGCCACTTCGTGGTGGTTATCAGCTGGCTGGCACCCATTGCTGCGAGTCGGTGCCACATTCTGGTGGGTATCGGCACCGCTGCGGGCCTCATGACAACCACGAGGTGGCAGGAGCCCGATCAAGCTGTCTCCGGGCTCGGCATAACCACCACAAAGTGGCACGGGACTGACCAGTAAGCACAAGACTTGCTCGGGGTTCGTCCGGTGGTACTGTCCGTCCCAGACAGGGGAGCGCCAGGGGGCGCTGAGAGTGCGGGATACCGCAGACCCTCGAACCTGATCCGGTTAGCACCGGCGTAGGGAGTCGGGAAAATTTCTCCCCGGGGACACCCGGGCCCTCCGAGCCATTTGGAGGATGCATGTTTGCCAAGAGTCGTTCTATTACTACTGCCGCGGTGGCGGTGGTCGCCGCCTCGGCCGTCCTGGCCGGGTGCGCGGGCGCCCCGACGGCCAGCCCGAGCGGGAGTACGCACGCCCCCACTGAGTCGAAAACCTTGACGGTGATCACCCACGACTCGTTCAACCTCGACAAGGCCACGATCGCCGCGTTCAAGGCCGAGACCGGATATGACGTGAAGTTCGTCGCTCCCGGCGACGCCGGGACGGTGGTGAACCAGTTGGTGCTCACCAAGGACTCCCCGCTCGGCGATGTGGTCTATGGCATCGACAACACCTTCGCTGCCCGGGCGATCGACGCCGGCGTGTTGAGCCCCTACACCAGCGCGGCCTTGCCCGCTTCGGCGACCTCGTTCACCGCCGACACGGCCGGCCAGTTGACCCCCGTCGACTACGGCGATGTCTGTATTAATGCCGACACCACGTGGTTCGCCGGAAAGAAGTTGGCCGTTCCCCAGACTCTGGATGATCTGCTCAAGCCTGAGTACAAGGATCTGTTGGTGGTGGCCAGCCCGGCTACCTCGTCGCCGGGGCTGGCGTTCCTGATGACCACCATCGCCGCCAAGGGCGAACCCGGCTACCTCGACTACTGGAAGTCACTGAAGGCCAACGGCGTCAAGGTGGTGAAGGGCTGGACCGAGGCCTACACCGTGGAGTTCTCCGGGTCGTCGGGCAAGGGCTCTCGTCCGTTGGTGCTGTCGTATTCGTCCTCGCCCGCCTACGAGCCCAAGACCGAGAACCTCAACCAGACCTGCTTCCGCCAGATCGAATACGCCGGGGTGATCGCCGGTGCCCAGAACGAGGTGGGTGCGCGCAAGTTCGTCGACTTCCTGCTCAGCGGTGACGTTCAGGCCCAGATCCCCGAGCAGATGTACATGTACCCGGTGGATTCCGCGGTGAAGCTCCCGGCCGACTGGGCAGCGAAGGCCGCCAAGGTCGACGCTCCGTTCACCCTCCCCGCTGCCCAGATCAGCGCCAAGCGGGACGCGTGGATCAAGGCCTGGACGGCCGCCGTCGTCGGCTGATCGACCGCTCGTGACCGCGCCAGGAACCGCCCTCCACTCGTCCCCGGGACACCGGGGACGGTTCCTCACGTCCCACCGACGCGGCTTGGTGTGGGCGGCGGTCGCGGTGGTACCGGCGGCGTTCCTGGCGGTCTTCTTCGCCTGGCCGGTGGCCGCGCTGGTGGCTCGCGGCTTTGTGGACGCTCACGGGTTCAGCGCCTCGGGGGTGAGCGAGGTGCTGGCCGCGCCGCGGACGTGGCGGATCGTCGGCCAGACCCTCGCGCAAGCCGCCGTGGCCACCGTGGTGGCGGTCGTCCTCGGGGTGCCGGGGGCCTACGTGCTCTACCGCACCCGCTTCCCCGGACGGACGGCGCTGCGGGCCCTGGTGGCGGTGCCGTTCGTGCTGCCGTCGGTGGTGGTCGGCGTCGCGTTTCGTGCCCTGCTGACCGAGTCCGGTCCGCTCGGCTTCCTGGGTGTGAGCGAGTCGTTCCCGGCGGTGGTCGCCGCGCTGGTCTTCTTCAACTACTCGGTGGTGGTGCGC
>JAJTBJ010000092.1 GCA_021286985.1 Propionibacteriales bacterium | reverse complement strand
TGGCCCGCGTGGGCTACGAAACCCTCGGCCTGCAGAGCTACCTGACCGCCGGCCCGAAGGAATCCCGCGCCTGGACGATCAAGAAGGGCGCCACCGCGCCTGAGGCCGCCGGCGTGATCCACACCGACTTCCAAAAGGGCTTCATCAAGGCCGAAGTGATCAGCTTCGACGATCTCGTCGCCGCCGGCTCAGTGGCCGCAGCCCGTGCCGCCGGCAAAGCCCGCATGGAGGGCAAGGACTACGTCATGGCCGACGGCGACGTCGTGGAGTTCCGCTTCTCGAGCTAAGTGCGCAGCGGCTCAGCTGAACGAGATGGCGGCCGCGAGTAGCGTCGCGGCAGCGACCAGGAAGGGCGCTGCGTTGCGCACGCGCGTGGGCCAGTTCAGGCCGCGCCACAGGAGCGCCACCCAGAAGCCGATCACTGCCAGCGTCCAGATCAAGATGAGCGCCCACGACCACGTGGGGATCAGCCAGGTGTGCTGGCTCGGGTCGTCCAGGGTGGCTCCGGGAAGGCCGCCCATCAGGGGGCGCCACACAAAGAAGGTTGCGGCGCTGGCGGCGATCCCCACGCCGAGCCCGACCTGGCGCGAGATCACCACGGCAAGCGGAGCCAGTGCCCCGATCCGCACTATGTCGAGAAGGATCGTCGTGACGCCCAGCGAGAACCGTGGGCCGGCATCTTCTGCAAGCCAGGCGGCGCGAAGCGTGAACCAATCGATCAAGCCCAGCCCCAGGACGGCCAGGCTGCCCAGCAAGATCAAGCCGGCGACCCGCTGAGATGTGGCAGCGGCAGCGGGTGTTGCGGCTACGTCCATGGCCCGAAGGTAGCTGGGCGACCCAAGGTGCAGGGTGGGTGTCCGGGTGGCCGCGCAGGCGTGTGAGATCGCGTTGCCGTAATTCCCTTGGCGTTACTCGGGCCGTGAAGCCGGAATCCGGAGTCCCCAGAAGGCTTTCCGGTGTGCGAAACGGTGGAGTTTCGGGTGACTGGCTGAGTTGTGGACGGCCCCTTGTTGGGGTGTAGTCACGCCCCCTACCGTTCGGCGAAGTTGGGATCAGGAACGGGGGAACCATGAATTTCTACGAACGGCCGGACTTCATTCCGGCGGACGTGGTCGGGGCACCGATCGATTGTGAGTGGAAGGGCGCGCAGGCGCACATCGGACCGGTCGAGACGCTGGATCCGCAGCTGATTCGACTGGGTCGGGCGACGGCGTCCGCACAGGTGGCGATGACTGCGGGAATTCTGCTGTGGCTGACGTGGCGGCTGAAGCCGTTGACCGAGGTGGATCACAACCTCGAACTCGCCGAAGCGGCGTTCGCCTACACCATCGACTGGCGCTATCTGGACGTGGACGCCGGTCCCAAGGGAAAGGCGCCCGACCAGCCGCCCGAGCTATCGGCGGCCAAGAAAGTGAACTCGCTGATGCGCCAGGCCGTTGATGCCGATAGCTATTGGAACAGCTTCTTCACCCCTGTCGACAAGACGTTCCACTCCGCCCGCGTGACCAGGTACATCCTGCCGAAGCCACACAAGGTCAAGTTCGGAGCTTGGCTGAATGAGCTCTCTGAGCGGACGTACCAGCACTTCCCGCTACCGGACCTGCCGCAGCGCGACATCAGGGAGTTCGAAAGCCGCGAAGCCTGCTACGCCTACCGGGCGCCGCGCCGTGGCGTTGCCATTCCGCCGCAGCTGCTCGATCCGTCCTTCGACTACCAGCCTGAGCAGCGCGAGGACCTGTTGCGTGAGTTCCTGGCCGGTCTGGATCGCAGCCGCAACCGCTACCTGCGCAGCCCTGAAGCGATGCGCGAGTTGGGGTTCGTTGGGGAGCCGTACACCCTGTAGTGCGGGGTGGCGTCAGCTCAGCGGCCACGCGGGCTGAGGGTGGAACGGTGAGTTGTCGTCACCGATGGTCACCACGCTGGGGAATCCGCCTTCGGTGATCAGCAGTCGAGGGTGCTGAGTCGCGGGCGCGGAGACGAGCAGCGGGGGAAGCTGGCGGGTCGATCCACCCGCGACCCGGGCGCCCAACTCGGGCACGACGAGTTCATGGCGTTGTCCGTCCAACAGCAGCCACGCGTGTGGAGAATCGGGCGCTTGTTCTCGTCGTCCTCGGTTTTGCACCGCGAGGACGACCTCGATCGCGTTTCCCTTCGGGGTAGCGGAGGTGAGGGTCACACACCACTCGTCGAAGCACTTCCATTCCCCGATGTCCAGGTCGCGAGCTGGCGCGGACACGCCCACCGCGACCAAAGTCACCGCGTAGCAGGCCACCACAGCGGCGAGCACCACCAGCGTCACTCCCGACTGACGCCACCGCCTGCGTGCGGCGTACGTGAGAGCGGCGATCAGCAGCACCGCCACCACCAGCACGGCCAGGACCAGGACGAGGGCTGCCATAGCCTCAGACTGCCGCTTGGATCGTGCGGACGGTCTCGCCGAGGACGCCTTTGGTGAGCAGGCCTGACCCGAGTGGTCCGTTGGTGTCGGTGCCGAGCAGCGGCAGGCGGCGGAGGGCGTCGCGTTCGACATCGGTGAGCTGGGCGAGTTGCCAGGTGACTTCGTCGCCAGCCGCGTCTGGACGATCGGGCTGGGCCAGAGACGCAGCCTTCACCGCATAGGCGGCCGCGCCGAGCGCATGCGCTCCCAGATGTGCGACGGCGGCGGCTTGCGCGACCGAGCGAGCGGCCGCAGCTCCGGCGGGAGTCGATGCCGAGCCGGCCGCTTTCACCGCTTCCATTCGCAGGCGAATCTCGGCGGCTGCGGTGCTCTCGCCGCGAGCAAATGCGGCCGTGCGGGCCAGGGCGTCGCGAACGATCCGATCGGCGTCCGGGTCGTCGGTGAAGAACTGCGCTACCACATGCTCGGCGCACGCCGCAGCCCAGCGGGCGAGTGTGCGTCGCTCAGCCTCGCTTAACGTCTGCGGTGATACCACCGGTTCAGTCTGGCACCTCGGGTTGCAGGCGTCGCAGAACCTCAAGCTGGCGGGCCAGAAAGGCGGGTTCGTCCATGCGCTTGCGGCGCAGCCAGGTGGTCACCTCGGTGCTGCACTTGCTGGCATTGCAGGACGGGCAGGCCGGCACCACGTTCGTCAGGGTGTAGCGGCCGCCGTTGGCGATCGGGAGCATGCAGTCCTTCTGCAGCGCGCCGTCGGTCCGCCCGCAGTAGGCGCAGCCGCCCCACGTCGCTACCAACGCCTGCCATTGGGCCTCGGTCAGGTCGTGGTTCTGACGTCCCATCCGGCGTGCGCGCCGTCGGGCGTACAGCCTCGCTCGCCCACCTGCCATGCCCTCAGGGTAGAGCCCCAAACCCGGCGTGGCTTCGCCGCTCAACCGGCGGGTTGGGAGACTCCGCCAGGAGCCGGGGACTCACCAGCAGCTCTTCCCGAGTTCAAGTAGGTGTGGTCGTGAAGTCGGCCACGGGCCGGCTCCTTCAGACGCCATCGTGTTCGATCGGCTCGAGTATCGGAGGATCGCACGACAACAATTCCGAGGGTCGTGTCGCTGGCTGGATGGTGGAGCAGCGCGATCGGGCGTCCGGTGCTCAGGGCGATGCCGGAGTCCGCGACAGTGAGCGCGGATCGCGGATCAGCCTTCAATGCGGGATCTTCGACATGCACGCCGGTGGGGTGGCCGGTGCCTATCCAGATCGCATCCGACGCCGCCCAGTCCCAGGGCCTCAAGCTGATCGCAAGGTCGAGGCGTTGGGTGGATCTCCGCAGACTCTCCTTGTCGAAGAACCGTCGTCCAGCCGTCTCGACATAGACCGCCGCGCGGACGGGTGCTTCAAGGCTCGACAGGGTGAACCGGACGCTCCACTCCTCGTGAAGAGGGCCGCTGACGCCGCCGGAGCGCACGGTCTTGGAGGCCCACTCGACCGCGTCGAGTGTGAGTGGAAGGTCGCTCGGCAACGACAAGTCGTCGTCCCGGCTTTCGCGCCCGGCTGTTCGCACCCAGCCAACAGTAGTGAGCGCTGGACCCCTGTGCGTGGCCCGGCGAATCGACGCCGTTTGCGATCATCGGCGATACTTTGCGGTCTGAACGTCTGATGAGGCTTTGTGGCGCTCGGTTGTCGGGGGACGTGCCGAGCGCGACGGTAACGGGGGAGAGTCATGGGTTACTTCAACAAAGAGGCGACGGGCGGGTCGGCGGCACCGCTGACGCGCAAGCGAGTCGAAGAGGCGCTGGAGCGCCAGGGCTGGCTCTACCGCGTCGACGACGACGGCGACATCTACGCCAGCTGGGACGAGGGCTACTTCTGGTTCTTCTTCTACGGCGAGAACCATGAAGTGCTGCAGGTTCGTGGCACCTGGTACGGCACGCTCACCGCGACCGACGAGGACCAGGCCCTGCGCCTGGCGAACCAGATCAACGCCGAGAAGCTGTTCCCGAAGCTGTACACCTTCCTCACCGACGACGGTGCGCTGCAGGTGCGCGGTGAACTCAACGTCGACTACGAAAACGGCGTCACCGACGAGCAGTTGTCGCTGCATCTGCGCGCCGGCATCGGCTCCACCCTGGGGGCGTTCGGACGCTTCGCCGAGGCCTTCCCCGAGGCTGCCCCGGCGATCGAGGAGTGAGCGAGCCCGCCGCGGTGGAGCGCTTCCAGGTCGATCTGGCCGGCGTCGTCGACCTGCTGTCGCACCACCTGTACTCCGGTCCGCAGGTGTACCTGCGCGAGCTGCTGCAGAACGGGGTGGACGCCATCACCGCGCGGCGCGCGATCGAACCGGACGCCCCCGCGACCGTCCGCATCGTCCCTAGCCAGACCGCAGATGGACGCACCGTCATCGAGGTCACCGACTCCGGGATCGGCCTGACCGCCGCGGATGCCGAGCAGTTCCTGTCGACCATCGGCAACTCGTCCAAGCGCGGCTTCTCCATCGGGGAGCGGCGCGGCTCCTACCTTGGCCAGTTCGGCAGCGGGCTGATGGCCGCCTTCATGGTGGCCGACCAGATCGAAGTCACCTCGCGCAGCGCCCGGGCTGAGGAGGCGATCAGCTGGGTGGGCTACACCGACGGGACGTTCACCCTGACCCAGATTCCGGTCGGCGACCGTCCGATCGGCACCACCGTCCGGCTGGTCGCGCGGCGCGGGTTCGAGCAGTGGCTCACCGAGCAGGGCGTGGTCGAACTCGCAGGCGAATACGGCTCGCTGCTTCCGGTCGACATCGCGGTGGCGGTGGCGGTGGAGGGGGCCGGGACGCTGTGGCGCCGCATCAGCGAACCCGAACTGCCCTGGCAGATGACCCACCCCCACTCGGCCGCCCGGGACGCCGCCCTGACCGCCTACTGCGAGCGGGTGTTCCGGTTCACGCCGATGGCCCATATCGACGTGACGGTGCCGGTGGCCGGACTCACCGGCGTGGTGTTCATCGTCCCCGAGCCGACCGGCGTCACCTCAGCCGACCATCGCGTCTACATCAAGCGGATGCTGCTGGGTGCTCGCGTGCCGGGCGTACTGCCCGACTGGGCGTTCTTCATGCGCGCCGTGCTCGACGCCGACCAACTCTCGCCCACCGCCTCCCGTGAGCAACTCCATCCTGACGAGGTGCTGGCCGCGACCCGCGACGCCCTCGGCGAGCAGGTGAAGGCGTGGACGATGCGGACGTTGAGCACGCCCTCGGTCCTCGCCGATCGACTGCTGCACACCCATCACCTGGCCATTCGGGCGCTCGCCCGCAGCGACGACGACCTGCTCGATCTGGCCGCCAAGGTGCTGCCGTACGAGACCTCCGAAGGGGTGCGCACCCTGGCCGAGGTCGCCGAGGCCGGCGAAGTGCTCTACACCGTCACCACCCAGGCCTATCGCCGGGTGTCGGCGGTGGCCCGCGCCGAAGGCATCACCGTGGTCAACGCCGGCTACGTCTACGACGCCGACATCCTCGAGCGCCTCGGCTCCCGGCGGGGTTGGCGGGTGCGTGAGCTGCGCAGCGATGACCTGGTGAAGGTGCTGCACCTGCTCAGCGCCGAACGCGAGCAGGCGGTCTCGCCGGCCGTCGTCCGGGCCCGGGGGCTGCTGGCCGAGGAGGACTGCGACGTGATCGCGCGCAGCTTCGAGCCGTCCGCAGTGCCGGCGATGGTGTTGCGCGACTCCGAAGGTGAGCATCGCCGCCGGCTCAGCCGCGAGCGCGAGGCTGCCCCCGATCTGTGGGGCGGGCTGTTGGAGAGCCTGTCGACCACCGGGGCGGGGCGTTCGCGAACGCTGGTACTCAACGACTCCGCCGCGATGGTGAACCAGCTGCTCAGCGCAGGCGCCGGATTCGACGACGACCTGTTCGCCGCCTCGGTCAGTTCGCTCTACCTGTCGGCGGTGATGATGGCCGGCGACGGGCTGACGTCCACCGAAGCGGCCCGCCTCAACGATGCCCTGCACACCCTGCTGACCCGAGCCGTCCACACCGACGAAGGAGCCTGACCGATGGCGCTTGCACCCTACGAAGCCGACCGCGAACTCGCCCGCCTTCGCCGCATGCCCTACGGCACGGCCCGGACGGCGGCGACCGAGTCGCTGACCGACCGGCTCGACGCCGAAGGCCCCCGCGACTACCTGGCCGCCGGGCTGCTCGATCTGGTGGAGGCCTACGTCTTCACCGACCAGGACGACCGGGCGCTGGTCGCCTTCGCCCGCCTGCTGCGGCTGTGGGACGAGGACGCCAGCCTGTTCGATCCCACCGACACCGCCAACCTCTTCTGGGAGTACAAGTGGGTGGCCACCAGCTTGTCGGACTACCCGCAGATCTCCGCCGAGCAGGCCGAGGCGTTCCTCGCCGAGATGGAGCGCCGCTTCGTCGTCGCCGGCAAGCCCACCTCGTGTGTGGCGAAGTCGCGCTTCGCGTGGCTGGGCGACACCGGCAACCCGCAGGCGGAGGAGGCCCGTCAGGCGTGGCGGCGTGCCGGTTTCGACGAGTTCGACGACTGCACGGCCTGTCGGACCGGCAACCAGATGGGCTACCTGGTCTACCAGGGACGCTTCGCCGAGGCAGTCGAGATCGCCGGCGGGCGCGAGGGCTCGTGTAACCGCGAACCGCACCACACTCTGGTCTACCTGGCGCTGGCCCAGGCCGAGTTGGGGCACCCGCGGGCGGCGTCCGAGGCGCTGGCGGAGGCGCGGGCGAGTATCGGTGATAACCACACCGCCTCCTCCGACACCGTGGGTGCGTGGTTCGAGGCGCTGTGCCGAATCGGACGACTCTCCGACGCACTGGCGCTGTTCCGTGGCGACTATGCGCGCTTCCTGCCCGTCCACGGCACCCCGCAATCGCAGTTGCGGATGCTCACCCACATCGTTGCTGGCCTGGCCGCTCACGCTGATGCCGATGACGCACCGACCGGGCTGACCCAGGTGGGCGAACCCACTGTGGGTGAGTTCCGCGCCTGGGCCCACGAGCAGGCCGCGGGCTTGGCCGCGCAGTTCGATGAGCGCAACGGCAATAGCTTCTGCAGCGACCTGCTGGCGCGGGCGCTCACCGTCACGCGGTTGGACGGCCCGCCCGCCGAGGTGACGCCGGAGGTTGTGGCTCCCGAGGTGGCAGCGTCCGCGGTGGCGGCTCCAACCGGGCCGGAGTCGGGTACTCCGGTCGCGTCAGCGGCCGCCGGCGTGGAGCCGGACGATGCCGTCGGCTACCAAACCGCGGCCGAGTCCGATGAAGCTGCCGGCCAACTCGCCGACGCGGGCCTGAACTACGCCGAAGCCGCCCACCTGCGCGAGGACACCGATCGCGCCGAGGCGCACCGTCTGTACGCGCTGGCGGTGCCGCGCCTGGTGGCTGGCGGTGCCCGTCCGGGGTTGGTCGGGGACGTGTTGCGGGCCTGGGCGCCGGTGGCGGCCGATGTGCTCGACACCGAGGCCGTGGAGAATCACCTGGTCGCCCTGATCGAGGATCTCGATCAACGGCTGGCCACCGAGCCGTCCGATGATTTGGCGCAGGCCGAGGCCGTCCGGTTGCAGGCGCTACGCTGCGAGGTCACCGACGTGCTCGCCCGCACGATCGCGTCCACCCCGCCGTCGCAGCGGCGTCCGGGTCGCTCGGGGGCCGAGGCGATCGGCTTCGCTTCCCACGCCGGCGAGGGTTTTGCCCGGCTCGGGCTGACGTACGACGCGGCTCACGCCTTCTGGCTGGCCGGACGCCTGCAGCAGGAGGCGCGCGATCTGGAGTCGGCGATCTGGTCGCTGGAGTCGGCCTATGAAGGCTTCCGTGCGGCGGCGAAGACCGACGCTGCAGCCGAGGCGGCCGGCGACCTGATCGAGGCCCTGCGCGCCAGCGGCCAGGACCAGCGCGCCGCGGAGATCGCCCGCACCCTCTGAGCTGTCGCCCGACGCCGGTGCGCGATTTTCGTCGTTATAGATGACCGCTAACTCGCCACCGGTGCTGAGTGTTCGTTTCCGGTCGTTATGGACAGGTGTGGGGGACCCAATACGACGAATTTCGAACACCGAACGGGATTCGCCCTGTTGACCCCGCTGGTAACGACGAATTTCGAACACCGATCTGGCGGGGCCGGGTTTCGACACGCGGCTTCGCCGCTGCTCAACCCGCGGGTTGGGGGGCACCGCTGCTCAACCAGAGGGCTAGGTCAGTCCGCGCGGCGGGTGAAGGTGAGGTGGGTCACGCCGCTGGGGGAGGAGACAGCCTCCACGTCGTAGCCGGCTTCGATGCCTTCCAGGCCGTCCCATAGCCGGACGCCGCGGCCGAGGACGATCGGCACCACCACCACATGCAGGTGGTCGATCAGCCCGGCAGTCAGGAAGTCGCGGACGACACTCGGGCCGCCGCCGATACGCACGTCCAACCCACCGGCCGCCTCGCGCGCCGCCGCCAGCGCCTCGGCTGGAGTGGCGGTGAGGAAGTGGAAGGTGTTGCCGCCCTCCATCACCAGGTCGGGCCGTGGGTGATGGGTCAGCACGAAGACCGGGGTGTGGAAGGGCGGGTTCTCGCCCCACCAACCGCGCCAGTCGGGGTCGTCGGGCCAGCCGGGCGGGCCGAACTTGTTCGCCCCCATGATCTCGGCCCCGATGCCCTCACTGTGCTGCAACGCGAAGGAGTAGTCGACCCCAGCCGAGCCGGCTTCGTCCCAGAACCGGGTGGCCATCATCCAGCGGTGCAGCCGCTGCCCGGCGTGACCGAAGGGGGCCTCCAGGCTCTGGGGTTCCCCGGTGGCGAACCCGTCCAGCGAGATGGAGAAGTTGTGAACTCGCGTGCGTGGCATGGCGCTCCTCGATGAGTGTCCGGGGAGGCGACTCTAACTCCGCAACTCCGGCAAGGGCAGGGCGCTAGGCGAGAACACTGATGACCATGACGAACAGCACCACGCCCTCGATGCCGTGGACGATGA
>JAJTBJ010000091.1 GCA_021286985.1 Propionibacteriales bacterium | reverse complement strand
ATCGCAATGCTGGCCCCGGCCGTGGTGAACCCGATCGCCGAGTTCGCCTCCCGTCCGTTGGAGACCTTCTTCGCCCGCGAAGGGGCGATCGCCCGCAGCAACCTGCAACGCAATCCGGGCCGCAGCGCGGTCACCGTGACCGCGGTGATGCTCGGACTGGCCTCCATCGTGGCGATGATCACGGTGGTCACCTCGATCTTCTCCGGCTTCACCGGCTACCTGACCAAATCGATGTCGGCCGACTACCTGGTGATGCCGCAGTCGATCGTGCTGGGCCAAGGCAATCTGGGCGCCGGGCCGCAGCTGGCCGATCGCGTCCGGTCCACGCCGGGGATCGCCGCGTCCTCCAGCCTGCGGCTGTCGATGGCCAAGCTCGACAACACCCAGGTGCAGGTCATCGGCATCGACCCGGCCAGCTACCTGAAAGTGGCCAACTTCGACTGGAACGCCGGATCCTCCGACGCCGCAGTGACCCAGCTGGGCACCGGACGTTGGGTGATCGCCAACGGCATCTACGCCTCCCAGAACGGCCTGGTGGTGGGCCAGCAGTTGACCTTGGACACCCCCAACGGTTCGCGGGTCTACCACGTGGCCGGCATCGGCAACGACTACCTCAACGCCAAGCTGTCAACGCTCTACACCTCTCAGGCCAACCTGAGCCGCGACTTCAACAACACCGCCGACCTGCTGGTGATGGCCAACCGCACCCCCGGCGCGGACCCGGCCGCCACCCAAGCGCGGCTGGCCAAGATCGTGGCCGACTTCCCCGCGTTCCGGCTGTACGAGTCGCAGACCTGGCTGGACGAGCAGCTGAAGACCTTCAACTCCACCATCGTGATCTTCGACGTGCTGGTGGCCGCCTTGGCACTGCCGTCGCTGTTGGCCTTGGTGAACACCTTGGCGATCAGCGTGCTGGCCCGTACCCGCGAGATCGGCATGCTGCGGGCAGTTGGCGCCACCCGGCGGCAGATCAAGCGCATGGTGTTGGCCGAGTCGCTGCTGCTGTCGGTGATCGGCACCGTCTTCGGTGCCGTCGCCGGGCTGTGGCTCGGCTACGCGCTGGTGGCGGCGATGGCAGCGGTCGGCTGGCAGATGCCGTACGCGTTCCCGTGGGCCGGGCTGGCCGCGACCGTCGTGGTCGGCATCGTCTTCGGCGTGCTCGCCGCCCTCGGCCCGGCGCGTTCGGCGTCCAAGCTGGACGTGGTCGCCGCCCTCCATCAGGAGTAGCCGTCGGCCCAGATGAGGAAGCTCTCATCGTCGTCCAATCCCGATCTCACCCTGCTCTCGTGTACTGGAAGGGTCAGACCGCCACACGAAAGGGCAACGATGATCAAGAACTTCGCCATTGGACTGGCCGCCACGGCCGTCCTCGTCGGTGGGGCAGCCGCCATTCCCGCGGTGGCCCAAGGCTCCGGGCCGCACCCGAACGGCACCGCGACGCCCACCTGCACCAACACTCCGACCGGCACTCCGACGGGCACCCCGACCGGTACGCCTACCGGCACGGCGACCCGCCTTCAGGATCGCGATCGGATTCACCAGGCTCTCGCCACCGGCGTGCCGGCCCGGGCCTCCCAGGCTGTGGTCAGCACCGCGAAGCGGCTGCAGCTCCATCAACCAGACGCCGCCTCGACCACCGGCACCACCACGCAGACGCAGCAGCGCGAGCGTAACCGCGATGGTTCGTGCACCGACTGCGCGGGCACCCCGACCGGCACTCCCACGGGTGCGGCCAAGCGCGCCGGCCGCTGACGGCACGCCATTCCGGTCTCAGCAGCCCCTCCACAGTGGGATGCTGAGACCGGAAGCCGAGGAGGAGCAGTGAAGAAATCCGTCGTCGTCGCACCGACCGTGGCGGTCGTGGGCTTCACGGCGGCTGCCCTTCTCGCCGCGTCCGCAGGGTCCTTTGCCGAGCCGCTCCCCGAACCGCGCGACGGCGTCGTCCTCCCCACGGTCATAGCGACCCCCGGCCCCACGTCGAACACTCCCACCGCCACGTCCACGGGTGGGTCCGGAACCTCGTCGGCGGCGAATCACACCCAGGCCGCGACCTCACCCAGCCACCAGCCCACCGGCTCAGGGCAGCAGAGCGGCTCCGGCTCCACAACCTCTGGCCAGGGAAAGCACCAACAGGGTCAGCCGGTGTCGAACCCCGGCCCCAAGCATCCCTGACGCCGACTCAGGCGAGCCGGTAGCCCATGCCGCGCACGGTCTGGATCGCGTCGGCGCCCAATTTCTTGCGCAGGTAGCGCACATACACGTCGACCACATTCGATCCGGGATCAAAGTCGTAGCCCCACGCTGCGCTGAGTAGTTGCTCCCGGCTGAGGACCTGGTCGGGATGCCGGAGGAACACCTCGGCCAGCGCGAACTCTCGCGCCGACAAGTCGATCTCCTTGTCATCGACGCGCACGCGGCGGGTCCGGACGTCCAACTCGATCCCGCCGTGACGCAGCGTCAGACTGGTCTCCTGGACGCTCACCCGCAGCCGCGACCGCACCCGAGCAAGCAGCTCCTCGAAACTGAACGGCTTGGGCACGTAGTCGTCGGCGCCGGCCTCGAGCCCGGCCACCCGATCACGCACGGCCGAGCGCGCGGTCAGCATGATCACGGGGATTCCCGGGCTCCGGCGCCGCACCTGCCTCAGCACCTCGAAGCCGTCGATGTCGGGTAGTCCCACGTCGAGGATCACCAAGTCGAAGTCGCCGCCGGCGACGAGCTCGGCGACCGGGGTGCCGGTGTGTTCGATGTGGCTGGCGTACCCGGCGGCTTTCAGACCGGCGGCCACGAATGCCGCGATCCGCGGCTCGTCCTCAACGATCAGAATCTGCGTCATGCGGGCCTCCTTCGGGGTCGGGGACGGGGAGCACCAGGCTGATGATCGAGCCACCGTCGGCACCGGCGGCGATGTCGAGTCGACCGTGATGGGAACCGACGATCTTGATCACGATCGACAGACCCAGGCCCTGCCCGATCCGGCCCGAGCTCAGCGCGTTCGCACCGCGCACTTCACGCTCGAGGATGCGCGCTCGCTCCTCATCAGGGATTCCGGGCCCCTGGTCGGCGACCCACAGCCAGGCCTCCCCACCGTCGATGCGGCTGCCGATGGCGATCGGCGAGCCGGGCGGGGAGTACTTCACCGCGTTGTCCACCAGCTGCAGCCAGGCTTGCCGCAACCGTTGCGGGTCGACGACCAACTCCGCCTCGGCGAGCTCGACCAGCCGCCACGGTCGTTCATCGATGCGGCAGATCAGCGCAAAGGTCTCGTCGGTGAGTTCGGCCAGATCGCAGGCGGTTGGCACCACGAAGTCGGCCCGCTCGGTGCTGGCCAGCAACAACAGATCCTCGATCAGGCGGCTCATCCGGTCGATCTCCTCCAACGCCAGCGACCGGGTCTGCCGCACCTGCGCCTCATCAGCGGGGTCGAGCAATTCCAGGTGTCCCCGCAGAATCGTCAGCGGCGTGCGCAACTCATGGCCGACGTCATCGGCGAGCTGGCGCTGGCCCTCGACCAGGCCTTCGATGCGGTCGAGCATGCGGTTGATCGTCACCGTGAGGGCGGAGAGGTCGTCGTGGCCGGAGACCTCCAGTCGTCGGGAAAGGTCATCAGGGCTGATCGACTCCGCGGTTTCACGCAGGCGCGCGATCGGCGCCAAGAGTCGTCCCATGATCGCCCAGGCCACGCCGGCGGCCAGCACGCCGATCACGATGGCGGCGGCGGCGTACAGGCGGTAGGTCGACTCCAGAGCTTGATACTTCGGCACCAGATCGATCGCCCGCACCAACGCGCCCGAGTTGGCCGCCGTCTGGCCGCGGACCGGGATCACCAGGTAGGCCAGGTCGTGGGTGGCGTCGCGGTAGCGACCCTGCGTGGTGGTGGGCGCGTTGGCCGCGGCCAACACCACGGCCACCAACGCCGGATCGTTTTCCAAGCGCAGCGTCGCCACATCGGGCGCCACCCACTCGATGCCGCCGTTCACGATGCCGAGCACGCCATCGTCGGGGCCGAGCACGCGTTGCTCGATCGCCACCCGCAACAGCATGGACGTGGAACTGATCGGCTGCCCGGTTCGAGGATCAGTCATGGTGCGGGCCAACTCGATGAAGCCGGACGCCTCGCGGTCCAGCTCGACCACTGCGGTGCGTTCGATGCTGAGCCGTTCGAGCAGGAAACCGGTCGCTCCGGCCGCGAGCAGCACCGAGGTGGTCAGGGCCAGCATGGTGAAGAGCAGGCGCACCCGGACGGTCAGTCCTGTCGACAAGCCCGGCTCCTGCATGACCTACAGTCTGGCGGTCGCGCCCGGTCACAGCGACGCCGTGGCCGCTTTTCTCATCTGCCCCTCATCTAGCGCCTCAGCGCTCTTGGTCTCGATCGTCCTCGGCTTCACCCTGGGCTGACTAGGCTGCTGCCGCTGCCGGCGTGGTGGCGGGAAGGTGGTCCTCATGCCCGATGTGTCCGGAGTCGTCGGCAGTGTGATGCCGGTCGTGCTGCTGGTGCTGCTGGGCATGCTGCTGCGTCGCTTCGCCGTCCTGGACGACGCCACCGTGGCGGGGCTGAAGAAGCTGATCGTCTCGGTCGCTTTGCCGGCGCTGCTGTTCAGCACCTTCTTGACCACCCGGTTCGCTCCAGAGCACGGCTGGGTGATCGTGATCGTCTTCGCCATCTGCGTGGCGCTGCTCGGCGTCGGCTGGTTGTTCGGGCGCCTGACCCACGGCTCGGCCTACACCCCGTTGCTGTTCACCGGTTTCGAACTCGGCATGATCGGGTTCGCCATCTTCGCTGCGGTCTACGGCACCGACCAACTCCCGGCGCTCGGGGTGCTGGCTCTGGGTCATGAGGTGTTCATCTGGTTCGTGTTCGTCAGCTTGTTGCGGGCGGTCGGGCACCAGCGCTCGGACTGGCGACGGACGGCGCGCGAGCTGGTCACCTCGCCGGTGATCATCGCGATCCTGCTCGGTCTGTTGCTGAACCTCAGCGGCCTGGCGCCGGTGGTCACCGCCGGCCCGGTCGGAGCGGCGGTCACCTCCACGCTGAAATACCTGGCCGCGGTGATCGTGCCGCTGGTGTTGATCATCGTCGGCTACGGCACCCGATTGGACGCCGCCGGTGTGCGCGCTGCGCTTCCGCTGGTCGCTACCCGGCTAGCGATCGTGATCCCGCTGGCGCTCGCGCTGGGCGCGTGGGTGTTCACCGGGTTGCTGGGGCTGGCGCCGATCTACGCCACCGCCCTGTTCACCCTGCTGGTGCTGCCGCCGCCCTACATCGTGCCGATCTTCATGCCGGCCGCACGTCGCGACGACCAGGCCTACGCCAACAACGTGCTCAGCCTCTATACCGTGGCCAGCCTGGTGGCGTTCCTGATCTTTGTCAGCCTGACGTCCTAGCTACGCGCGGCGCGTACCCCCGCCAACGCCTCGGCGAAGTCGTCGGTCTTCCAGGGACGAATCGTTCGGGCGACCTCGACCCCGTCAACGAGGAAGATCACGGTCGGCCACAGTTTCACGCGAAACGACCGGCCCAGGGGACGTCCCTTGCCGTCTTCAATCAGGACGTGGCGGGTGACGTCCAGCCCGGCGAGCACTTGCCTGATGGCCGGTTCGGCCGCCTGACAGTAGCCACACCAATCGGTGCCGAACTGCAGCACGGTCAGGCCCGGGAGGCGATCCACGTCGTCGCGGGTGAGGTCTTCGGGCAGATAGCTGATCGCCATGCCCTCCAGCGTAGGCGCTGGGTCTGGCGCCCTCCCACCGCCGACTTTCCGTCGTTCTGAGAGCGCACTCCAGGCGACGGCGAGCCCACCGCCGAGTTTCCGTCGTCTTGGGCCCTCGCAACCCCCTTCATAACCACGAAAACTCGGCGGAGGCTCGTCGAGCAGGCGTCGCTGGCGCTGATAACCACGACATCTCGGCGCCGGATCGCAGCGCCGCTCACCAGTTGAGCGATAGTGACGATTTGGACACCCAACATTCCACTATCGCCAGGCCCCCGGCTACGCTTATCGCACACGTCAGCTGCGCGGAGAGGGGGCGAACGATGAACCGCGAAGAGCGTTTGGCCCGTCTGGTCGAGTTGGTCATCGAACGCGGCTCGGTGCGACTGGAGGAACTGGTCAGCGAGTTGGTCATCTCCCCGGCCACAGCCCGCCGCGACCGCGACGACTTGTCCGACCAGCAACTGATCGTCCGCACCCGTGGCGGCGCGCTGGCCAACCCCAGCTCGGGTGAGATGCCACTGCGCTTCCGCAGCGGTCGCCAATCGGCAGCCAAGCAGGCCATCGCGCTGTATGCCGCCTCGCTGGTGAACCCCGGCGATGTGATCGGCTTCAACGCCGGCACCACCACCACCGCCGCAGCCCACGAGGTCGGAGTCCGGATCGCCGGCGACCGCTCGTTCGCGCCCGAGTCGCTGACCATCGTCACCAATGCGGTCAACATCGCCAACAGCCTCACCGTCCGGCCACAGGCGCGGGTAGTAGTCACCGGCGGCGTGGCCCGCACCCGCTCATTCGCCCTGGTCGGACGCCTGGCGCAGGCGATCCTGCCGACCATCCAGCTCGACACCGTCTTCCTCGGCGCCAACGCGGTCGACCTTGCCGCCGGCGGCATCTACACCGACTCCGAAGAGGAAGCCGCCATGGACGCGGCCATGCTCGCCGCCTCACGTCGAGTGGTGGTGCTGGCTGACGCATCCAAGCTGACCGAGCATGCCTTCGCCCGCATCTGCGGACTGGACGCGGTGTCGCTGGTGATCACTGACACCGCTGCCGACCCCGACGCGGTCGCCACCCTGCGCAGCCACGGCGTCGACGTGGTGTTGGCCGGCGACTGAGCCCAGGTTTTGCCTCAGCTCAATCGCGTGGCCGCTGGCCCCGGACGGGTCACCAACACCGAGGCGTCCGCGAACTCCGGGAAGCGCGCCCGATAGCCGGCCAACCATTCCGCGGCGAAGGCCTCGGCCTCGCCGGACGTCGTCAGCGCCCACACGCTGCCACCGAAGCCGGCGCCGAACGAAGCCGCCGGCGCGCCTAAGCCGTGCGCCAGGTCTGCCAGCGCATTGGTCGCGGGCACCTGATTTCCCAGCAGGTCGGCCGCTGCCCGTTGGGACCGAGCAGCCGCCTCGGCAACGGCCGTCCAGTCGGCAGCGGCGAAGGCCTGGGCTGCCGTCGGAACCAGATCGGTGGACTCGGTCACGAAGTGAGCCAGTCGCCGGGACAACGCAGGAGCGTCGGCGACCAGCGCCCGCAGCCGTTCGGCGTCGGTGCGCAGCGCGGCGGCCACGCTGGCTTCACGTCCACCGGTGGCCTGCTGCCAACGGTGGAGCACTTCGGCCATGGCCAGGGAGGCCCGGTTGTAGTCGGCCAGCGCGGCGGCGGTCTTCTCCGCCCGGACGCCACTGACCGCCACCACAAACGTCCACTCCGACGGGAAGGCGACAGTCCGCACCAGGCTCAGCGGATCGAAGCGGTACTGCGACAGCTGATCGGGCAGGCCGCACAGCATCGCGGTGTGGTCCTCCGAGCCGCCCAGCGTGCCCACGCCCAGCGCCCCGTCCAGTTCGCCCCAGCTCTTGCCGTTCTCGACGCAGGCCAGGTAGCCGGCCAGTTGCAGGCGGTCGGGAGCGGCCCGGTGCCAGGCCGGCGAATCGCTGAAGCCGTTGAGGTCGGCCAGTGCCAAGGCGGCGGCCACGATCAGGGCCGATGAACTGCTCATTCCGCTGGCCAGGGGCAGCTCACTGGTGAACCGCAGCTCGGCTGGACGCAGTGGCCCGAAATTGGCGCTCAGCCGGTCGACCACGGTCTGCAGATAGCGACCCCAGTGGCCCGGTGGGTAGGGCGTCGGCTCGCCCGGACGGACGACCACGCCAGACTTTGCGGCATCGGAGCCGGCGGTGATCATCGGCTCCGCACCAGCCACCGCACGGGCTTCGACGGTGACGCCGCGATCGATCGCGCACACCAGCACGTCTCCGCCGGCGTAGTCGGTGTGGGTTCCGAAGACTTCCAGTCGGCCCGGCACTCGCCAGGCCACTGGGTCGACCGCAAGACCTGGGTTCACAGCAAGACCTGGTGATCGGCCAGGGCGGCCTGCACCGGGCCGACGTCCGCCCGGCTCGACAGGTCGAGCACGCCGTCGTCGACGGTGACCACCCGGACGGGCTGTCCCTCGGCCACCAGCCAACGCACCGCATCGACGATCTCGTACTCGCCGCGCGCCGATGGGGTGATCGCCCGGCACGCGTCGAAGATCGCTGCGGTGAAGGTGAAGCAGTTCATGCTGGTCAGCGCATCGGCACCGACGGTGGCGACCACCTCGGCGTCCGGCTTCTCCATGATGTCGACCAGCAGACCGTCGACGGCGCGCACCATCGCGAACGCCGACAACCGGGCCGCCGGCACATTGCCCTTGGCCAGCAGCCCGTGGCGGGTGTAGCCGGCCAGCGCATTTCCTGGCACGGCAGCCAACGCGCGAATCGTCTGGGCCTGGTAGAAGTTGTCGCCGTTGATCATCGCGAAGCGGTGCCCGTCGGCGAACTCCTCCGCGGCCGCGACCGCGTTGGCCGTTCCCAGCGGTTCGGCCTGGACGGCGTAGCTGATCTGCACCCGGGTGGTGGCCACAGCGTCGTAGTAGTCGCGAATCGCCGTGTGCTCCGGTCCGATCACCAGGCACACCTCGGTGATGCCGGCATCGGCCAGCTCCGAGATCACGTGGTCGAGGAACGGCCGTCCGATCGGCATCATCGCCTTGGCCCCGGACGCGGCCGCTGCCGCCTGTTCCGCGCTCAGCGCCGTGCCTTCGGCGTCCCGGCGCATGCGGGTGCCCAGACCCCGAGCCAAAATGACAGCGCGAGTCAGTTCCGTGCTCATCTACCGCTCTCCGTTCGAGGCCAGCCCGTAGTAGCCGGCCACCAGCGCGGCCACCGCCGACGCCTCGTTCTGGGAGGGCATCTCGCAGAACACCCGGAAGACCGGTTCGGTGCCAGAGAAGCGAATCGTCACCCAGCCGCCATTGGCGAAGTAGACCTTGCAGCCGTCCTCCCAGCCGACGTGGTCGACCGGCTCGGTGAAGCCGGGCAGGTCGTGGTCGACGAAGATCCGCTGCTGCAGTTCGGCGCGGCGGGCCGCGTCGAAGCCGAAGGCCGCCTCGACCATCTCCAGCCGTCCGTACTCGGCGACGAGGTCGGCGTACAGCTCGCTGAGCTTGCGGCCGGACGCAGCCACCATCTCCACCAACAGGCTGCCGGCATACACGCCGTCCTTGCCGGCGATGTGCCCGCGCACGGTCAGACCACCGGACGACTCCCCGCCGATCACCGCATCGGTCTCGGCCATCTTCGCCGAGATCCACTTGAAGCCCA
>JAJTBJ010000090.1 GCA_021286985.1 Propionibacteriales bacterium | reverse complement strand
AGTCAGACCATTTCGACCACCTCCGGTGGGGTGCTGGCCGACGCGTACGTCGGTGATAACGGCGACCCCAACGGCAAGGCGGACGACTTCGCCGCTTACTTGCGCGGTGGGGTGGCCTCGCAAGTGCAGGTGGCGCTGGTGAAGTACTGCTACGTCGACATCTACGGCGGCACCGACGTCGCCGCGCTGTTCGCCCACTATGAGGCGACCATGGACGCCTTGGAGGCCGAGTTCCCCCAGGTGACCTTCCTGTACGCCACCAACCCGGTAGAGACCGGCGCGAGCGGCAGCAATGTGGCCCGCTATCAGTTCAATGAGCTGGTCCGGGCCAAATACGCCGGCACCGGGAGGTTGTGGGACGTCGCAGCGTTGGAGTCCACCCGTCCGGATGGGACTCGGGTCACCGGGAGTATCGACGGCCAGCACTACGAGGCGCTGTACGGCGGCTACAGCCTCGACGGCGGCCACCCCAACGCGGACGGTTCGAAGGTGTTGGCGGCGGAGTTGTTGCGGCTGATCGCCCAGTCCTGATCCTCTCGTCCACGCGGGGTCGTCGGTCCGGAACCGATAGAATCCGGCCAGGAGGACGCGCGTGCAACTGGACCAGGTATTGCTGCTTGGGTCCGTTGTGCTGCTCATCGCCGTTGTTGCGGCCCGCTTGGGATCGCGCTTCGGGCTGCCCTCGCTGCTGATCTTTCTCGGGATCGGGGTGGTCGTCGGCCAGGTGGTGTTCGACTTCGAGAACGCCGACTTGGCCCACACCCTCGGTTTCGCGGCTTTGGTGTTGATCCTGGCCGAAGGCGGCTACACGACGAAGTGGAGCGAGATCAAAGGGGCGCTGCCCAGCGCGCTGCTTCTTTCGACGCTCGGCGTGGGCATCTCGGTGGCGGTGGTGGCGACCTTCGTCCATTTCGTCATCGGACTCGACCTGCCCACCTCGGTGCTGCTCGGCGCGGTCACCTCACCCACCGACGCGGCCGCGGTCTTCTCGGTGCTTCGCAAGGTGCCACTCCCTCCACGTCTACGGGCCACGATCGAAGCCGAATCCGGCTTCAACGATGCGCCGACGGTGCTGCTGGTGACCGCCGCCACCGCCTGGGAACTCGGCCAGGGTGTCGAAGGCGGACCGGTGCTGATGGCCGGGCTGATCCTGCTCGAACTTGCCGGCGGCGTGCTGGTGGGCGTCATCGTCGGGCAACTGGGGGTGTGGGCGATGCGCCGGATCGCCCTGCCCGCCTCCGGTCTGTACCCGCTCGCAGGCCTGGCCTGGGCGGTGCTGGGCTACGGGCTGGGCACGGTGCTGCACCTGTCGGGCTTCGCGGCGGTGTACGTGACCGCGTTGGTGCTGGGCAACGGCAAGCTGCCCCACCGCCACGCCACTCGTTCGTTCGCGGAGGGCATCGGCTGGATCGCCCAGATCGGACTGTTCGTCATGCTGGGCATGCTCGCCGAGGTGCAACGCATCAGCGTCGCCTCGGCACTGGCTGGTGTGGCGGCCGGGCTGGTGCTCACCTTCGTCGCCCGACCGCTGTCGGTGTGGGCGTGCACGGTCTGGTTCAAGGTGCCCTGGCGCGAACAGCTCTTCATCTCCTGGGCGGGGCTTCGAGGTGCGGTGCCGATCATCATGGCCACCGTCCCCTTGGCTGCCGGAGCTCCGGGGGCGACCACGGTCTTCGACATGGTCTTCGTGTTCGTGGTGGTCTTCACCGTCCTGCAGGCGCCGACGCTGCCGTGGGTGGCCCGCAAGCTGCAGGTCTCCACCGGTGAGGACGCCACCGACGTCGAGATCGAGTTCGCCCCGCTGGACACCATCGCCGCCGACATGATGCAGGTGCACGTGCCGGAGGGCTCGAAGCTGCACGGCGTCACGATTCGAGAGCTGCGGTTGCCGAAGAACTCGGTGGTCTCCTTGATCGTCCGCGGGGGCGAGCCGTTCCCGGTCGGACCCGACCGGATCATTCGCCAGGGTGATGACCTGCTGATCGTCACCAACGGTGATGATCGCAAACGGGTGGAGGGACGCCTGCACAGCATCTCCGTGGGTGGGCGCCTGGCCCGCTGGCGGGACCTGTAAGCGCTACTTCGCCGGGCTAGGGCTGGCGCTGGCGGTGTTCCGCGGCGGCAGGCAGACCTTGCCGGAGACCGGCAGGGTGGTGTTCGGGGCGGGCGCGCGATCGGCCTTGGCGCCGAGCAGAATGTCGACCACGTGATCGGCCCTCCCGTCGCCCTGGACGATCGAGCCGGGGAAGAACTGCTGGACGAGCAACACCTCGGGTGAGTCGGCGGCGTTCCCGACGATCACGGTTTCAGCGACCTGGCGATCGTCGTTGTTGACCCGGATCACGTCGTAGCCGTACGCGCGCAGGTACTGGCCGGTCGCCCGCGCGGTGCCACTGGCAGCCCCGGCGTTCAGGACGCGGACCTGCACGAAGTTGGGAGTGAGCTTGTCGCCGACATCGGTCATTACGCACGGGGTGACGGTCTTCGGGATGGGCGCCTCGACAGCCTTGAGGCCCCAGTAGCCGGCGCCGAGCACGAGCAGGAGAAGGGCGATCAGGGTCAGAGGGGTCTTCAGATACCGGATCGCCTGGGTCACCTGGTCCACGCCAACTCCCGTCGAATCGCCTGCCGCGCCGACCAGACTACTTCAGTTCCAGAATTCGGGCGTGCATGGTTTCGCGCTGCTGCAGCGCTGAGCGGAGCGCGCGATGCAGCCCGTCCTCCAGGTAGAGCTCGCCGTTGAACCGCACCACATGGGCGAACAGGTCGCCGTAGAAGGTGGAGTCCTCCTCCAGCAGCGCATCGAGGTCGAGGGTGCTCTTGGTGGTGACCAATTCGTCGAGCCGCACCTGTTGCGGTGCGATCGCCGCCCACTGCTTCTGGACGTAGCCGTGGTCGGGATAGGGGCGGGACTCGCCGACGCGTTTGAAGATCACTTGATCAGTGTAAGTGTCCGGTCTCCGGAATGGCGGTGGCGTCGCCCGGGCCGCCGGGATCGGGAGGTGGGGGAGGGGGCATGAACAGGACCGCTCCTGGCGGCGGCGGGTAGCCGCCGGGCGCTGCCGGTGCCGGGGCGGCGTGGCCGACAAAGGGTGAAGAAGACCCGACATAGCGCGACGGGTAGGTCCACGTCGGTGGGGGTGTGATGCCGCGTGCCGCCCTGATCACCGCTGCGCTGATCAGGAGGATCCCCGCAATCGGCAACAAGCCACCGAGGACGAGATCGACCTGCGGAAGGATGTCATCGGCGAGGTTGTAGTCCCAATCCGCGTAGTAGGCGGCCAGGTAATAGCCTGTCTGAGCTGTCGAGGAGGCTCCCCAGACGGCGAATGCGAGCAGGCCGCCGACAAAGAGGCTTCGACCTGCTCCGGCGCGTCGCTGGAAGACAACCAACGCGGTGATCGCTGCAGCCGTGTGGGCGAGGTACAGCAGAACCCACAGGACTTCTCGGGTTTCGTAGCTCATGGGTGTTCCTGTCGCGGCGGAACCGGTAGGGGTCGACTACGACCCGCGCCCATCATGCCGCACCGGCAGACCTGTGCGGGGCTTTCGTCACCCGCCGTGTCGCGGGCTGCTCCAGACCCCGGGTTCACCACCCTCGGCCGAACGGACGGACCTCAGCGGCCGGTGCCGGCGTAGACGATGGCCTCGCCGTCGGCGTCCAGGCCGAAGGCGGTGTGGCCGGCGCGCACGGCGGTGTCCACCTGGTCGATGTCGACCACCACCGAGATCCGGATCTCAGAGGTGGAGATCATGCCGATGTTCACCCCGGCCTCAGCCAGCGCACGGAAGAAGCGCGCGGTCACGCCGGGGTGAGAGCGCATGCCCACGCCGACCACCGACACTTTGCCGACCTGATCGTCGTAGATGACCTCGTCGAAGCCGATGCGAGCCTTGACCGCCTCCAGCGCGGCGATCGCCTTGGCGCCGTCGGCCTGGCCGAGGGTGAAGGAGATGTCGGTGCGCTTGTCGTCGTGCTTGCTCACGTTCTGCACGATCATGTCGATGTTGATGTCGGCCTCGGCCACCGCGGTGAAGATGTCGGCGGCCTCGCCGATCTTGTCCGGGACGCCGACGATGGTGATCTTGGCCTCGCTGCGGTCGTGCGCGATGCCGGTGATCAGCGGCTGTTCCATGCCTAACTCCTCGTAGTCGAGATGCTTCACCCAGGTGCCGGGCTTGTCGGAGAACGACGAACGGACGTGGACGGCGACGTGCTCGCGGCGGGCGTACTCCACGCAGCGCAGGTGCAGGATCTTGGCGCCGTTGGCGGCCATCTCCAGCATGTCCTCGTACCCGATCTCAGGGATCCGCTGGGCGCCGGGGACGATCCGTGGGTCGGCGGTGAAGACGCCGTCCACATCGGAGTAGATCTCGCAGTACGCCGCGTCAAGGGCAGCCGCCAACGCCACCGCAGTGGTGTCGGACGCGCCGCGGCCGAGCGTGGTCACGTCCTTGGTGGTCTGGGAGACGCCTTGGAAACCGGCCACGATCACCACATCGCCCTCAGCGAGCGCCGACACGATGCGGCCCGGGGTGATGTCGATGATCCGGGCGTCACCGTGCGTGCCGGTGGTGATCACCCCGGCCTGCGATCCGGTGAACGATCGCGCCGTCGCGCCCAAGTCGTTGATCGCCATCGCCAAGAGGGCAGCGCTCATCCGCTCGCCGGCGGTGAGCAGCATGTCGAGTTCTCGGGGGCGCGGGTTGGGCGAGACCTGTTGGGCCAGGTCGAGGAGGTCGTCGGTGGTGTCACCCATCGCCGAAATCACGACAACGACCTCGTTGCCGGCGTTCCGGGTCGCCACGATCCGACCGGCCACCCGCTTGATGCTCTCGGCGTCGGCCACCGAGGACCCGCCGAACTTCTGAACCACGCGCACCGCTCTACTTTGCCAGACAACAGCCAGGGACGTCTCCTGGGTTCACCCGATGGTCGCCCCGCTTTGTGCTGACTAGCCTGGCGAGTATGAGCACGCAGTGGGCCAATCCCGAATCCGAACAGCATTGGCAGCAGCCGAAATTCTCCGCAGCGACCCCGTCCGCCCCGATCTACAGCGGCGAGGTGCTGTCGTCGGCTCGCCGTCCGATGGCAGTGGCGATGGCCGGCGAAGAGGAAATGCGGCTGCGGATGATGCGTCGTTGGCTGTTCCCGCTCGCCTTGGTCTTCGCGGTGATCTCGGGCGCCTGGTGGCAGGCGATCGTGCTGGCCGTCCTGGTGTCGTTGATCCTGCGGCATCGGATCCGGCAGCTGCGTTACCAGCGGCTGGTGGCCGCCGGCGTGCTGGGCGCCGCAAGGCCTCAGCCGGCATCAGATCTACGATGATCAGGTGACCACCCCACGCGACGACGATCCGCAGCACTGGCAGCAGCCGTCCTGGAATGGCCCCGACCAGGTCGGCATGGGTGAGCCGCCGCTGATCGAACCCCTTCCACCGCAGACCGGTGTCGTCCTGGTGCCGGCCACTCCGGCACGTCCGCCGAGCGTGATGGAGTCGACTCTGAACGTGGTCGCCGCCGTCGCCTGGCCGCTGGCCATCGTGCTGGCGATCATGGGCACTGGCGGATGGCTGTTGAACCTGGGCGCCGCCTTCGTGATCAGCGCTGCGGCCGGTGCCATCAGTGGCGAACTCCGCAAACGGCGGGGCAACCAGTGAGCGTGCGGTGGGGCATTGCCGGTCCCGGCAAGATCGCTGACGTCGTCGCCGACGAGTTCGCCCTCGTGCCGGGGGCAGAGCTCGTCGCCGTCGGGTCACGCTCGCCTGAGCGGGCGCGGGCCTTTGCTGAACGTCACGGCATCGCGCAGGCCTACGGCAGCTACGCCGAACTCTTCGCCGCCGACGTCGACGCGGTCTACCTGGCCACCCCGCACGCCCAGCACACCGAACTGGCGCTGGCGGCGATCGCGGCCGGCAAGGCGCTGCTGATCGAGAAGTCCTTCACCACCTCTGTGGCCGACACCACCGCCATCATCGAGGCGGCCAGGACCCGCGGCGTGTTCGTGATGGAAGCGATGTGGACCCGCTTCCTGCCCGCGGTCAGCCACCTGCGCGCGTTGGTGGCCTCCGGTGCGCTCGGCGAGGTGCGGGCTGTTTATGGCGACCTGCTGGCCTTCCGTTCCTACGACCCGGCCGACCGGCTGTTCAACCCCGCGTTGGGCGGCGGAGCAGTGCTCGACCTGGGCGTCTACGTGATCTCGTTCGCCCAGCAGTTCCTCGGCGAACCTGACGTCGTCCATGCCGTCGGCGGACGGTTCGGCAACGGCGTGGAATCTGACGCCGGGATCCTGCTCGGCTTCGCTGAGGGTCGCTACGCCAACCAGTCGATCGGATTCACCGCACCCGGCCCCGGCAGGCAGGTGGTGGCCGGCACCAAAGGCTGGGTGGAAGTGAAGCCGCGTTTCCATCGGGCGACCGAGTTGGTCGTCCAGCTGACCGGAGCCGAGCGTCAGGAGTTGGTCTTCGACAAGGTGGGGGTCGGCTACAGCCACGAGATCGCGCACGTCGGCGAATGCCTGGCAGCCGGACTCACCGAGAGCCCGGTGATGCCCCTGGACGACACTCTCGCGGTCCAGCGCACGATGGCGCGGGTGCTGGCCGCGCTTGGTCGCTGACCGGGTGGCCGAATTGCTCCCCGTCCTGGGCTGAGAGGCACACCCTCGGGCAGGCTGGTCCTTCCTCGACCTCACACTCAGGAGCCAACGATGGCCACCAAGCTCGTCCCTTACCTCAACTTCGACGGCAACACTGCTGAAGCCCTGCGGTACTACCAATCGGTCTTCGGGGGGCAACTGACGATTGCCACCTTCGCCGACTTCGGCATGACCGACATGCCCCCGGACGGCACCATGCACGCCGAACTCGTCGCCGAGCAGTTCACCGTGATGGCGTCCGACGCGCGCCGCGAGGACGTCGCCACCTGGCAGGGCACTCGGGTCTATCTGGCCTTCATGAGTGATGAGCTCGACCTGCTCACGGGCTGGTTCGACAAGCTGGCCGCCGACGGACGGGTCGATCAGCCGTTGGCGCAGCAGGTGTGGGGCGATACCTACGGCCAAGTCACCGACAAGTTCGGCATGGAGTGGATGTTCAACATCTCCAACCCGGGTGGCTGGTCGCAGCAGAGCTGAGGCACGGCCGTCCTAGTTCATCGCCTCGGGCTCGCCGACCGGGACGGCGCGGGCGGCGCGGATGCTGTCGATGGTGAGCACGACCAGCGCCACCCACACCAGCCCGAAGCCGATCCAGCGGGCCAGCGGCATCTGCTCGTGGTTGACCCACACGCCGAAGGCGAACTGGATGGTGGGGGTGAGGTACTGGATCAACCCGATCATGCTCAGCGGAATCCTGGACGCGGCTGCGGCGAACATCACCAGCGGCACGGCCGTGACCACGCCGGCGGCGATCAGCCCCACGGTGAGGCCTGGTCCTTCGCTGAGCAGATGCGAGGTGCCCGTGGCCTGCAGCCACACCAGAAAGGCCAACGCGAACGGGGTGAGCAGGGCGGTCTCGACGGTCAGGCCGACCAGGGGCGACACCCGTCCGCCGACCTGCTTCTTGACTAGGCCGTACAGGCCGAAAGTGACGGCCAGGCTGAGGGCGACCCAGGGCACTTGGCCGTAGCCGATGGTGATCACCACCACCGCCAGGCCGCCCACGCCGACGGCGATCCACTGGGCGCGGCGCAGCGTCTCCTTCAGCACCATCACGGCTAAGCCGACGGTGACCAAGGGGTTGATGAAGTAGCCCAGGGCGGCGTCGACCACGTGGTCGTTCAATACGCCCCACACATAGATCGACCAGTTGACCGTCACCAGGGCACCGGCCCCGGTGAGTCCCCAGAACAGTTTTCGGTTGGCGATCACTTCGCCCAAGTGCCCCAGTTGACGCCACAGCGCCACTGCGATCAGGCAGAAGATAAACGTCCACAGCACCCGGTGCCCGATGATCTCCCACGGGCCGGCGGCCGCCAGCAGCTTGAAGTAGAAGGGGAAGGCCCCCCACACCAGGTAGGCGGCGAACGCCAGCACCAGACCCTTGCGGTCGAGTGCCGGCGGTGTGGGTGGACGGTTCACCGGCTCACCCTACCCCTGCGCCCTCCAGGAGAAGCCTGGACGTGCAGAAGGCCAGCCCCGACGAATCGAGACTGGCCCTCGGCCGAAGTGCGGAGATGGAAGGGACGACCCCGCCAGGCTGAACCCGGGCTTGACGAGGCCGCCCCTCCGGATCAGTGAGCGACTGCCTCGGCAGCGCCCGCTCCGGTCATCGACCGGACCTCCATCTCGGCCTGCAGGTCCGCGTCCGCAGGTTGCTTGGAGGTGATCGTCCCGATCACACCGGCGATGACCGCCAGCGGAATGCTGACGATGGCCGGGTTGGTGAGGGGGAACAGGGCCAGCGGATGGGTGACCAGCGCCCCCGCTGCGTTCTTGACCGGCAGCATCACCGCAGGCGAGAAGACGATCAACACCACCGAGGAGATGAGGCCGGTGTAGATAGAGGCCACCGAACCGCGGGTGTTGAACTTCTTCCAGTACAGCGTCATCAGGATCGAGGGCAGGTTCGCCGATGCCGCCACCGCGAAGGCGAGCGAGATCAGGAAGGCGATGTTCTGCCCGTTGACGGCGATACCGCCGACGATCGCGATGATGCCGATGACCACAGCGGTGGTACGGGCGACCTTGACCTCCTGAGCCGGGTCGGCCTTGCCCTTCTTCAACACGGAGTTGTAGAAGTCGTGGGCGAACGAGGCCGAAGCGGTGATGGTCAGGCCGGCGACCACTGCCAGGATCGTGGCGAACGCGATGCCGGAGATGATGCCCATGAGCACCTCACCGCCCAATGCGAGCGCCAACAGCGGAGCAGCGGAGTTCTCTTTACCTGGCGCACCCATGATGGTGTCCATGCCGACCAGAGCGGTCGCGCCCAGACCCAGAACCAGGGTGAACAGGTAGAAGAGGCCGATCAGCGCGATCGCCCACACCGCAGAGCGGCGGGCTTCCTTGGCGGTGGGCACGGTGTAGAAGCGCATCAGCACGTGCGGCAGACCGGCGGTGCCCAGCACCAACGCGATCGACAGCGAGATGAAGCTGACCGGATCCTTGCCGTACTTGGCCATCGGATCGAGCATGTGAGCGGCGTCGGCCCACTTGAAGCCCGCCACGGTCTTGGCGTTGTTCGGGTTGGTGACCGCGCCGTTGACCAGATCGCTGAAGTTGAAGCCGAACTTGGCCAGCACCCAGAAGGTCATGACTGCGCCACCGAGAATCAGCAAGGTGGCCTTGATCATCTGCACCCAGGTGGTGCCCTTCATGCCGCCGATGAGCACGTAGACGATCATCACGACGCCCACGATGGCGATCACGCCGCTCTGCCAGAACGGATCGGTCACGCCCAGCAACAGCGCCACCAAGCCACCCGCGCCGGCCATCTGGGCCAGCAGGTAGAAGAACGACACAGCCAGGGTCGACAACGCGGCGGCGGTACGCACCGGGCGTTGGTTCATCCGGAAGCTGAGCACATCGGCCATCGTGTACTGACCGGTGTTCCGCAGCGGCTCGGCGACCAGGTACAGCGCCACCATCCAGGCCACGAAGAAGCCCAGAGCGTAGAGCAGGCCGTCATAGCCGTAGATGGCGATGGCGCCGGTGACGCCCAGGA
>JAJTBJ010000089.1 GCA_021286985.1 Propionibacteriales bacterium | reverse complement strand
TGAGTTGCATGCCGTAGATGCCGTTGCGGATGCCCAGCAGGGTGGCTGCGGCCCACGCGGCCGCGCCGGCGCCGCCACCGCCGATCACGGCGATGAACGCGAATTGTGATCCGCCGGTGAACATCAACGCGCTCAAGGCCACGGTCTGCCACACCGTCAGGCCGGCAGCCACCGACAGCGCTCCGAAGGAGACGCCGTACACGCCGACCGCGATCGCGATCGAGATCCCCATGCGGACCGCGGGGGTCAGGCGCTCGGCGATTGGTGTGGGCACCGCGTCAAGGTAGCGCAGCAGCGGGAGGTTCTCACGTAGGTTGTCTGCCATGAAACGCACGTTGGTTCCCTCCCGCAAGGGCGAACGCGGTCGCACGGACCGTGCTGCACTCGACGAACTGCTCGATGACGTCCCCGTCGGCTACATGGGGTTGAGCCTGGATGAGGGGCCGCTGGTGATTCCGGTGAGCTTCGCCCGGCAAGGAGACCGGATCCTCTTCCACGGCTCGACCGGGTCTCGTCGGATGCGGACGGTCGCCGAAGGGGCGCAAATCTGCTTCACGGTCACCGCGGTCGACGCCCTCAAGATCTCCCGCAGTCTGGAGGGCACCGGCTTGGCCTATCGCAGCGCCGTCCTGTTCGGCACCTGCACGCTGCTGGACGGCGAGGAGAAGTCTCAAGCCCTCAATGACTACGTCGATCGTTATGTGCCTGGACGTACTGGCGAGGTCCGTGCGTCCACAGCCAAGGAGGAGGCCGCCACCATGGTGCTCGCTCTGCCGATCGATCAATGGTCGATGAAGGTCTCGCCGAACCCTCCCGCCGACGGCGCCGAGGATCTGCTCAGCGACGCCTGGGCCGGGATGCTCCCGCTGCGTACCGGCTTCACCGAAGCGATCCCCGCTCCCGATCTGCGCCCCGGCGTCCCGCTGCCGGCCTCGGTGGAGCAGTTGCTCGCCCGCTGACCAGCGGACGCAACCTGCCTCGGTGGGACAGTGGGGACGGTTCCTGCTGTCCCACGCACGCACGAAGGCCCGCACCGATCACGGTGCGGGCCTTCGTGGGTGATTCAGCGCAGTTCTTCGGCGTTCGGCTGGTAGGTCTCGAACTCCGCGGCGATTGCTGGCGGCTCGAAGTCGGTACCCCGGGCCTTACCGATGGACTTCATCAGGTGGTAGAGCACCAGGGCGGTGACGGTGCCGACGGTAACGCCGCCGAACTCCAGGCCACCGATCGTGAAATCGAAGTTGGCGATCGCCATGATCAGACCGATCGCAGCCGGGAACAGGTTCACCGGGTTGGTGAAGTTGACCTTGTTCTCGATCCAGATCCGGGCACCCAGCAGGCCGATCATGCCGTACAGGACGGTGCCAGCCGCGCCGATCACCCCCGCGGGAATGGTGAAGATCGCGGCACCGAACTTCGGGCTGAACGACAGCAGGATCGCGATGAAGCCGGCGATCCAGTACAGCGCGGTGGAGTACACCTTGGTGGCCGCCATCACGCCGATGTTCTCGGCGTAGGTGGTGGTCCCCGAGCCGCCGCCCAGGCCGGCCAGCGTGGTGGCCACACCGTCGGCCAGCAGTGCGCGTCCCATGGTCTTGTCGTAGTTCTTGCCGGTCATCAACGACACCGACTTCACATGGCCGACGTTCTCAGCGATCAGCACCAGCACCACCGGGAGGAACAGCGCGGCGACTCCTAAGTCGACAGTGGGGACGGTGAAGGTCGTCAGCCCGACCCAGGCGGCTGCGTCCACCGACTTGAAGTCGACCTGGCCCTGGGCCAGTGCGGCGATGTAGCCCACGCCCACGCCCAAAAGGATCGCCAGACGTCCGATGAGTCCCTTGAACAACACCGCGATCAGCACGATGGCGATGAGCGTGATCCAGGCAGTCAACGGGGCGGCGCGGAAGCCGGACTTCTCATCGCCTCCCCAGGCGGCACCGGCCAGGTTGAAGCCGATCAGCATCACGATGGTGCCGGTCATCACCGGCGGCATCAGCACGTCGATCCAGGCGGCACCAGCCAGATGGACGACGGCGCCGACGACGGCCAGCAGCAGGCCGGTGAGCATGATGCCGAACAGGGCCTTGCTGAAATCCTTGCCCGCGGTCGAAGCGATGACCGGCGAGATGAAGGCGAACGAGGAGCCCAGGTAGCTGGGCAGCCGGTTGCCGGTGATCAGCAGGAAGAGCAGGGTGCCCACGCCGCTGAAGAACAAGGTGGTGGTGACCGGGAAACCGGTGATCAGCGGTACCAGGAAGGTGGCGCCGAACATCGCCACCACATGCTGTGCGCCGAGGCCGAGCATCTTGCCCCAGCCGAGTCTTTCGTCGGGGGCCACGACCGCCCCTGGTTGAACTGTGCCGTTACCGTGGAGCGTCCACAGAGCCATTTCTCTCCCCTTTGTCGAGCGAGCCGAGGGAACTCTATTGCGGACGCGCCTCGCCGGGCCGCGATGATGCAGGGTGAGACCGCAGGTGTCGCGGAGGTTAAATCCAGCTGCGCAGCCAGACCCGTGAGTAGTAGTCGCTGGTGAGCAGCAACTGGTCGGTGAGCAGGGGATAGATATAGGCGAAATTCAGGATCACCAAGGCGGTGATGACGCCCACGATGATCGCGCCGCGTCTGCGGTTCGGGCCGTTACGCGGCCCCAGAACCAGCCCCATCGCCATCGCCAACAAGGTCACGGTGAACGGGATGATGCAGATCGCGTAGAAGAAGAACACCGGCCGATCGGCGTTGGGGAACCAGAAGATGTAGGTCGACATCGCTGCCACGATCGGCACGCCGAACCGCCAGTCCCGTCCGCCGATCCACCACACGAAGGCCACGATCAGGGCGATGAAGGCCAGCCACCACAGCAGCGGCGTGCCCATCGCCGACACCACCCGCATGCAGGTCTCACCAACCGGCGCGGTGCAGCCGTCCACGCCTGGCGCAATCCCGTTCACCGCATCGATCCCGGTCGGACGCACCATCAGCAGCCAACCCGCCGGGTGGGCGTCGTAGCTGTGGGTGGCCTCGTTGCGCATGAAGGAGCCGTTGTGGAAGTCGTAGATGTCGAGGTGGTACTTCACCAGGGACGCCAGTGCCTCGCCCAGGCCGCGCACCAGCGGATCGTCCGGGTGGTTGGCACCCCAATCCCGATCCCAGCCACCCGGGTTGAACAGCCAGCCCGACCACGAGACCAGGTACACCAGGCCGGCGACCACGACCATCTTCACGAACGCCGGGACGCCGTCGACGACCAGAGCGAGCAGGCTGCGGAAGTCCGCGCCGGCCAGTCGCCGGGCGCCGACGTCCCAGATCACCGAGAGCAGCCCCATCGTGGCCAAGACAAAGATCGAGTTCCACTTGGTGCTGATCGCCAGGCCGAACATCACCCCCGCGACCACCCGCCAGGGCCGCCACCAGATGAACGGACCGAACCGGCCGCCCAAATCGTGGACACCGGCCGCCTCCAAGGCGTTGGCGAGTTTCGCTCGGAAGTAATCGCGGTCTGCGACCACCGCGGCCACGCCGGCGACGAGGAAGAACGCCTGGAAGATGTCGAGCAGGGCGAGCCGCGACATCACGAACGCCAAACCGTCAACGGTGAGCAGCAGACCGGCCAGGGCACCGATCAGCGTCGAACGCGACAGCCGCCGTGCCATCCGAATCGTCATAAGCACCAGCAAGGTGCCGAAGATCAGGGGCATGAACCGCCAGCCGAAGGCATTCATTCCGAAGATCTGCTCGCCCAGGCCGATCAGCCATTTGCCGGTCGGGGGGTGGGCGATGAAGTTGCCGGTGTCGGTGTAGAGATTGACCTCACCCGCGGCCACCCGGGCGTCGACATCCTTGGGCCAGGAGGTCTCAAAACCGAACTGCCACAGCGTCCAGGCGTCCTTGGCGTAGTAGGTCTCGTCGAATTGAAGCTTGTTCGGGTAGGCGAGGTTGACGAACCTCAGACCGAACGCCATCGCCGTAATGACAAGGGTGATCACCCAGGACTGCCACCGATCCGAGAGTGCCTGCTGGCCGTCTCGCAGCCGCTCGATCGTGGTCAGCTTGTCGGCGTGTGCGGTACTGCGGATCCGCGCCAGCGCGGACAGCTTCACCGGGGCGGCGGACGGTTCGACGATCGGCTCACCGGACGGCTCGGTGGACGCCCATTCGGCATCGACGGCCTGTTCGGGATCGATCGGCGGGATCGGGGTGAACACCTCGACGGGGAGCTCCTCGGAGTTCTCCGGACTCGCCGAGCGTCGGGCCGCGGGAGTCTCGCCACTGAGGTAGGGACGATCCACCCGAACCCATCCGGGGGCGGCATCGGCATCGTGGCTGTCGCTGTCGGGCCGCGCTTCCTCCGGTTCGGTCACCCGGCCATAGTAGTGCCCGAGCCCGCTTCGCCAACCCCGGTGCCCAGCCCGATCAGGTAGGTCAGGGGTGGGCGTGTGGCAATGGGTGGGGAGTTTTCCGGGATACTTGCCCAATGGGTGGCGCAGCGGAGACGGGTTTGCTGGTGCTGGCCGGGACGCCCATCGGAAACGTGGACGACGCCACACCGGCGTTGCGCGACGCGCTGGCACACGCTGATGTGATCGCCGCCGAAGACACCCGTCGCTTCCACTCGTTGCTCGCCCGGCTGGGCTGGAGCACCGAAGCCCGGGTGGTGTCGTACTTCGACGGCAATGAAACCGCTCGCGCCCAGGAGTTGGTCGGCGAACTTGTGGCCGGCGCCACCGTGGTGGTGGTCACCGATGCGGGCATGCCGACCGTGTCCGACCCCGGATTTCGCCTGGTGGGGGCGGCGATCGAGGCCGACGTTCCGATCCGGGTGGTGCCGGGGCCGTCGGCGGCGTTGGTCGCGTTGGCGCTGTCGGGGCTGCCGACCGACCGGTTTTGTTTCGAGGGCTTCGCGCCCCGCAAGTCGGACCAGCGCAAGCGCAGCCTGGGCGCGCTGGCCGCTGAGCCGCGCACCATGGTGTTCTTCGAAGCACCACATCGCTTGGCCGATTTTCTCGCCGACGCCGTGGTGGCCTTCGGTGAGGGACGGCGCGCGGCGGTCAGTCGTGAACTGACCAAGACCTATGAAGAAACCCGCCGAGGGACGTTGGCTGAGCTGGCGCAGTGGGCAGCTGACGGCGTCCGTGGTGAGGTGACAGTGGTGATCGCTGGGGCTGAGGGGTCCCTGGTGTCGATCACCGACGCGGTGGACGAGGTGCTCTCCCGCCTCGCCGCCGGTGAACGCTTCGCGACCGCAGTGGCAGCTGTGGCCGAAGAAAGTGGTATCCCACGAAAACCCCTCTACTCCGCCGCGCTCGCGGCACGTAAGGAGTCATCTTGATCCGCCCAGATCTTCCGCCTCTGCCCGATCCTCTGCCCGTTCCGACCACTGATGCCCACACCCACCTGGGCAGCACTGCCCAATCCGAAGGCATGCCGGAGTTGGACGCCATCGCCGCCGCGCTGGCGATGAACGTGACCCGGCTGGTCGAGGTCGGTACCGACGTGGAGTCCTCCCGCGCGGTGGTGGCCTTGGCCGACGCGTACCCCGAGGTGGTCGCCTCGATCGCGATTCATCCCAACGACGCCGCCCGGCTGGGCGCGGGGCTGGGGGGCGAACTCGATCGTCTGGCCGCCTTGTTGAACACCTCGCCGAAGATTCGCGGTATCGGCGAGACGGGGCTGGACTACTACCGCACGCCCGAGCCTGAGGGTCAGGCGCTGCAGCGGCAGTCGTTCGCTGCCCACATCGGCTGGGCCAAGGAACATGATCTGGCCCTGGTGATCCATTCCCGCGACGCCGGTGGCGACCTGCTGGACGTCTTGGACGCCGAAGGGGCGCCGGCCCGGGTGCAGATGCACTGCTTCTCCGGGGACGCCGATTTCGCCAAGGCGTGTCTGGATCGTGGCTTCTTCCTGTCGTTCGCCGGTCAGGTGACCTTCAAGGCCAACGAAGAGTTGCGCGAAGCCCTCGACGTGACCCCGAGCGATCGGCTGCTGGTCGAGACCGACGCACCGTATCTGACGCCGATGCCGCATCGTGGACGGCCGAACTCCAGCTACCTGTTGCCGCACACCGTCCGGTTCATCGCCGAGCGGCGCGGGGTCGACCTGGCTGAGCTGTGCCAGCAGTTGGACGCCAACGCCACCAGCGTGTTCGGACCATGGGGGGAGACCGCCTGATGGCTGAGGCCCTGCTCGATCCGCGCACCATTCGTGAACTGGCTGCTGCTTTGGACCTGCGTCCGACCAAGCAGCGCGGCCAGAACTTCGTCCACGACGCCAACACCGTCCGCCGGATCGTGGCGGCGGCCGGGGTGGGCGGTGACGATGTGGTGTTGGAGATCGGGCCGGGCCTGGGCTCGTTGACCCTGGGCCTGTTGGAGGTGGCTGCCGAAGTGGTGGCTGTCGAGATCGAGTCCAGCCTGGCGCGGCAATTGCCGATCACGGCGGCCGACCGGTTGGGTGATCGCGCTGAGCGGTTGCGGGTGATCGAGGCCGATGCGCTCACCGTCGACGTCCTGGATGATCCGCAGCCGACCGCGGTCGTGGCCAACCTGCCGTACAACGTGAGTGTGCCGGTGCTGCTGCATGTGTTGGCGCGTTTCGACACCATCACCAGCGGTCTGGTGATGGTGCAGGCCGAGGTGGCCGACCGGTTGGTGGCGCCGCCCGGTTCGCGGACGTACGGAGTGCCCTCGGCGAAGCTGGCCTGGTACTGCGCGGCGAAGCGGGTCGGCAGCGTCCCACCCACGGTCTTCTGGCCGGTGCCCAATGTTGATTCGGGGCTGGTGGCGTTGACCCGCCGAGAGCCACCGGTCACCAGCGCCAGCAGGCAAGAGGTCTTTGCGGTGGTCGATGCCGCCTTCGCTCAGCGTCGCAAGATGCTGCGCTCGGCGCTGGCAGGCATGTTCGGATCGTCGGCGGCAGCCGAGCAGGTGTTGGTGAGTGCGGGCATCGATCCGCAGGCCCGCGGTGAGGTGTTGGGCATCGCCGACTTCGCCCGGATCGCCGAAGCTCGCCAGATCGCCTCGGTGGGATAGCCTCACCGCATGGCATCCCCGGTGGCCGAGGCCGACGACGTCCGCGTCCGTGTGGCGGGCAAGATCAATCTCGCCCTGCGCAGCGGGCCGCGGCGTGCCGACGGCTATCACGAACTGTCCACCATCTTCCAAGCGGTGTCGCTCTACGACGAGGTGGTCGCCCGCTGGGCCGAGCCGGGTCGGATCACCGTCACCGTCACCGGCGACCAGGCGCACTTGGTGCCTACCGACGACACCAACCTGGCCGTACGGGCGGCCCGGTTGCTGCGCGATCTGGTGGCGACCAGCGAGGTCGGAGTGGCTCTGGAGATCCATAAGGCGATTCCGGTGACCGGTGGCATGGCCGGGGGATCGGCGGACGCCGCTGCGGCGCTGCTGGCCTGCGCGGTGCTGTGGGACCTGGACATCTCGCCGGAGGAGATGCGCGCCTTGGGCGCCCGGCTGGGGGCCGACGTCCCGTTCTGCCTGGCCGGCGGGACGGCGCTGGGGGCTGATCGCGGCGATCAGTTGGTGCCGGTACTCACTCGCGGGACCTATCACTGGGTGCTCGGCTTCGGTGAGGGGGAGTTGTCGACACCGGCGGTGTTCGCCCGGTTCGACGAGCTCGACCTGGGCGGCGACGGCCCGGCGGAAGTGCCATCGGCCTTGATGAACGCCCTGGTCAGTGGGGATCCGGTGGCCCTGGGGGCAGCGCTGATCAACGATCTGCAGCCTGCCGCTGTGGCGCTGCGTCCGGCGCTGGCCGAGGCGTTGGACGCCGGCCTGGAGTTGGGTGCCGTCGGCGCCATCGTCTCCGGCTCCGGACCGACGGTGGCCTTTCTGGCGGCCACCGAGGTCGAAGCGATCGATCTGGCCACTCAGCTGTCGACTCGCGGCTTGTTCCGCGGCGTCAAGCGCGTTCAGGGACCGGTCGCCGGGGCCCGTCTGCTCGACTGAGTCAGACGCTCACCTGGTCTTGAGCCACTCCACGACTTCGGCGTACGTGGGGTAGTTGCTCAGGCCCACCTCTTGGGGGAAGTGCGCAGCGCCCGCCCCGTCGGTGACGGACACCTCGAAGTTGGACGAAGCCGTGCCCGATTGGTGCTCCAAGGTCTGCACGCTCACCCGGAACGCCTGGGTCAGCAAGCCGGAAATCACCGTGGGATCGACGGAGGTGGTACGCAGTTCGAGCTGGACGTTGTGGTTTGTCGTGCCAGGTCCGGTGACGACGTAGCGCGCGATATGGACCTCGGCGTTGGGGATCGCGTTGGCCAGTGCCACCAGGTAGGCCGTGCCGTCGGCGTTCTGCTTTTCGAAGGATTCGCCACAGCCAGTCAGTCCAACGAGGGTCAAGAGGGCGGCGAAGACCGCGGTGAGTTTCTTCATTCGAACGTCGCCTTCACAGAAACATCGTAGGTCGTGGTGGATTGCCCGGGAGCGCCGTTGGCAGGCCCGCGGTAGTAGAAGTCGGAGAGCCCGTTGTCTGTCTCGAAGCGATGCACGTCGGGGCGGTCCAGGTTGTCGTGCGCGTAGTTGTCCTGAGCGTGATTGGTGAGGGGATCGTTGCCGGGCGGTGGGGTGACGACGCGGGTGATGTTGGGGTGGTACTCGTAGGTCCCGAGAATGGTTCGCCCGCCGTCGTCGGTGGCCGGGACGATATCCCCCGAAGTGAAGAAGGTCGCGACTTGGGCGACGGTGCTGACGACCGGGACCCCACCCGTGACGACGCCCGCGATCGCCGAGCTCACCTCGGGAGCGCCGTGCTGGATCGACATCACCTTGATGTTGCTGGGGATCTCCGCGCACTCCACCGGTGAGCCGGCCGTGATCACTCCCCGAATGTCGTATTTCGAGGTGAAGTCCGAATCAGAAGTGAGGTTGGCCATCACGATGCCGCCCTGCGAGTGGCCGGTCAGCAGAATCTCCGGTCGTCCCCCGGAACTGCCGTAGACCGCTTGGTCCTGCGCGATCGCATTGGCGATGGCCTGCTTCACACCTTCTTCGTAGGCGGAGTTGCCGGTGGAGACGGCCCACAGGTTCGCCGGCCAGTCACGCGCATTCGGATTGCCGTTCCAGCCTCCGTTGCCGAACATATCGGCCTGGGTTCCTGGCGCCTCCACGATGTAGCGTGTCGGCTGGCCGGGCGTATGCAGTGCGGTCACTCGGACCCCGGTCGAGTTGTAGCTCCCAGGCATCCCCGCGGTCAGGTCCTGAAGCCCGGTGATCGGTGTGCGTTGGATGACTTGCGGCGAGCCCACCACCGGTTTGCCTTGAGCGAAGATGTGTTGATCGGTGCCGGTGATCACGTTGGCGGCGGTTCCGACCGAAAGCCCGGCCGCAAGGACGAGGAACGCCGCGATCTCCGCCGTCTGAGGCAGGCGTCCTCGCAGGAGTTCGGACAGCGTGTGCATCCCGAAGCTGAGCGCGGCCTCGCCTTGGCGGCGGAGGCCGACGAGTCCGACCCATGCTCTTTGGATCAGGCACCCGACACACGCCAGGACGCCGAACACGACACCGAGGATCGCTTCACCCCAGGACTTTTCCCCGGTTGCGGCCAAGATGATGTTCGCCAACGTGGCCACGATCGCGGCCACGGCTGCCACGATCAGCAACGCCCCGGCCAGTGCGGGGCCGATCACTGGGATCCAACACACCAGTAGCGCCAAGATGCCGGCGATGGTGGCGATCGCTTC
>JAJTBJ010000088.1 GCA_021286985.1 Propionibacteriales bacterium | reverse complement strand
CGGTGGCCTCGGCGTAGGCGTAGATCAGCTTGGCGCCGCGGCGGATGATGCCGTCCCATTCCTGGTCGGTGCCGGGCAGGAAGCCGGGCACGTCCTCGAAGGTCAGGATCGGGATGTTGAACGCGTCACAGGTACGGACGAACCGCGCCGCCTTCTCCGATGCCTTGATGTCCAAGCAGCCGGCGAAGACCATCGGCTGGTTGGCGATCACGCCGATGGCGCGCCCCTCCACTCGGCCGAAGCCGCAGATGATGTTCGGCGCGTACAGGCCGTGCACCTCGAGGAAGTCGTCGTCGTCCAGGACGCGCTTGATCACCTCGTGCATGTCGTAAGGCTGGTTGGCGCCGTCGGGGATGATCGCGTCCAAGGCCAGGTCGTGCTCGGTGATGGTGAGATCGGCCTCTTCTTCCTCGTACACCGGCGGGTCTTCGAGGTTGTTCTGGGGCAGGAAGGTGATCAGCTGCCGGGTGTACTCCAGCGCGTCGTTCTCGTCGGCCGCCAGGTAGTGGGAGTTACCCGACTTGGTCGAGTGGGTGCGGCCTCCGCCGAGCTCTTCCATGGTGACGTCCTCGCCGGTCACGGTCTTGATGACCGCCGGGCCGGTGATGAACATCTGCGAGGTCTGGTCGACCATGATCACGAAGTCGGTGAGGGCGGGGGAGTAGACGTGGCCGCCGGCCGCGGCACCCATGATCAGCGAGATCTGCGGGATCACGCCCGAGGCGAGGGTGTTGCGGCGGAAGATCTTGGCGTACAGGTCGAGAGAGACCACGCCCTCTTGAATGCGGGCGCCGCCACCTTCGTTGATGCCGATGATCGGGCAGCCGGTCTTGATCGCGAAGTCGAGGATCTTGACGATCTTCTCGCCGTACACCTCGCCCAGCGCGCCGCCGAACAGGGTGACGTCCTGGCTGAACACACACACCGGACGTCCGTGAATCGCGCCGACGCCGGTGATCACACCGTCGGTGTAAGGCCGCTTGGCCTCCAGCCCGAAGGCGGTGCTGCGGTGGCGGGCGAACTCGTCGAATTCGGTGAAGCTACCCTCGTCCAGCAGAGCGAGGATGCGCTCGCGGGCAGTCATCTTGCCCTGAGCGTGAACCTTCTCGACGGCGGCGGGTGCTGCGGGGTTTTTCGCTTGCTCGATGCGGTCGCCCAAGGCGGCGATCTTGCCCCTAGTAGTGTGAATGTCCGGCTGCATGGGGGGAACCATAGCGGGACGAGGGGGGAAACGTCATAGGGTCGTGGCGTGTATTCCACTGTGGGAGCCGATTGGCCCGAGGTTTTCGCCCGCGTGTCCGCACCGTGGACTCAGGTGTCCAGAGTCGCCGAAACCGGTTCGACCAATGCTGATCTGGCTAGGGCTGGACGTAGCGGCGCCCACTCAGGGACGGTGTTGGTTGCCGACCATCAGACCTCAGGACGCGGTCGCCTGGACCGTCGGTGGACTGCACCGCCGGGAACCTCGTTGGCCATCTCCGTCCTGCTGACCCCGCCGTCCGACGTGCCAGCGGAACGCTGGCTGTGGCTGCCCCTGATTGCCGGCCTGGCGGTGCGCGAGGCCGTCCTGGAGTTGGGGGCGGCAGACGTGGGCGTGAAGTGGCCCAACGACGTCCTGATCGGTGACCGCAAGGTGTGCGGGATCTTGAGCGAGCGCATCGCGGGCGATCCGGCCGCGGCGGTGATCGGCCTGGGGATCAACACCACGCTGACCGACGATCAACTGCCGGTACCGACCGCCACGTCGCTCGCCCTGGCCGGGGCCGGCAGTGAGCCGAGCGAGGTCGTGGTGTCTGTGCTCGACGCCGTGGGCCGGTGGTACTTCCGCTGGCTCGATGGCGAGGATCTCACCGATGCCTTCAACCAGGCGTGCAGCACCGTCGGTCGCACGGTGCGGGTCGAGCGAGGAGCGGCCGGGGCCGTCGAGGGGGTGGCGGTCGGCGTCGATCACGAGGGCCGGCTGCTGGTGCGGACGTCCGGCGCGGTTCAGGCGTTCGCCGCCGGGGACGTCGTCCACCTGCGGTGAGCCTGCTGTGTCACGATTGAGCCATGGGACTTCCTGCTGACCTGCTGGGCGATGGCGAGGTGGAGGAGCTGCACCTGCGCTCCCACGCCAAGGCGCTGATCGTGCCGGTGCTGCTGCTGTTGCTCATCGCGGTGATCACCGGTTTTGCGGTCGCCTTCGTGCCGCCGGTCACCCAGCCCTGGTCGGGCTGGACCATCGCAGTGATCGCGCTGGTGGCCGTGGTGATCTGGACGATCGTGCCGTTCCTGCGGTGGTGGACGACGACCTACACCTTCACCAACCGTCGGATCATTACCCGCCGCGGCATCATCAACAAGAGCGGCCACGATCTGCCGCTGAGCCGGATCAACAACGTCGCGTATGAGCGCGACCTGATCGACCGGATCTTCGGCTGCGGCACGTTGCAGTTGACCACGGCCGCCGACGAGCCGGTCACTCTGGAGGACATTCCCGATGTCGAGCGGGTGCACGTGGTGATGACCGAGTTGCTGTTCTCCGGCAGTGACCCGATTCAGCAGCCCCGGCTGAAGGACGAATGAGTCAGCCCGACACGGTGAGGCCAGAACCGGGGATGCCAGAACCGGGGACGCCCGAGTCGGCTGAGGCCCGTCCGCAGCTGGGCACCCAGTTGTTCCGCTTCGTGGTGACCGGCGGACTGTCGGCGATCGTCGACTTCGGCCTGCTGGTGGCGCTGATGAACCTGCTGGGCTTCGATCACAACCTGGCCAAGGCGATCTCGTTCGTCGCCGGCACCACCACCGCCTACTTGATCAACCGCCGCTGGACGTTCGTCGCCGAGCCGTCCAAGCGCCGCTTCGTGGCGGTGATGGCGCTCTACGGCATCACTTTCGCTCTGCAGGTGGGTCTGTTCGCTCTGCTCTATCCGTGGGTGCTGGGCCTGTGGGGAAGCGTCACCATCGCCCAGGTCGCCGGTTTCGTGGTGGCCCAGGGTGTGGCGACCACGGTGAACTTCATCGTGCAGCGCACCGTGATCTTCCGCTGACCGCTGCCTTCGCTGGTTGAGCAGCGAGCGGAGCGAGCGTGTCGAAACCCCTAGCGCACCTTCACCTTGGTGGTGGCGGACGTGCTCGCGGCGACCTGGGTGGAGCCGTTGAAGGTGGCTTTGTAGCTCTTCTTGCCCTTGGGCTGGCGCTTCACCGTGATGGTGGCTTTGCCCTTGACCACCTTGGCGGTGCCGACGACCACCGAGCCGCGGCGAATGGTCACCGTGCCAGAGACCCGCACCGTGCCGCGGACGGTGATCGTGAACCGAACCTTTTTGCCGCCGAGGGCTTTGGCCTTCACCGAGGTCTTGCTGGCGTATTTCACCGTCACCGGTGTTGAGGTGGTGTGGGTGAAGGTGTGGCCGAAGCCGCTGTTGGTGGCGGTCACCGTGTACTGCAGGCTCGCGCCGACATCGGCGGACACCGGACGGTAGGTGGCGCCGGTGGCCACCGGAGTGCCGTTGCGCGTCCAGGTGGCGGTGAGGTTGGTGCCGGTCTCCAAGTTCCAGCTGCCGGTGGTGGCGGTCAGCGAGCTGCCGACGGTCGCCGAACCGGAGACGGTTGGCGCGCTGGTCGGTGCGAGCTCGGGCGCCAGGCTCACGCCCGATCCACTGACGTCGTCCCCGGCGGCCAGGGTGAGCATCGGCGAAGCGCTGAACGAGCCGGCCGCGCCGTACCACCGGGGCAGCAGCGGGTTGCCGCCGGCCTCGCCGGCGATCAGCAGCTTGTAGTTGCCCGGACGCAGCAGCGGATTGCCTTGGTAATCCACCGGCGCGCTGGGCAGGGCCGAGCCGTCGGCGGTGAACGGCAGCCACGTGGGGGTGACGGTGTCGGAACTCGCCGCCGCGGTCACCGCGAGCCTGACCCGCGCCGAGCGGGACAGCGTCAGGTTCAGTCCATCGGTGGTGTTGCCGCTCACCGGCAGGACGGTGGCCTGGGCGGCGGTGTCGGCCACACCCACCCCGGCGTAGTACTGGGGGTACCAGGGCGTGACGGACTCCAGCGACTGCAAGGTGCTGCCTGCCTCGGCGCGGACCGTCCAGGAGCCGTCCGGGGTGCTCAGCGCCCAGCGTCCGTTCCGGTCGGTGGTGGTTTCGACGGTGGTGGCTCCGTCGTCGCCGGTCATCACGATGCCGGCCAGCGGGGCACCGTTGGTGTCAGTGACCGTGCCGGCGAGGCTGTGGGGGTAACCGGCGGGATCGGGAACGGTGATCGACTCGTTCCAGGTGACCTGGCTGGAGGCGGCGACCACCTTGGTGGTGGCGGTAGCGGGGCTGCCGGCGTCGCCGCTCCACCACCAGTAGCGCGGGCCGCCCAGCGGATCGTCGAAGTGCAAGGCGTAGGTGGCGCCGGCCAGCCCGTCGATGTGGAACTGCCCGGCGGCGTCGGTCTTTGCGCTGTTCACGTAGCTGACGCTCGGCATGCTGTAGGCGGCAACGGTGATCCCGGCCAGGGGAGACGAATCGGCGCTGTTGGTGAGGGTGCCGTCGATGCTGGCGCCCTTGGCCAGGACGAAGGGGTGGTCGAGGTTGCCGCTGGCCGGCACGGTCACCTGCACGGGATCAGGCCGGACCCATTGCCCGGATCCGGCGGCGAACAGGGTGATCGAACCGGCCCGGACGTAGCCGAAGCTGTAGTGGCCGCTGCTGTCGGTGGTGGTGCCGCGCACCATGCCGAGCCGGTTGTACGCGACGGAGAGATTCGCCAGCGGGTCGCCGTCGCTGGTGGTGACGGTCCCAGACAGGGTCGCCAACCGCGGGAACTGGAAGTTCATTGTCAAGGTTTGGCCGCCCGACAGGGTCGTGGGCGTGGCCGGCTTGGTGGTCGAGCCCGTTGGCGACCCGTCGTACCAGACGGTGGTGCCGTCCATGGTGTCGGCGCTGACGCCGAAGAAGTAGTCGCCATCAGGCACGTCATTCCAGGTGAAGTCGCCGGTGTCGGACCTGTTGCCCCCACCGTTGCCGCCGGTGTATTTCCAGGCGGTGATCGCCAGTGGGGCACCATCGGGGTCGGTGGCGTGGAAGACAAGGGTGTTGGTGCCGACCGCGTGCGCGGGCGGGGTGATGGCAAGCCCGCCGATCACGGCGAGAACGAGGGCAAGGACGAGGCGCAGGGTGCGGGCCATGCGGATACTCCCGGGTGCTAGTCGGTCCTGCCACTAACTCCGCACCCCTGCGTCGTGAAGATCCCGATCACCTGAGAACCTACCGATGCGTTCAACAGCGCACCCCGTCGATAAAATTCTCTTTGCCCACCACGGACGGTCGCACGAAAAGGCGGCCGAGGAGCACCCCGGCCGCCGTCGTTCGTCAGCTCACAAAATGGTCATCTGCTGCGGCTCGACCAGCACGCCGGACGAGGTCGGCAGCTCTGAGGGCATCACCTGGTAGACGCGCTTGCCGCGGGTCTCGGCAACGAAGTTGGTGGGGACGCCGTCGATGAAGTGAATGCCGGCGCCGTCGTCCGCGCCGTAGCCGCCGGGAAGGTCACCGGCGGCAACCGCGTCGGTGAATGCGGGTGCCCGTCCAGCCTCGCCGTCGAAGTGCGGGCAGAAGCTGCCTTCGACCAGGCCCAGGCCGCCGCGCCAGGGGCGGTAGTCGCCGAAGGTGTCGGTGATGCAGCCGCCGTACCAGCAGGCGCCACCAGCACCGACGCCGGCCAGCACCACATCGTCGCCTTGAGCGCGAGCCTTGATCGCCTTGGACACGCCATGCGCCTTCCACAAGGCCATCAGGTTTACCGTGTGACCGCCGCCGACCAGGATGATGTCGGCCTCAGCCATCCGCTCGACGGAGGCCTGCGAGCCACCGTCCCAGACCGTCAGCACCATGGTGCGCACGCCGAGGGTGCCGTAGGCCAGCAGGAACTTGTTGATGTACTGCGGATCATCGGCTGCCGCGGTCGGCGCGAAGCAGACCAGCGGCGCGGACTTCCCACTGATCTCCAGCAGGTAGCGATCGAAATTGGTGGGGGCCCCGTGGTCGGACATCGAAAATCCGCCGCCGCCCATGGTGACGATATGCGCAGTCATGGCAGCAATTCTGGCAGAGCAAAACGGCCTTCGACGCCAAACTGCGCTGGTGGGACGCACGATCCCACGGTGCGGACACTCGCGACGTGGACGCCGTCCGGCCGGTGGGCGATGATGGCTCAGACTGCAATCCAGAGCGCGATGATGGGAGACAGATGAGCGACACGCCGCTGGTTGGCATTGTGATGGGTTCGGACTCGGACTGGCCGGTGATGAGCGCCGCCGCCGAGGCGTGTGCGGAGTTCGGGATCGCCTACGAAGCCGACGTCATCAGTGCCCATCGGATGCCGGACGACTCGATCAACTACGGCCGTACGGCGCGCGAGCGTGGCCTGAAGGTGATCATCGCCGGCGCCGGCGGTGCTGCGCACCTGCCCGGGGTGCTGGCTGCGGTGACCCCGTTGCCGGTGATCGGGGTGCCGGTGCCGCTGAAGGTGCTGGACGGCATGGACTCGCTGCTGTCGATCGTCCAGATGCCCGCCGGGGTGCCGGTGGCCACCGTGGGCATCGGTAACGCCCGCAACGCCGGCCTGCTGGCGGTGCGGATGCTGGCCACTGGCGATCCGGAACTGATGGACAAGATCGTCGCCTTCCAGGCCGAACTGCGTGACGCGGCCCGGGCGAAGGGCGCCAACGTCCGCGGTCGCTGAGCCGGGGCGTCGGCGGCGCGGCTGACCGGTCTGGTTGGCCGGGCGGGTAATACTGAAACTGCGGAGAAGTTGACCCCGACAAGCCAGGAGTCTGATGAGCGCCACCGTCGCCGGACCGTCCGTGGCTCTGCCGTCCCCGCGAACCCGTAGTCAGGGGATCGCGCTGCGCCGTGGCATCGTTCTGGTGTTGTTCTCCCTGTTCATCCCCGGGAGTGCGCAACTCGCTGCCGGTAATCGGACGGTGGGTCGTTGGGCCGTGCGGGTGTGGGCGAGCATCCTGGGGTTGCTGGTGTTGCTGGCCCTGTTGGCCTTGCCGTTCCGCTCGTTCGTGATCGGCCTGCTCGCCAACCAGATCAGCCTGGCGATTCTGCAATTCGGCGTGCTGGCCTACGGCCTGGGCTGGGCCTTGTTGCTGCTCGACGCCTGGCGGCTGGCCAACCCGCTGGCGATGTCAAAGGCGGGCGCGATCGTCTCCGGGGTGCTGGCGGTGGTGTTGGCGTTCACCGGTGGCGGGCTGGCCTGGGGAGCCTCCGGCCTCATCGCCGCCCAGCGTTCTCTGATCGGCGACATCTTCGAAGGCGGCGGCAACACCCAGGTGCAGAACGGCCGCTACAACGTGCTGCTGCTCGGTGGCGACGCCGGTGCCGACCGCACCGGGCTTCGTCCGGACTCGATGACGGTGGCCAGCATCGACGCCGAAACCGGCCGGACGGTGCTGCTCAGCCTGCCGCGGAACATGCAGAAGGTGCCCTTCCCGGTGGATTCGCCGCTGCACAAGCTGTACCCCAACGGCTACTTCTGCCAGTCGAAGTCGCTGTCCAACTACTGCCTGCTCAATGGGGTGTTCACCCTTGCCCAGAGCCACAAGAACCTTTTCCCCGGAGTGAAGTATCCGGGCGTGGAGGCCACCAGGGGCGTCATCGAGGAGATCCTGGGGCTGAAGATCAACTACTGGGCGATGATCGACATGAAGGGCTTCGAGAAGCTCATCGATGCCGTCGGCGGGATTCGCCTCGACGTGGGCACCAAGGTCGGCATCGGATCTGAGCACGGCAAGAAGGGCGTCTACGACTGGATCCCTGCCGGGAAGAATCAGCTGCTGGACGGCTGGCATGCGCTGTGGTTCGCCCGTTCCCGGGTGGCCTCGGACGACTACGTGCGGATGCTGCGCCAGAAGTGCGTGATGAGCGCGATGCTCAAGCAGCTCGACCCGATGACGGTGCTGACCAAGTTCCAGGCGTTGGCGGCCGCCGGAAAACAGATCGTGGCCACCAACGTCCCGTCCGATCAGCTGGGCGTGCTGGTTGATCTGGCGGCCAAGGGCAAGAACGTGCCGATGTCGTCGATCAGCTTCACTCCGCCGCTGATCACACCGTCCAACCCCGATTTCGCCAAGATCCGCACCCTGGTCAGTGATGCGATCGCCACCAGTGAGGCTAAGGACAAGGCGGCGGCTAACCCGCAGCAGACGCAGGCTCAACAGCCTCAGCAGCCGCAACAGCCGCAGCAGCCTGCGTCCCAGGCGCCGGCCAGTCAGCCGCCGAGTTCGACCAAGCCGTCGAAGGAGCCGACCAGCAAGACCCGCACCGACAACCTCGACAGCATCTGCAAGGTCAGCTGAGGATCACAGCGGGGCGGAGTTCAGCACACGGAAGATCCACGTGCCGACGGTCGACGTGAGTTCGCGCCCGGTCGGGAAGTCCGGCACCCGGGTCATCACACAGGCCTGATAGAGGCCCGTGGTCTTCCGATCGACCTGCCCCATCGAGTTGACCGCCCACAAGTTGTCGCTGGACTTGAACTGCACCCACCCGTTCTTCAGATGGACGCCCACGTCGGTCGACTTCGGCGCGCCGATGCCCCAGGTCTGATCGGGAATCACCTGGCCCATCAGGTCCCACAGGAAGTGGCATTGCTCGGGGGTGAGGGCCTTGGTCTTTCCGGAGCTCAGCGCTTCGACCAGCTTCACCTGATCGGCCGGGGTGGTCCACGTCCAGCTCCACTGGTCTGCCTTGTTCGGATCCAGATGGGTGCTGGTCATGCCCAGGTCGGCGGCCAGCGTGGTGTAGCCCTGGTAGCCGGCGTAGTTCCACAGGGCACTGGCGGCGTCGTTGTCGGATTCGGTGATCGCCTTGCGAGCCAGCTCGGCCTTCTCGGCGTCGAGCAGGCCGCCGGCCTTGCGCAGGGCCATGGACACAATCATCGGCTTGGCCATGGACGCGCTCTGGCTGGCGTAGTCGCCGCGGTAGCTGTAGGTCTTGGCGCTGCGCAGATCGGTGATCGCCACGCCGAACTTGTCGCTGCCGCCCGAGATCGTCTTCAGCACCTGGTCGAGCTGATCTTTGATCGGCCCGGTGGGGGAGACGCTCGGCTGGGGAATGCTCGGGTTCGCCGAGCACGCCGCCAGGCTGGTGGCCGCCAGCCCGCCCACGATGACAGCGGAAGTAGTCAGCAGCGAGCGGCGGGAGATGCCAGCGTTCATCGGATTCGTCCTCATATGTTCGGGGCCATCGCCATCATGCCAGCTTGCTCCCAAGGCGCTGTCGGACGCGCGCCGGTGTCGGCGCCCGGGTGAGCTGTGAGGCGTGCCGTCAAGCGAGCCACGGGGAGTCGCCATGATTACCAAAAGCCAAACTTTGTGTCACCTATGTGTCAGCTTTGCGGGCAACTTGGCGAGTCTATTGCGGCAAATAATCCCCGTGTGCTTTGATGTGCGCGACCCCCCCCAGGAGTCCGGCGTCATTAACTCGGGACGTCCGTCGTGTTCGGTTATCGAGGATGGTTCTATGTTCCGCCGGATGTGGGTTGTGCCTGCCCTTGCAGTGATTTGGATGGGCGTGATTTGGAGCCCGCCGAGCGCGGTCGCGAGCCCAACTGAGTTACTTGACGAAGCCCAAGCGATGGCATTGGCGCGTGCGACTCACACGCCGGTGGAGGTTACGGGCAAAACCGATGAGACGACTCTCATTACCGCAGACCCGGCCACTGGAAACTTCACCGCCGAGTTGTCCGCACGGCCAGTGCGTGTCCGGGATGGCAGCGGTGGCTGGCGGGCGG
>JAJTBJ010000087.1 GCA_021286985.1 Propionibacteriales bacterium | reverse complement strand
TCGGTGAGCCGCTCGGGCCGGGTGAAGAAGTTGTTCGTCGCAAAGTCCTGGGCGGTCATCCACGTCCCGCTGGGGAGTTCGGCGAAGGTGGCGTAACACGGCGTGCTCACCGCCGCCACCGCACGCAGCTTGCCGTGGAGTTGGTCGCAGGCCAGTCGCAGCGAGCCCCACCCGCCCATGGACCACCCGGTCAAGGCCAGCCTCTTGGTGTTGAGTCCGAGCTTCTTCAACAGCGGGACGAACTCCGAGGCCACCATCGCGCCGGCGTCGGCGTTGCCGTCCTTCTGCCAGAACAGGTTGCCGCCGTTGATCGCCGCGACAGCGAACGGGGTGCCGCCGGCGGCGACGGTCTGGGCCAGCGCTTCGGGGTAGTGGTGCAGTTCCATGCCAGAGATGGTGTCGCCGTAGCCGTGCAGCATGATCGCAACCGGGAGGTGGTCACCGGGCGTGGCGCCGGGTGGGTAGGAGATCAGCCAGGGATGGTCGAGGCCGGTGGCCGCCGAGGTGAGGGTGCCGGAGTCGATCGGACCCGGGGCGAGAGTGGCGGTCGGGGACGGCACGGGGGCGTCCACGATGGGGTGGCGACGTGGTGTCGACGGGGACGGAGCCGAGGTGCTCGCGCAGCCGGTCCAGGCGGCGAGCGCGGTGAGCCCCGCTGCGCCGAGCAGTACGCGGCGACCAATCGGTCGTGGTGATTCGGACATCATGACTTCCAGTCGGGGGGCTGACTGAGGTCAATGATCCCAGCCCTCACCAAACCGCGGCAGTGGTTTCGATACGCGGCTGCGCCGCTACTCAACCAGCAGTCAGCGCGCGGGGAAGGTGTCCCGCCACAGCCGCCCGAGCGGGCCGGGGTTGTGCAGGGTGTAGGCCTTCTTCACGAAGGTGTCGACGGTCCACACCGAGCGGGTGCCGCCGTGGAAGGCCGCGGTGTCTCCGGGATGCAGGGTGAAGTCGCGGCCCTGATAGTTGACCTGCACCTCACCCTCGATGACGTAGACCACCTCGTCGACGCTGAACTGCCATTCGAAGGTGGTCGGGCCCTGACAAGACCACAAACCGTTGACCGTGCGTCCGTCCGGCGACGTCGCGATCTCGACCTGGGTGAAGGTCGGGTTTCCGGATTTGATCCAGCTGGGATCCACCTGAACCACGCTCATCGGCTTGGCTTCGGCGTCGGTGGACAGCTGAGGGCTCGCCGTCACGAAACGGGCCGTCTCAAAGCCCAGGAATCCTGAGGTCAGGACCGCTGCGGTGATCGTTGCCGCAATCAAGGAGCGCTTCATTCAACTATTTCTAGCCGAACCAGCCCGCATTGTCAGATTGCGCCGACCAGATCGATGGACGGAGCCAACGTCGCCGCACCCGTGACCCACTTGGCGGGGCACACCTCGCCCGGGTTTTCGCGGACGTACTGAGCGGCGCGGACCTTGCGGACCAACTCGGCGGCGTTACGTCCCACGCCCTCGGCGGTGATCTCGACCAGCTGGATGACGCCGTCGGGGTCGACCAGGAAGGTACCCCGGTCAGCCATCCCGGAGGGACGCATGATGTCGAAGTTCTCGATCAGGGTGCCGGTGGGGTCGCCGATCATGGCGAACTCGATCCGTCCGACCTGGTCGGAGGTGTCGTGCCAGGCCTTGTGAACGAAGTGGGTGTCAGCGCTCACCGCGTACACCTCGACGCCCATGGCTTTCAGCTCGCCGTAGTAGTCCTGCAGGTCGCCGAGTTCGGTGGGGCACACGAAGGTGAAGTCGGCGGGGTAGAAGAAGAACACCGACCATTGGCCGGCCGTGTCGGCATCGCTGATCTCGACGAACTCCCCGCTGCGGTAGGCCGTCGCGGTGAAGGGCTTGATCTTGGTGGCGAGCAGCGACATGCGGGTTCCTCCTGGGTTGGCGTCCTTTTCACGCTAGCGCGCGTCCCAGCCTCGACGCGCGCCAGATCGCATCAGGTGAGACCAGAGCACGACAATTGCTCACCTGGCGAATTACGCTCCGGCGAGGACGACGGTCAGGGGCAGGTCGGGGTGGTGTTCCAGATCTGGTCGGTCAGGCTGCCGTCATTGAAGTTGTTGCCCGACAACGTCACCCCGGTCACCGATGAATCGGCCCAGTAGCCGTCCACCACCTGGCCGGTGCTGCCGTACTTCCAGGCGCGCGCGGTGCCGCGGTTGCCGGTGATGGTGGCATTGGTCGGCATGAAGCCCAGGTACGGGAAGACCGTCACGGCCTCCTGGGTCATGCTGCCGGCCGCCGTTCCTCGGTTGTAGATGAGGTTGTTGGCGATCGTCATGTGGTCGCCGCCGGCGATACCGATGCCGGTGTTCGGGGTGTAGACCACCACGTTGTTGCGGACGTCCACCCAGGCGCCGTTGTTGTCACCGATGGTGATGCCGGACCCATTGGAGGTGGTCTCCCCGGTGGTGAGGTCGTTGGCGGTGGCGCTGCCCCGGATCTTGTTGCAGGCGATCAGGATCGGGTACGCCTGGCTGCCGTAGGTCTTGTAGAGGTTGATGTGGTCCTCGTAGGTGGTCTTGATCGTGGCCCGCTGCTTGTCGGAGACGTTGCCGATGATCTTCGACTGACCGGCGCTGCCGGACACTCCGGCGAACTGCACCATCTGTCCCCGCGGGAACGGGCCACGGACGTCGTAGACGGTGTTGTAGCTGAACACCAGCGGGTTGTAGGCGTCGGCCATCAGCGCCCCGGAGGCCACGTTGTGGATCGTGTTCGCCGAGATCGTGACCCGGGTGGCCTTGGCCTGCACCAGGACGCCCACATCATCGACACCGCTGCCGCACGGCCCGATCTCGTTGCCGACGATCTTGACGTTGGACGCACCGGGCGCCACCTTCACGCACGGCCCCGTGGTGCTGGTGATGTGCAGGCCGGTGATGGTCTGGCCGCTGGTGGCGGTGATCGGCCCGGACCGGGTGAGGGTGTTGGTCGGCGGCGGGACAGGCGTGGGAGTGGGAGTCGCCGGCTTCTTGTAGGTGAAGGCCGACTTCTTGGTGACCTTGCCCTTGGCGGTGGTGATCGTGATGGTCACTTTGCCGGCGGCATGCGCCGGGGTGCGGAAGCGGAGCTTCTTGCTGGACAGCACCTTCACCTTGGTGGCCTTGACCCCACCGACGGTGACCTTCTTCACCTTCACGAAGCCGCTGCCGGTGATAGTGACGGTGGTGCCGCCCTTGGTCGACCCGGTCTTCGGCGACACCTTCGTGATCTTCGGTTTGGCGACGGCGTCGGCGGCCGACGGAGTGACTGCATAAAGGGCTGTGGCGAGCAGAATCATCGCCAGAAGTACGCGTCCTACCGCCGTCAATCGCACGCCGAATCCCCCCGTTGCTGAATTTCCCCGACCTCGATTCAATCAGCGGGTGCGTGCCGGGGCAATCAGGAGGCATCCTTTATGGATGCTGGTTGCTTTCTCCGTTGCCCCCTTGGGCGCCTCAGAATCGGTCGCCGATGCGGTGGCTGAAGCCGTCCGGATCGTGCGCGAGTCGGGCCTGCCGAACCGTACCGATGCGATGTTCACCACCATCGAAGGCGAGTGGGACGAGGTGATGGACGTGGTCAAGCGGGCCACCGACGCCGTCGGCGCTCACGCCGGACGGGTCAGCCTGGTGCTGAAGGCAGACATCCGTCCCGGCCACGTCGGCGAATTGGACGGCAAGGTGCGCCGCGTCGAGGAGCGCCTGGCCTCGTCCTAGGACTTCGGCGTCCAGGCGTCCGCCCGGGCGATGTCGGCGTCGAGGCCGCCCATTCCCGAGCCGGCGATCCGGGCATTCGCGGTGTACTGCCAGATCGACCACGTCGACCAGGGGCCGGTCTTGGGCGCCGAAGTCGGGATGCGTCCGTTGTTGGTGCCCCACGAGGCCACCCACAGCCGGGTGATCGCGGCCACATCGCGCCACACGTAGCTGCCGGCGCTCGTCTTCGACGAGGCGTTGTTGGCGCCCATGTAGACGTACAGGTTGGCCTGGTAGCCCTGGCTGGTGAGTAGCTGGCGCACGGTGTTCAAGAACACCAGCGCCTCCGACGGCTTCCACGCCCGCAGGGTGAGGGTCTTCTTCTTGCCGTCGACGGTCTTGGTCCAGGCGCTGCCGGATTCGATGTCCAGCACCAGCGGGTCGGTGCTGCTGGTGGTGTAGTTGCCGTCGGCCAACAGCCACGCGACGAACTGGGTGGCCGACTGCCCGGGGGTGTAGCCCTTGGCAAAGGCCTGGCTTGCGGTGGTGTCCATCGCGGCGATCCAGCCGTTGAACCAGTAGTGGCCCAGGCGCCGTCCGGCGGCAGCATCGGCCAGGCCGGCGTAGGCGCAGTCCTTGGTCACCGGGACGGCTCCGCTGGAGGTCTTGGCACCGGTGCACAGGTCGGTGTAAGCGGTGTTGGCCGGACGCGAACCGCTGGCGTTACGCAGCATGACGAAGCCGTCGGCACCCACCCAGCCGGTGACCGCCGGCATCGAGATGCCGTACTGCCACGCCGACAGGTCAACACCCTGGGTGATTCCGGTCCAGCCGAACTGACCCATCGCGTCCGCGGCCGGCGTATTGGTGGGCGACAGCACGGTCAGGGTCGCCGCCTTTGAGGTCACGGTGCCCTTCTTGCCCTTCACCCGCACCCGGAAACTGGTGCCGTTCGCCCAACTGGATGCCTTGGCCGTGTAGGACTTCTTGGTGGCGCCCGGGATCTTCACCCAGTCGGCGCCGGCACCGGCCTGGTACTGCCAGGTGTAGTGCAGCTTGGTGCCCTTGGCCTTCACCGAGAAGGTGGTGCTGGTCTTGGTGCCGTAGCGTCCGATGGTCGCCGACTTCGGCTGCTTGGTGATCTTGGTCTTGACCTTCTTCACCATCGGCAGGGCGCCGATCGCGCCGATCTGCGGGCTCGCCGGGGCTGCTGTCGCGGTGGTGGCGGGCAGCCAGCCGAGACTGCTGATCGTCAGCGCGATGGACGCGGCGGCGATGGTGAGGCGAACCGCGGAGGTGGCGTGATTCATGGGGCGGACTCCCTGGAAGTCGACGATCACCGCTGGGCGGCGTTTCGTTCATGCTACGCCGCGCCGCTGCTTCGACCTAGGGGAGCCTGCGGCTTACCGGGTGGTCGGCGCGCTACCTTCGGGGTGAGACTCAGGCAGAGGTGGTGTGATGCAGATCGATGTGACCGCGTTCCTGTGGGTGTTTCTGGTCGTGGTGGGATTCGGCTTCCTGGTGTCGTGGGGCAGCAAGCAGCGGCAGGCGCAGATGCAGCGGCTTTCGGCCTGGGCGACGCAGCGAGGCTGGTCCTACCGCGCGTCCGCGCCCGAACTGGTCACCCGCTGGTCGGGCCCCCCGTTCGTCGGCCGCGGCGACGTCACCGACGTGTTCTCCGGGTTGATCAACGCTCTGCCGTTCACTGCCTTCCAGTACTCCTGGACGTCCCAGTCCGGTGACAACTCGACCACCTACCGCTATCCGGTGGTGACGATGCCGCTGAAAGCTGCGCTGCCGCTGCTGTGGGTGCTGCCGCAGAACTGGGAGAACCAGCTGAGTAACCCGCTGGGATCTGGTGACATCACCTTCGAGTCGGCAGCCTTCAACGAGCTGTTCATGGTGAGCTCCGACAACGATCGCTACGCCTACGCCGTGGTTCATCCCCGGATGATGGAGTACCTGATGGCCTGCCCCTTCCGGGGCTGGGGACTGCGGATCGAAGGCAACAACGTGATCTTCTTCGGACGCGGCCCGCAGCTTCCTGACGGAGTCCCGGCCGCCGCGTCCTGGCTGGCTGGTTTCGTCAGCTTGATCCCCGACCATGTCTACGACCAGTACGCCACCACCGCGGCCACCGGGTACGCCGGCTCGGTGACCGGCCTGCGCCCGGAGGCGACCGGGGCGGACGTGATCAAGACCGCCTTCGTCGGGGTCTGGGGACTGATCTGGTTGAGCATCAGCGGTGGCATGGCCTTCATGGTCTACGCGGTGCTTCCGAGTATTTCCGGGAGCGGTCCGCAGCAGTGGCTCTTCCTGATCATGCCGGCCGCCTTCGTCCTGATCGGAATCCTGGTCGTCGGCTTCACCGTGGTGAGGCTGATTCGCGGAGGGGTGGCGATTCAGCAGAACCGCCGCGATCGGGAGCGAATGACGAGCCGCGCCCCCGGCGTCCCGGACCCTGGGTCGGGCGTCGGATATTCAGCGCCGACCGATGACCAGCAGAGTGATCGATGAGCCGGGGTAGGCGGCCTTGAGCTTCTTCGACTTCACCTTCAGTGACGACTTCTTCACGATCTTGGTCTTGCTGGCCGAGGAGTAGCGGTACACCGTCGCCTTCGACTTCGGCGAGAAGTTCTTCAGGCTCAGGGTCGAGGAGATCGTGGAGCCGGTCTTGTTGATCACCATGATGGTCACGGTGCCATTGGCCTTGGTGGCAGCGTAGATCGCCAACTTGCCCTGGTTGCTGGTGGTGGCTTTCACCGAGGTGCTGCCGAAGGCGGCGCCGTGGCCGTCGTAGTTGCGGTAGATCTTGAACGCGTAGGCCCACGGCTGGCTCGCTTTGCCTGGGCCCCACAAGGTGGCCAGATCGAGGCCTTCGCGCCCGAAGATGCCCAGGACGTCGGCCTGCGTCAGTGCCCCGTTCATCGATTCCAGGCCACCGAAGTTGTACTCGGTGATCGCGGTCTTGGTGCCCGGGTAGTACTGCGCCGTCCACGCCTTCATGGTGCGGATCCACGCCAGCGGCTTGCCGCCGTTGGCTTCGCTGATCCAGGACTCGTCGACATAGCTGGGATCCCATAGCGCCCGGGTGGAGCGCAGCCGCAGAGCCTTGGTGGCCGAGCTGCCGGCCGAGTTCAGGGCGACGCCGTTGGCTTGGGGATAGAAGTGCTCGTCGAAGTAGTCCAGCAGCCGGGGGCTGCCGCCGGCCTGCGCAGCGGCGAACTGCTGCAGGTACCAGGCGCCCAGCGGCAGGCCGCCGTGGGCGTCCCGGTCGGCGGTGGATTGCCCGCAGTCGTCGGCCGCGGAGAAGTAGTAGGCGCACCAGCCCCAATCGGACGGGCCGAGCACCGCAGCGGACGGGTCGGCGTTCTTGACCGCGGTCGCAGTGGCCTGCGACTTCGTCCACAGCTCGTCGGCAGTGAGGGGGTCGGGGTGGACGTCGCGGTGGGTGGAGTTCCACAGCACCGGCTCGTTGTCGAGGGCGTAGAACCCGACGCCGCCGGCGGCCGCGGTGCCGTAGCGGGAGACCAGCGAGGAGACCATGGCACCGCTGAAGGCGGCGTTGGCTGCAACTGAAGTGGTGGTGGGGTCGGCGGTGAGTTCGGTGCTGCCGTTGACGCCGTTGCCGCAGTCGGGATCCCAGTAGTCGAAGTCGTTCTGGTGGGGGAAGCTCACTTTGGGATAGGAGCAGTTGAACGGGTGCTCGCTGGGGGAGTCTTTCGACACCCACCCGATCATCGGCACCGTCACCAGACTGGCCGAGTGGTGAGCACGATCGGAATCGACGACGTCGGTGAGCCGCTCGCCCGGCCCCGCCACGATGTTCTCGAAGTACCAATCCTGCCCGGTGTTGTACGTGTCGTTGAGGTAGTTGTAGCGGGAGGTTGAGTTGCCGCCCCAGCGATCGACCGGCACGGTGAACTGTGAACTCAAACCGGCGGTCTGAGAGGCGTAGTTGACCCCGTAGATCAGGGGACTGATCGGGTGCTGGTTCGCCGCGACGTCCACGCTGAGGGAGATCTTGGTGGTCTTCGCCGGCAGCACGATGCCGGCCCTCGGCCCGTCCGGGGTGACGGGCGTGGCCGCGGCCGGGACAGACGGCATGGTCAGCAGAGCGAGCGCAGTGGCAGTCGCGGCTGCGGCGAGAAATCGGGGGGTCCGCATGCCGCCATTCTCGCCCGGCCGGGTCGTCGGGGCGAGGCGTGGAGCCATTTCTTTATCGCCGGGCGCGACCGCAGCCTCAGACTTCGGCGGCCTAGACTCACCGACGTGACGATCGGAATCATCGGACTGGGTCGTTTGGGCGGCGCGTTGGCGCGTGGGCTGAGTCGGGCCGGCGTGCCGGACGTGTTCGCCTACAGTCGGACGGCTGCCACCGCGCAGCAGGTGGTGGCCGACGCTCCCGGCGTCACCTTGGCCGCCTCGGCCGCGGACATCTTCGAGCGTTGCGAGGTCGTCTTCTTGTGGATGACCGCAGCGGCAGCCCGGCAGGTGTTGGCCGAAAATGCCGAGGTGGTGGCCCGTCGGCAGCCGTTCCTGGTGGCGAGCACCATCAACGCCGATTTCGGCGCGTTCGTCCCCGCGTGGGCCGAGACCTTCCCCAATGTGAACCTCGGCACCGGGCAGGGTGGCACCTTGCTCACCTGGGTGGGCGCGTCGAGCGAGGCCCAGCGCGACGCCGTCCGGGCAGCGCTGACCGCCAGCGGAGTGCTGTACGAAGTCGGCGCCGACGAGATCAACTTCTACTGCGCGCTGACCAGCAACGGCCCGGCCTTGTACGCCCACGCGATGGAGGTGTGGGCTGATGCGGTGGCCGATCGCAATGGCTTCGATCGGCAGCTGTGCCGCGAGATGGTCTGGCAGACGGTGGCCGGGACGATCGCGCTGCAGCGCGCCGAGGGCATCGACGCGTCCGAGGTGATCCATCGGGTGGCCCACCCCGGCGCCAGCACCGAACGCGGCCTGGCCGCCCTCGACGAGCACCTGCCCGCCGTCACCGAGCAGGTGCTGCGCGCCATGGGGCGCTGGTAGTCACTCAGGACGGAATGCCGCTCGCAGTGCCCTCGGCATAGCGGGTGCCGGCTGCGGTCATCGTGTTCAGCTCGGCCACCGTGGCGGCGTCGAGGTGAACCTCGGTTGCCGCGACGTTCTCGTCCAACCAGCGGCGGCGTTTGGTGCCAGGGATCGGCACCACGTCATCGCCTTGGTTGAACAGCCAGGCCAGCGCGATCTGGCCCGCGGTGACACCTTGTTGGGTGGCGAGTTGGCGGATGCGCTCGACCAACGCCAGGTTGTGTTCGAGGTTGTCGCCGCGCCAGCGCGGAAGGGTGCGCCGGAAGTCAATGATGCCCAACTTGCGGGTGGCTGCGGCATCGCCGGTGAGCATTCCACGTCCCAACGGACTGTAGGGAACCACGGTCACGCCGAGTTCCCTGGCGACCGGCAGGGTGTCGGCTTCGAGATCGCGGGTGAAGACCGACCATTCGCTCTGCAGGGCCGCGATCGGGTGCACGGCATGCGCCCGACGCAGTTGGTCGCCGGTGGCCTCGGAGATGCCGAGGTTGCGCACCTTGCCGGCCGTGACGAGTTCGGCCATCGCGCCGATGGTCTCCTCCACCGGCACCTTCGGGTCGACCCGATGCAGGTAGTACAGGTCGATGACGTCGATCCCCAATCGGGACAGCGAAGCATCGACGCAGCGCGCGACCCGCTCGGGACGGGCGTCCAATCCACGGGGTAGACCGACGCCAGGCATGGTCAGAATGCCGAACTTGGTGGCGATGACCGCCTCGTCCCGACGGTCGATGCGGCGGCGGGGAATGGTCGTTTCTGTTCCTCAATGTCGTCAGGAGTGGGGCCAGCGGCGTAGCTGGCGATCTTGTAGTCGGTGATGGCCAAGGCCACCTGGGTTTCAGCCAGGCGCCGTAGCAGCGCCTCGCGGTGCTGGCGCATGATGGCCAGTCGTTCGGGCAGGGACTCGAGGGTGTCGGAGTCGACGAGTTCGACGTAGCGGCGCAACTGGGTGATCGGCATGCCCGAGGCGCGCATCCGGGCCAGGAACACCACCCGGCGCAGGGCGGCGACGTCGAA
>JAJTBJ010000086.1 GCA_021286985.1 Propionibacteriales bacterium | reverse complement strand
GACATTCGTCGCAAGATCGAGATCGGCTCCTACCAGGGCCGTCGTCATCGCATGGGCCTTCCGGTCCGCGGTCAGCGCACCCGGACCAACGCCCGCACCCGCAAGGGCAAGAAGAAGGCCGTCGCCGGCAAGAAGAAGGCCCGCTAACCGCGGCCCGGTGAACCCGAGATAACCAGGAGTAACTGAATTGGCTACTGCAGGCCGTGCGAGCGCCAAAAACGCCAAGAGCAAGGTGCGTCGCAAAGAGAAGAAGAACGTTGTCGCCGGTCAGGCGCACATCAAGAGCACGTTCAACAACACGATCATTTCGATCACCGATCCCACCGGTGCGGTGATCTCATGGGCCTCTGCCGGCACTGTCGGCTTCAAGGGCTCGCGCAAGTCCACCCCGTTCGCCGCCCAGATGGCCGCTGAGGCCGCGGGTCGCCGCGCCATGGAGCACGGCATGAAGCGGGTCGACGTCTTCGTCAAGGGTCCCGGCTCCGGCCGCGAGACCGCCATCCGTTCCCTCGGCGCTGTCGGGCTGGAGATCGGTCCGATCTCCGATGTCACCCCGGTGCCGCACAACGGTTGCCGTCCGCCCAAGCGCCGTCGCGTCTGAGCCCCGAGTCGAAGAGGAGATAAACCATGGCCCGTTACACCGGACCCATCACCAAGAAGTCCCGTCGGCTCGGCACCGACCTGGTCGGTAACGACAAGGCTTTCGAGCACCGTCCTTACCCGCCGGGCATGCACGGCCGCGGCCGGACCAAGGAGAGCGAGTACCTGCTGCAGCTCAAGGAGAAGCAGAAGGCTCGTTTCGCCTACGGCGTGCTGGAGAAGCAGTTCCGCCGCTACTACGAAGAGGCCACTCGCCAGTCGGGCAAGACCGGTGACAACCTGCTGATCATCCTGGAGTCCCGCCTGGACAACGTGGTGTACCGCTCCGGCCTGGCCTCGACCCGTCGTCAGGCGCGTCAGCTGGTCGTTCACGGTCACTTCCTGGTCAACGGCAAGAAGGTCAACGTGCCCAGCTACCGGGTGAGCGCCTACGACGTGATCGACGTCAAGCCGAAGTCGCTGAACCTGACCCCGCTGGTCATTGCGCGGGAGACCTTCAACGATCAGGCGGTTCCGGGTTGGCTGACCTCCCGTCCGAACAAGGGACGGATCCTGGTGCACCAGCTGCCGGTTCGCGAGCAGATCACCATCGACGTCACCGAACAGCTGATCGTCGAGCTGTACTCCAAGTAAGAGCCCTGGTTCGCCTCCTCGCATCGCGGGGAGGCGAACCAGTACACAACCCTGCCGGGGCCTCCCGGCGACTAATCACCGTCAAATAGTGGGCGGTGGAGAGGAAAGAAGAACATGCTCATTGCACAGCGTCCGATCCTGAGTGAGGAGGTCGTTGACGAGTACCGTTCGCGGTTCGTCATCGAGCCCCTGGAGCCCGGCTTCGGCTACACCCTGGGTAACTCACTGCGTCGCACCCTGCTGTCGTCCATCCCGGGCGCCTCGGTGACCAGCATCAAGATCGAGGGCAACCAGCACGAGTTCTCCACGCTGCCCGGCGTGGTCGAGGACGTCACCGAGATCATCCTGAACCTGAAGAGCCTGGTGATCTCCAGCGAAGAGGACGAGCCGGTCGTCATGTACCTGCGCAAGTCCGGCGCCGGCGCGGTCACCGCTGCCGACATCGCGCCGCCGGCCGGGGTGGAGATCCACAACCCCGACCTGCACATCGCCACCCTGAACGAGACCGGCAAGATCGAGATGGAGCTGGTCGTCGAGCGGGGCCGTGGCTACGTGTCCGCCGCGCAGAACAAGAACCCCGACGCCGAGATCGGTCGGATCCCGGTGGATTCGATCTACTCCCCGGTGCTCAAGGTCACCTACAAGGTCGAGGCCACCCGCGTTGAGCAGCGCACCGACTTCGACAAGCTGATCGTGGACGTGGAGACCAAGGCCTCCATGAAGCCCCGTGACGCGATGGCTTCCGCTGGTAAGACCCTGGTCGAGCTGTTCGGCCTGGCTCGCGAGCTGAATGCCGACGCTGAAGGCATCGAGATCGGCCCGTCCCCGGTGGACGAGCAGCTCGCCGCCGACCTCGCCCTGCCGGTGGAGGACCTCAAGCTCACCCAGCGCAGCTACAACTGCCTGAAGCGCGAGGGCATCCACACCGTCAGCGAACTGGTTTCCCGCACCGAGCAGGACCTGCTCGACATCCGCAACTTCGGCTCCAAGTCGATCGAGGAAGTCAAGCTCCGCCTGCAGGAGATGGGCCTGTCGCTGAAGGACAGCTCCCCGCGGTTCGACCCGCTGAGCGCTCTGGCCAACTACGACAGTGACGTCGACTACGACGACACGTACTGATCAGGAGATAGACCACAATGCCTAAGCCGACTAAGGGTCCCCGTTTCGGCGGTAGCCCGGCCCACCAGCGGATCATCCTGGCCAACCTGGCCACGCAGTTGTTCCAGCACGGCAAGATCACGACCACCGAGGCCAAGGCCAAGCGGGTTCAGCCGCTGGCCGATCGTCTGATCAGCAAGGCCAAGCGGGGCGACCTGCACAACCGCCGTCTGGTGCTGCAGACCGTCAAGGACCCGGCCGTCGTCCGGATCCTGTTCAACGACATCGCCCCGGCCGTGGCCGAGCGCGAGGGTGGCTACACCCGGATCACCAAGATCGGGCCGCGCAAGGGCGACAACGCCCCCATGGCCGTGATCGAGGTCATCACCGAGTCCGTCGAGGATTCCCGTAAGGCCAAGGCCAAGGGCGCCGGCAAGCCGGTGGCCAAGAAGGCCGAGCCGAAGGCTGCTGCCAAGAAGGCCCCGGCCAAGAAGGCTGCCGCCGAGGAGATCCCGGCTGAGGTCGTCGCCGAGGCCGTCGAGTCCAGCGATGCCGTCGCCGAGGAGTCGAAGTACGGCGAAGGCTCCTACGTGGGTGAGAACCCGCCGGAGGGCTTCGACATCAAGGGCAACGCCGATTCGGGCAAGTTCCACACCCCCGAGTCGCAGTGGTACGACGCCACCGTGGCCGAGGTCTGGTTCAACTCGATCGAGGCCGCTGAGGCCGCTGGTTTCGTCAACGTCCTTGCCGGCAAGGACGACGAAGAGGCCTGAGCCTTCACAGATCGTCAGAACCGCCCGTCCCCTGCCGGGGGCGGGCGGTTCTGCGTTTGGGTGGCGGTGTGACGCACGGAGTCCGCGCTCAGCGTCGCTGGTGGCGGATTTGGGGGCGATCACCTTGTCGGCGCGGGTGTTTCGTACGGGGCTAAGCGTTGTCCGTGTGGCACAGTTCTGGCCGTGATCCTCTACCGCTTTCTCACCGGCCCCGACAACGAGACCTTCAACCACAAGGTCACCATGGCGATCAACAACGGTTGGGTGTTCGCCGGCCACGCGACCATGTCCTATGACCCCGAACGCGGACGGGTGGTCTGCGGCCAGCCGGTCGTCAAGGAAGTGGTCGGCGTGGACTACGTCGAGGGTGTGAACCCCGAGGACTACTGACCCCAACGCCAGGCGGCCCAGGCAACTTCGGGGGAGTGAGTTGCCTGGGCCGCTGGGGTGGGGGAAGTCAAAGGGTTAGGCGCAACCCCACGGACGAGTGCCCTGCTTCTTGTAGACCCGGTTGGCCACAGTGATCTGCTCCGCCTTGGTGGCCTTGTGCGGCTTGGAGGCGAAGTCGCGTCCGCCGTAGGCCCGCCAGGTGCCCAGCGCGAACTGCAGACCGCCGTAGTAGCCGTTGCCGGTGTTGATGTGCCAGCGGCCGCCGGATTCGCACTTGGCGATCTTGTTCCACAGCTTCAGGTGCGCCAGGTTCAGCGGCTTGCCCTTCGTGCCTACCTCGAGTACCCCGGCCACCGGGGCGACCAGGACGGTCTCAGCGGCCAGGATCAGCTTGGTCTTGGTGCCGTTGATGGTGAGCACGGTGTAGGTCCGCTCGGCAGAGCCGGGGACGCCGGCCTGCAGAACCTTGGTCAGGCCCCGACGCATGGTGGGGTTGTTCTGCTTGGTCATCGGGGCGGCGACGACCTCGGTCCGGGTGAGGGAGGAGACCGTCACCCGCTGCACGGTGACCTTCAGGCCCTTGGTGACCTTCTTGGTGGGTGCGGGGGAGACGATGTCGGTGGCCGCGAGGGTGATGCCGCGCAGCGCCAACAGGTCAGCCACGGTGGCGGCCCTGGTCTTGGTCTTCTTCCGCTTGCCGTTGCCCACCTTCAAGGTGATCTTGTGGGGCTTGGCGACCGTCTGGATCACTCGCGCGGTGGGGGCCAGGGTGGTGGCGTCCGCAGTTGTGGTGGCGGCCGTCGTCGTGGACGTCGGTTCGGTCGGAGTCTGGGCCGCGGCATTGGCGGTGCCACTGGCCAGCAGCGCCAGGCTGAGCGCTGCGGTAGTGATGATTTTCTTCATGGCTCTCTCTGGGTACGAGTCGGTCATTTCAGGCAGCCGTCAAGGGGGAAGACGGCCAGGGGGGATCTGGGTCAGGCGCAGGACCAGGGCCGGGTGCCGGCCTTCGCGTAGTAGCGATTGGCCACCGTGATCTGTTGCTCGCGGGTGGCTTGGTCGGGCCGAGCGGCGAAGTCGCGGCCACCATTGGCTCGCCACGACGCCAGATTGAACTGCAGGCCACCGTAGTAGCCGTTGCCGGTGTTGATGTGCCAGTTGCCACCGGACTCACACCGAGCGATCCGGTCCCACATCGCGGCCCGGGCAAGGTTGATGCCCACGCCGTTCGCGGTGGTCTTGGTGCCGACCTCGACAGTGGCCGGCTCGGGCTGCACCAGGAACAGTTCGGTGACGATGGTCTTCTTGGTGACCTCGCCGTTCACCGTGGTGATCTGGTACACCCGGTTGGCTTCACCGGGCTTGCCCTTGACGATGGTGCGGGATTCGCCCGCCCACATCGTCGCGTTCTTCTTCTTCGTCACCGGGGGATCAACCGATTCGGTGACGGTCTTGGTGGTGATCTCCACCCGGTCGGCCTTGACCGCGGCACCCTCGGTGACGAAGTCGGCCAGCGCCGGGGAGACCTGATCGTCAGCATCGACGCTGACACCCTGTTCGGTGAGCAGGTCGGCGACGGTGTTGGCAGTGGTGGTGAGCTTCTTCGGCTCGCCGCCGGCGACGGCCAAGGTGATCTGCTTCGGTGTGCTGACCGAGATGGCCAGGCCATTACGCGGGAGTTCGGTCGAAGTCGGCACCGACACCCACGCCTGATTGAGTTCGGGGATGCTCTTGCTGCCCAGCAGGTCAGCCACGGTCGCAGCAGTGCTGACGAAGACTTCCTGCTTGCCATTCACGGTGAGCGTGATCGGCTTGGAGTAGGTGACCGCCACGTCAGTGCCGTCCTCGACCTTGGTGTCGAGCGCGGGAGACACCAGGTCGTTGGGGCCGAGGACGATTCCGTTACCGGCGAGGACGTCGGCCACGGTCACTGCAAAGGTGCCGCCGGGAACTGCTTTTCCGTCGATCGTCAGCCGGACATCCTTGTGCAGGGCAGTCGCGGTGGTGGTGCCGCCAGCGGTGAGCGCGATGCCCAGAGCGACAGCAGTGATGACCTTCTTCAAAACGCAAAATCCTTGTTCGGCGGCGGTTTCCTGAGAACAGCCTGCCTGATCCTGAGAGATTGGTCAACTTCTTCTCAGGAAATGCGGCGTGTCGCCGGGGGCTGCGCGCTGTCACCCCACACGCAGCGAGGGCTCGCCCTTCGCGTCCGAACTCCGCTGTCAGGCGGGCTTTGGACGCTCAGGCGAGCCCTCGCTGGAAGAGCGCGCGGTCGTGCCTCAGAAGATGTCGGCGGCCTTGGCCTTGGCCAGGCGCTCAGCAACATCGGCCCAGTTGACCACGTTCCACCACGCCTTCACGTAGTCGGCCTTCACGTTCTTGTACTGCAGGTAGAACGCGTGCTCCCACATGTCGAGCTGCAGCAGCGGCAGCTGGCCCACCGGCAGGTTGTTCTGCTGGTCGTAGAGCTGGTTGATGTTCAGCCGCTTGCCGAAGGAGTCCCAGACCAGCATCGCCCAGCCGGAACCCTGCAGGGAGTTCGCAGCGGCCTCGAACTGGCCGGTGAAGGCGGAGTAGGAGCCGAAGAACTCGTCGATCGCGGACGCGACGTCGCCGGTCGGCTCGCCGCCGCCGTTGGGCGACATGTTCTTCCAGAAGATCGAGTGGTTGATGTGGCCGCCCATGTGGAAGGCCAGATCCTTCTCCAGCTTGGGGATGGCGGCGAAGTCGCCCTTGTCGCGGGCTTCGGCCAGCTTGTCCAAGGCGGTGTTGGCGCCGGCAACGTAGGCGGCGTGGTGCTTGGAGTGATGCAGCTCCATGATCTCGCCGGAAATCGCCGGGGCCAGGGCGCCGTAGTCGTAGTCGAGATCGGGCAGGGTGTAGGCCATGTGAGGTCCCTTCACGTGAGTTCGGTGGCTATCACAAACCCCAACCGGGGGTTAGCGACCACTATTCCGCCTCAGGTGCAGCAATTGCGGGCTGGACAACCTCGGCGCGTCGTCCCGTTCGGCGCAGTAACCGCAGCAGGGGAGCGCCCAGGGCGGCGATCAGCACCGCATTGGTGAGCGCCCGGCCGACGTTCCACCCCATCGAGGTGGCCAGGTTGTACCAAGCGAAACGCTGCAGGTTCTGCCAGGGTCCCAGTGCGGGGTCGAAGGACAGCTGGGTGCCGTCGCCGAGGGCGAAAGGCCAGAAGGAGAAGTCCATCAGCCAGCCGTAGGCGAACGCCGAGACCATGCCGTAGCCGGCCAGCAGGGCGATCTCCGCCGCACCCCGCAGACGCGGCAGCAGCCCGGCGAACAATCCCACGAAGCCGGCAGCCAGCATCTGGTAGGGCAGCCACGGCCCGGCACCGGAGGTGATCAGAGCCGAGGTGAACAAGGTGAGGGCGCCGAGGATGAAACCGAAGCCCGCGCCGTAGGCCCGGCCGGCCAGAATGATCACGAAGAACACCAGCTCGAAGCCGGCCGTGCCGGCCCCGAGCGGACGCAGGATCGTCCCGACGGCAGCCAGCACGCCCAGCATGGCCAGAGTCTTGGCGTCCAGTTCGGCGGCGGACAGCTCGGCCAGCACCACCGCCAGGACCACCACCAGGACGCCGGCGAAGACCAGCGGTGCCAGCTGGGCACTCACCACCGCGCCGGGGGCCAGCAGCAGCGGCCAGCAGAAGGCGAGCAGGCCGGCGATGGCGGCGACGACGATGCTCATCCGGGCTCGCGTGGTGGCGCTCATGACAGCCCCGCGCGCACGTCGGCCACGGTGAGGACCGCGGCCGGAGCGAATACCTTGGCCAACTGCGGCGCGTAGGCCACCGAGGAGGCCAGCAACTCAGCGGTGGGCCCCTCGGCGATCAGCTCACCGTCGGCCATCAGCATGGTGTGGTGGCCGACGGTGGCTGCGAACTCCACATCGTGGGTGCTCACCAGGACCGCCAGCCCATCGGTCGCCAGCTCGGTGACGATCTGCGCCAGCTCCGCCTTGGCGCGGTAATCAAGACCGCGCGTGGGCTCGTCCAACAGCAGCACGTCCGGGTGGGCGCTCAACTGAATGGCCAGCACCAACGCCAACCGCTGGCCTTCTGACAGATCCCGCGGGTCGCGGTCGGGCTCGACGCGCACTCCCAGGCGGGCCAGCAGGGCGGCAGTGGTGCCGGCGGGGGCGTCGCTGTCACGATCCGAGCGGTCGCATTCGGCTCCCACCGACGACAGGTAGAGCAGGTCCGCCGCTGTCTGCGGCACCAACGAGACCAGCCGGCGCGCCTGCCCGGCGGGCAGGGCGGACGGGTTCTGGTCGGCGACCGACACGTCGCCGGAGTGGCTGAGCGCCCCTTGCAGGGCCCACAGCAGCGAGGACTTTCCCGAGCCGTTGCGACCCAGCAAAGTGGTGATCTCGCCGCGACGCAAGGTCAACTCCACTGCGTCGACCGCGGTCACGTCGCCATAGCGAACGCCCACACCTCCGGCGACCAGCACCGGCGCCCCCGCTGGCGCTGGGGTTGGCGGGGGCGGACTGGGCAGCAGCCCTTCGGCCAACACCCGTCGACGCGCCTCGCGCACGCTCAACGGCACCTGCTGCCAGCCCAGTACGTGGGCCAAGCCCACCAGGGGCGGAGTCAGGTCGCAGCCGGCCAGCACCTCGGCGGGCGGCCCGCAGACCACCCGTCCGTCCCCGGGAAGCCAGAGCATCGTGTCGGCGGCGTGCATCACCCGCTCCAACCGATGCTCGGCCAGCACGACAGTCAGCCCGACCTCGTGCACGAGGGTGGTGATCGCAGCCAGCACATCGGCGGCGGCGGTGGGATCGAGTGCGGAGGTGGGCTCGTCCAGCACCAGCACCTGCGGACGGGCGGCCAGCACCGCCGCGATCGCCACCCGCTGCTGCTGTCCGCCGGACAACTCGATCAAGGGCCGTTCGCGCAGTTCGGCGATGCCCAGCAGGTCGAGGGTCTCCTCGACGCGCTTGCGCATGGCCGCCGGCGCCAGGCCGAGTTGTTCCATGCCGTAGGCGATCTCGTCGGTGACGGTGTCGGTGACGAAGCCGCGCAGCGGATCCTGGCCGACATAGCCCACGACTTCGGCCAGGTCGCGGGGGCGGAAATGGGCGGTGTCGCGGCCGTCGGCCAGGACCCGTCCGGTCAGTCGCCCGCCGGTGAAATGCGGCACCAACCCGTTGAGGGCGCCCAGCAGCGTGGACTTACCCGAGCCGGTGCCCCCGATGACCAGGCACAGGTCGCCTTCGGCGATGGTGAAGCTGACCTCATCCAGGGTCGGTCGGACGGCGTCGGGGTAGGTGAAGCTCACCTGGTCGAAGGCGATCACCGCGCCACCTCCGCGACCGGACGCAGGTCGCGCACCTGCCGGTCGTTCCGGGCAGCGTCGGGGACGCTGCTGGTCGCGATGGTCAGCGGTAGCGGTGCCAAGACCAGCAGCACGGCGGCCAGCAGGCTGAGCGGCAGCTGCGGCCAGCTCAACGGGTCGGTGCTGGGGAAGACGGCCGCATGGTCGAGCGTGCCGGTGGCCAACACGATGCCCGCGCACAGCACCCCGGCCGCCACCGTGAGGGTTTCCCGCCATCGCCAGGCAGGTGGGCGGAACCGGGTGACGCCGAGTCGCGCGCCCGCGCGTCGAAGACCCCAACTGGTGCCGGCCAGCCCGAGAACCAGGACGGCGACAGCCAGGATGCGGTCGGAGGTGCTCAGCAGCAGGAAGCCGCCGAAGGTGGCCACCACGGCTGAGCCGATCAGCAGCCAGCCGCCCTGAGTGGTGCGTCGGCTGGTGCGCGCGAAGCCGCGGGACTCCATCCCCGCCGCCAGTGACAAGGAGCGATCGATCGCATCGCCGAGGACGGCCAGGCCGAGTTCCAGGCCGGCGCGGGGTCCGGTCTTGGACTCGCCGCGCAGTCGGCGAGCCCGATGCACGCGCTGTCCGCTCTCGATCAGCTGGGGGGCCACGTTCAACGCCACCACCACCGCGACCGACACCTCGTACAGGGCGGCCGGAACCGAGCGCAGCGCCTGGCGTGGGCTGGCCAGGGCATTGGCCGCCCCGACCGCGAACAGCAGCACAGCCAGGCGCAGGGCGTCGTAGCCGCTGCGCACCAGCGCCTCAGCGGTGACCTCACCGCCCAGCCGGATGCCAGCGGCCCACTGCGGCAGTGGAAGCTCCGGAAGGGTGAACAGCACGGTGGTGCCGCTGTGGGCGCCGATGACGATCTGAAACAGCATCCGCACGCCGATCACCACTGCGGCCAGCGCCAGGTAGGCACGGATCGAGCGGGCCCAGGGCGCATTCGAGCGCCGGGCCAGTACCACCACCAACATGGCGGCCGCGATCAGGGTGAGCAGCAGGGGATTGGTGGTGG
>JAJTBJ010000085.1 GCA_021286985.1 Propionibacteriales bacterium | reverse complement strand
GCTGCCCAGTACGTGGTCGGGGTTCAGCTGCCAGTACTCGTTGACCCGCACCTCCTCCTCTCCTGAAGGGCCGGGCACCCGGATCGGGCTGGTGACGATCCAGCGCTGGTCCGCCGGCGGACGGTTGGGTTCACGCCGTCGGACAACCAGCAGATCGGTGATTGCCTCGGTGCCCGCGGCCCGCCAGTGCGCCTTGGACGGCAACCGGACCGCTGTCACCAGGTCGCCCAGCTCGGCCATCGCGCGACGCGCCGACGGGTTGGTGGCGTCCATCGTGTACCTCGAGGTGAGCACGGCCACCACGCCGCCGGGACGCACCAGCTCCAGCCCCTTGACGATGAAGTGGTTGTGCATCGCCAGCCGGCCACTGTTGTAGCGCGGATCGTGGAGCACAACGTTGCCGAACGGCACGTTCCCCACCACGGCGTCGAAGTGGCCGGCCGGGAACCGGGTCTCGGCGAAGCTCTCCGCCCGGATCGACGCCTGCGGGTACAGGTAGCCGGCGATCGCCGCAGTGGTCGGGTCCAGCTCGACACCGGTCAGCTGAGCCCCACCAGGTGCCAACCCGATGAACGTTCCCGACCCGCAGCCCGGCTCCAACACTCGGCCGGATTCGAACCCCAGATTCTCCACCGCCCGCCAGATCTCGGCCACCAAGGCAGCGTCGGTGTAGTGGGCGTTGATCGTGGTCAGGCGGGCCGCTTCGTAATCCGCCGCCGGCAACAGCTCCCGCAGCGTGGCCCTGTCGCCGGCGAACTCTGGCCGGTCGTCATCAAGGATCTGCGACAGCCCCTGGGCGCCCCAGCCGCCCCACCGGGCCAGCACCTGCTGCTCCGCCGGCGTCGCCGGCCGGTCCGCGGCCTGTAGCTGTCTGAGTGTGGTCAGCGCCTCCACGTTCGCTGCGAGCCTCGCCCGAGTCCCCGAAGGCGCAAGATCGGCCTGGCTGCCCGGCCGGAACGTCGGCCCGACCGGACGGGTCGGGGCCGGGGCTTCGGGGGTTAGCTGTCCTCGTCCAGGACGGACCGCCATGCCTGCATCACGTCGCCCAGCGGGCCGGGATCGTCGCCCTCGTCGGGCTCCTGCAGTTCCTCCGGTGGTGTCAGCAGCTCGGCTCGGATCATCTCCTCGGCCTGCATCTTCGCCGCCTCGATCCGGCCCGCCTTGCTGAACAGGTTCTCCCCCGGGCTGTCCGGGGTCAGCAGCTGCGGCCACAGGCTCGCCCACTGGCTCTCCGCTTCCTCCCCCAGCTCCGAAAAGTGCCGGCTGGGATCCGTAATCTGAGCGAGGGCTGCCGGCGCCAGGGTCTGCCACGACTGCAGCGCGAACCTGCCGAACCTGTTCAACTCGCGCCTCCTCCGGCTCGAACCACCACGCTTCCAGCGTGGGCTGTGCGTCAACACGTCGCCGAACCATTCTGGCCCCTTCCGATCCGCCGGCACGGACAGATTCGGGCGGAGCAACCCTGCATCGAGCACCACAACCACCGCCTTCCCCCAGCCGGGCCGGACCGCCCAGCTCGCCGTCCTGACCCCTTATGCCTGCGCAGGACTCCGATCCGGACACTTTCCGGGGTCACAGTGGCCCGCAACGGACGCGCTTTGTCTTCGGTGAACTGGCCGCTCCGCCAAGGAGCGGCGGACCGACACCATGAGGAGGACCCAGCCGTGGCCGTGCCCAACCGCAACAATGAGACCCCGCGGCCTATCCGGCCAACGCCACCCTCGGGAAGGAGGCATCGACCCGTGACAGTGACGGTCCCGCCGCCTCCTGCACCGCTGGCCGGCACCGAGCCGCTCACCGGGGCCAATCGGCGGCGGATGGTTGCTGTGGCCCGGAGCCGGCTGCTCGAATCAACTTCCATCAAGGTCTTCTGGTCGGTTCTGGCCGCTGCCGTCGTGGCCGGCGCGATTGGGTTTGCCCTGCTGCTGCACGCTGACCCGGCTGCCTTCGCCGGCGTGGCGATCGCCGGCATGGTCGGCTACGCCATCTTCCTGTGGTGGGTTCTCAGCCCGCTCGCCGTGAGGCTCAAGATGCGGGCCATGGGTCGGGGTGGCTGGCTAGTCGGCTACTTCGACCAGACCGCAACCCAGCTGGTCCACCCGCGACGCGGCGGCTGGGAACTGTCCGACCACCACGCAGTTGTTCAAGGAGTCGGGATCGCCGCGCCCTTCCGGCGTCGCGTCTTCACCCACCTCGCCGCCGAAGCCGATCGCCACCAGGTGGCGATAACGATGGACACCCGGGTGCTGAAGTTGGTCGCCATCTACCAGGCCGACATGCCCGGGCTGCGTCTCGTCGGCATCAAGCGCACCCTGTTCGGCAAGCTCTACCTGCTACGCCGAGACCCCACAGCCTGTCCCGTCGGCCCTGCGGCGGAGGAGCCGGCCGACGCAGAACTCACGGAGCCACACTGAGGGTCGGTGGTTGCGTCCGGGGCTGGTCACGGCGCTGCACGCCAGGGCTTGGTGCCACCACTTCCCACTGCTGCTCCCCCACGGCCTTGGGCAGCTTCCAGTCGGCGCCATCCGGCGCGACGATCGTGGCCGGGTCGCTGTAGGGGTAGATGTAGCCGCCGCGGGACTCGATGGCGTCCTCGATGAGCCGCAGCCGCGCCTGGGTGTTCTGCAGTGCCATGCCGTCCGCTTGTCTGTGCACCACCGGCGAACGTGGACCCCCGGCCGACTCAGCGTCATCATACGCAGACCGCTGGCATCCTCCGCGAGGGCGGCGCGCGAGGCGGGGGTCGCATCCTGCAGACGCACGCCGTAACTGTGGCTGACCCAGGCGATCGCGTCACGGATCGCCGACAGCACCCGTCCGGCGTAACGGACCGGCAGCGATAGATGCCCCTCATCGTGCAATGCGGTGAGCGAACTTATGGGCAGCGCTCCAGCCAGGCTCTCGGCCATGAACACCGGCACCTTGCGATCGGCGGACTCGAAAGAGGTTGAGCGCTGTGTCACCCCCGCCAAAGAACGGCCGACGATACCTCTGCAGGGGTCTTGCCATGACCGGCATACTGAGTATGCTCGTTAATGAGTCCACTCAGCAGGAGGCTCGATGGAAGCCCTACGATCGCGTCGGGATCGCAACATGGACGCCAAGCGCGCCCGAATCTTCGCTGCGGCCCACGATCTCCTCCAAACGCATGGCTACGCCGGCATGACCACCCAGCAGGTCTCCGACCGAGCCGATGTGGCCGCAGGCACTCTGTTCCGCTACGCCGCCACCAAGGCCGACCTGTTGCTCATGGTCTATAACGAGCGATTCCGTGAGGCGATCACCGAAGGCAGACGCGCCGCCGCTGGGCTGACAGACCCGATCGAGGCCGTCTTCGCCCTCGTCATGCCGGTCCTGAAGGGAAGCGCCGAACAGCTGGACACCGCCATCCTGTATCAGCGTGAACTGCTCTTCGGGCACGAGAAGATGCTCCATCGCCAGACCGGCCTGCAACTCGTGGCAGACCTGGAGGACGGCGTTGCGTCCGCACTGCTCGCGGCCAGCCAAGCGGACGGCCCGCAGGCACGGCTTCTGGCTGAGCGCGCCGCCCGGCTCACTTTCGCCTGCCTGCACCTGGCGCTGGCTCAGCCCTCCACTGGCGCCCACCCAGACCGGGCGGCCGCCACCGAACTGCACGCCCAGGTGGCGATCATGGTCGACGGCTTTCTCGTCGGCCTGAACAAGGCCTCATCCGGCGAATCAACCCTCAGCGCGACCAGCCACCTCTGAGACGCACCCATCGACAAGGAGAACACCATGACTCGCAAGGCTTACCTCATCGGCGCCGGGATCGGCAGCCTATCCGCCGCCGTCTACTTGATTCGCGATGGACACTGGGACGGTTCCCAGATCACCATTCTCGGCCTGGAAGACCACGGCGCCAACGACGGCAATCGCGTCGCGGCCTACGAGACCGAGTACGGGCACAAGGCGCTCAGCAACAAGGCCGGCTTCCTGAACCGCGGCGGCCGGATGCTCAACGAGGAGACCTACGAGAATCTGTGGGACGTCTTGGGCTCGATTCCGTCTCTGACCTCGCCGGGAAAGACCCTGACCCAGGAGATCCTCGACTTCGATCACGCCCATCCGACCAAGGACATCGGCCGGCTGATGGACACCCGCGGCCCGCGCACTAGAGGCGATGCCGATGACTACAGCCACATGCAGTTCAGCAAGGCCGATCGCGTGCTGCTGACCAAGCTGATGACGCTGCCAGAATCGCGGGAATCCAGGCTGGACGACCTCAGCATCGAAGAGTGGTTCGCCTCCAGCCCACACTTCTTCACCACCAACTTCTGGAGGATGTGGGAGACCACCTTCGCCTTCCTGCGCAGCAACTCCGCGATGGAACTTCGCCGCTACATGAACCGGATGATCCTGGAGTTCAGCCGAATCAACACCCTCGAAGGCGTCACACGGACGCCGTACAACCAGTACGAGAGCATCATCGTGCCGATGCGCGCCTGGCTCGAAGGCAAGGGCGTCGAGTTCGTCGGCAACCGCAAGGTGACCGAGTTCGTGTTCGCCGATGATGACCCACTGCGCGACCGGATCACCGTGATCGGGCTGAAGTACGAGCAGGTCGACAAGGACAATCAGCCAGGCCTGATCGATGTGAATGAGGGCGACCTGGTGTTCTGCACCAACGGCTCGATCACCGACTCCACCTCGCTGGGCGATCTGGACACCGCCATCGTCGAGGACGAACGCTACGCTCCGTCCGCGGCGCTGTGGAAGCAAGCCACCGAACACTTCTACGGCCTGGGCAAACCCGACAAGTTCTTCGCCGACCGCACCCAGAGCGAGTGGACCAGCTTCACGGTGACCACCAACAACCACCTGCTGGTCAACGAAATCTCCGCAATCACCCGACAGCTGCCCGGCAACGCGCTGAACACCTTCGTCGACAGCAACGCGGTGGTCTCGCTGGTGATTCACCATCAGCCACACTTCGCCGCACAGCAACCGAACGAAACCGTGTTCTGGGGCTATTCGCTTTACCCGCGACGGACCGGAGACGTCGTGAAGAAGCCCTTCATCGAGATGACCGGGCGCGAGATGCTCACCGAAACACTCGGCCAACTCGAACGCGTCGATACCCGGGCGGTGAAGATCTCCGCCAAGACCGAGGAGATCTGGGATTCGATCGTCAATGTGGTGCCCGCACACATGCCGTACGCCAGCGCGCTCTTCGCCCGTCGGGCCAAGGGGGACCGCCCGGAGGTGGTGCCCGCCAACTCGGTGAATCTGGCCTTCATCAGCCAGTTCGTCGAGATGCCCTTCGACATGGTCTTCACCGAGCAGTACTCGGTTCGAGCCGCCCAGATCGCCGTCTACCACTTCCTGGGCATCCCGAGCGAGCGGCTGACCACATTGCACCACTACGAGAAGGACCCGCGCGTGCTGGCCAAAGCTGCCCTCACGATGCTGCGCTGAGCCCTCGCGCGAGCTCGCCGGTGGGGCCAACTCAAGCCATGGTGGGGCCAAGTCGAGTTGACATACTCACGCGATGACTCCCCACGATCTGTCGACGTCACGGTGCTCGACGACAAACGATCGTTACCGGTCGGACAGACGGACCGCGCGGTTCGACCGACCTGGCCGCACGCCTGCTATCAGGGCTTGGTTCGATCGATGAACTCGATCATCGCCTCTAGCCGGTGCCCCCAGAAGAGCGTGAGTCCCTTGTCGTTCTGCGCGGCCAAGAGGTTGTGAATCTTGAACACGCCAGAGAGAACGGCTGCGGGGACGCATGTTTGGGTGCCGTACTCCTTGAGCCAAGTCTCGGCCTTGATGGCGGCATCGTTGTTCAGCCGCTTGACCGAGTTGGTCGATGAGTTGCTGACGGTGGGCATGGCTCGACCGTCATACAGACGGATCACGAGGTCGGCCTTCCGTGTGCCGAACAACGACTCCCCGCAGAACTCGCCGGGTGCCGGGAAGTGACTCACATTGGTGATCGTTCGCGGCGGGACCTGGGTGAAGCCGTTGGCGAGGAGGATCTCGGCGACGGCGTGCTCTTGAAGCTTCTTTGAGTCGTTGCGGCGGGCGGTCTGTACCTTCTGGGTCGCGATCAGCGCTGCGGTCGAGACCACGGTAGTGGCACGTTCGGCCTCGGTGGGGTCGCGGTTCTCGGCTACCCACGGGAAGCGCTCGCGGTCGAGACCGAGCATCACTGTGTCGATGACACGGCGGGCCATGTCGGGCTCGGCGCGCAGTCGGGCGGTGCTCAGGACTGCCTCAGCCAAGACCTTGAGGTCGTCCTCACTGATGGCGGGCGACGCCAGGTAGCGGACGGCAGTCAGCTGCTCGGGCTGAGTCAGTAAGTCCACGGCCTGGTTGCTCAGCTCGGTCAGGTCGACGGTTCCTTCGATCAGGTTCTCGACGTGCTGGCGGTACTCGTCGAAGAAGTCGAGGTACGCCTCCAACGGCTCTTGCATCCGAGTCTCGCGGAAGAGGCGGATCGCCTCAGTCGCTTCGACATCAAGCTCGTCCTCGGACCATCGTGGCGGCTTCGTCAAACCAGTGCTCCCTCGGCAAGCATCGCCAGGCTAGGGACCGGGATGCGCTCCATCTCCTTCGGCTCAAACTTGACCAGACCACCGGCGTACGTCCGCCCCTGGGTCAGGCTGACCGAGGAGCGCAGGTGCGCCGCGAGCTTGTCGAGGAGCGCGGCGGTCATGCTCTCGCGTGGGTACAGCCCGTGGGCGATGTTGATATGCCGGGCCTGGGCATCGTTTCGGACGAACGCCGGCGGGCGACGAGCCATGTAGGTCGCGAGGATGGGCGCGGCCTCGCGCAGCCCGACGCTCCACCAAGCCTTCCGGGCGGAGGCCACGTAACCCTCGTGGACGCGCTTTGCCTTGGCCGCGCGAAGGAACCTCTCGATCGCTCTACGTTCAAGGGCGTCGAACGCATCGAGGTCGACGGGTAGGTCGACGACCTTCCGAAGGCTCTCCACGGTGTCGAGGCGACTGCCAGCACCAAACAGCTCGCGGGCCTTGGTGACGGTCGGGAACAGCACGCTGTCGGGGAGACTGGGCGTCGGGCCGCGCTGAACCCACACGTCGTTCGCGCCAGTCACTGCGCCGCGGTGCACCCGGCACAGCTCACCGAGTTCGATGTACCCCTCGGGCAGCTTCGGCGTCACGCGCGTGAGCACCGACCAGCGGTTGGTCTCGGCTAGCCGCTCGCGCGAGATAGCTCGGCCCTTGGCGAGCCGGCCGAGGTCTGCGACTGTCTCGACCCGCCGAACCTTCATCTTCTCGGTGGGCTGGCCCATCTTGAAGCAGGTGATCGCGCCGGTCGTGGTTGCGTCCGCGAACGGTTCCGCAGTCGGGGCCAGGACATGCAGCGACTCGCCGCCGAGTCCGTCAAGGAGGAGCTGGCGGACAAGCTTGCCGTAGTTGACGTCCAGCCACTCCGAGGAGGTGATGAACGCGCCGTAGTCGCCGGGTTGGCCGTGCTCGGCGGTGGCGAGGAAGAAATGTACGTGCAGACCCGCGAGGCCGCTCGCGTCGAGGCCACGGCGGGCAGCCGTGGCGAGGAGCCACTGCTTCCACTCGGGATCGATGAGGTGGTGCCTGACGTAGGGCGGGTTTCCGATGAAAAGCGTCTGGGCGTTGATCTTCTCAAGCGTCAGGGCTCGGTAGTCACCGAGGTGCACGGTGGCCCGGTCACCCAGCCCACTGGCAGCGATGTTGGCTCGGAGCATGATTGTGGCGAGCGGGTCGATATCGGCACCGTGCAGCTCGGCTCTGGGGAATCTCCTGGCGGCAGCGAGCAAGTATCGGCCCGATCCTGCCCCTGGGTCCACGATCCGCTGCGGGTCGCCCTGATCGCTGGCCCAGCCGACCATGGCCTTGATGATCGCCGCCGGGGTGTAGGTCTGCCCGAGGTACCGGCGGTCCTCCGGCGTGCGGATGGCGCAGTACGCGTCCCCGAGGGGGTCGAGTCCGGCGCGAATGAGGCTGCGGACGTGCCTCACATCGGCTGGTGAGTGCATGAGTTCGCTAGCGGATGCAAGCGCCGCCTCAGGTTCGGAGAAGCCGCCGGCGGCCTCGGCTCCTAGGGCCACGGCCAGGGCGACGAGCGACTCGATCGTCTCGGGCGGGGGCATGTCTGAGAGTTTCACGGGCAGTTTAGTCACGGAGACGGAACACGCCCCTAGACACGCGCTCGAAGTACCTCTCGTCTTGGAGCGAGCTTCGGTAGGAGGAGGCCGGGGCGACACCAACCTCGGGCTCGATCGCGGCCTTGATCTCAGAGATGGATGCGTGTCCGCCGTCCAGGGTGGTCAGGTACTTCCTCATCGCGTCCTTGAGCTGGTTGTGTGGACGGCGCTGACGAGTCTCCATGGGTTGCCACCCTCCTTGCCGGTCGACGCTATACCGTCGACGATAGCAGTCAGCGGCGGGGATTTCGACGGGCACGCGGGAGCGGCACGCGGTTGCGTGCTGCGGCCCAGAGGTGCCATGGCTCTGGGACCTAGGGAGGCCGCTCCCTTGGCGCTTCACAGTTGTCTCGTCTAGCGGCGCGGCGATCGAGCGGCGGCGACAGCCGCACGAAGAGCACCCGCCAGGGCGACGAGGAGACCCAGGGTGAGCAGCGGATAGCCGAACACGGCGTAGCCCGCGATGGGCCTCGTCGAGGCCGAGGGCGGGAAGGGCAGCGGGTGCGGTGTGAACCCGGGCTCGGGCCACAAGACGATGGCCAGACCAACTAGTGCGAGCACTCCCCCGGTCACGATCCAACTCCTCCCGGGCCGGGTGCGGCCGGCGGTCACTGCTCCTCCTCGGCGTCCTCGGCCGGAATATCGACGAGGGCGCGCGGGAGCGGTACGCGGTCGTGGGCTACTTCCCACAGGTGCCACGCCAAGGCGTCGCCACGCTCGTCGTCGGCCGGATTGATCGTGTCCGTGGTGTCCCACCACCCCGCCTCGGGGTTGGTCTCGGCCTTGACCTCGACGGCGACGGTGAGCCCGATGGCCCGCGCCGTGTCGAGTACGGCCGCGGTGAAGGCTTCGGCGTAGGCCTGGAAGGTGGCTGCATAGCGTGCGCGGAGCAGTTCCTCGGCCGCCTCTTCCTGCGCTGCCTGGGCGTCGACGGCCGCGTTGTAGGCGTCCCACTCTTCGGCGGGCGCTCCTTCGGTCGGTCCTGGGTGCTGGGTGTCGGCCGGACCGGGCCTTGCGTCACCGACGGTCGAGGATCTTGTGGCCGTCGTCGCGGAGTTCGCCGGTGGGTGAGACGTGCCGGTAGAGGGTTTGGCGGGTGATGCCGAGTTCCTTGCACAGCTCACCGACGTTGGTGCCTGGCTTGCCCATCGATGCGGCAGCGAGGCGAACTTTGGCGGGCGTCATCTTGAACGGCCTGCCGCCCTTACGGCCGCGGGCACGGGCGGCAGCCAGGCCGGCGATGGTGCGTTCAGAGATCAGCTCGCGTTCGTACTCGGCCAGAGCGGCGAAGATGCCGAACACCAGCTTGCCGGAGGCGGTAGTGGTGTCGATGGCCGCCCCCTGCCCGGTGAGGACTTTCAGGCCGATGCCGCGTTGGGTGAGGTCGTGGACGATGTTGACCAGGTGGCGCAGGTCTCGACCGAGCCGGTCGAGCTTCCACACCAGCAGGGTGTCGTCGGCGCGGAGGGCTTTCAGGCAGCCGGTCAGCTGGGGGCGGTCGTCCTTCTTGCCGGAGGCCTTGTCCTCATACAGTGCCTCAGGGTCGACGCCAGCGATGAGGAGGGCGTCGCGTTGCAGGTCGGTGGTCTGCGACCCGTCGGCCTTCGAGACCCGCATGTAGCCTACGAGCTGTGACTTCGTCTGCTGAATGGCGGGGTTCTTCGGTCGCTTCGTGGCGGGGTCAG